>NZ_JBWKZE010000040.1:0-46672 GCF_059424205.1 Pseudomonas sp. GW456-12-1-14-TSB6
CCCCCCCGCTCCCACAGGGTGCTGTATTCAGCTGAGCATCTCGGTTTCAGTCAGCTCTTCCAGGGTTTTACCCCGCGTCTCCATCCCGAACAGCCACACCACCCCCGCCGCAATCGCAAAGCACAGCGCTCCCAGCGCAAATACCCCGCCCTGCCCGGTGATCGGGAACACCAGCCCGGTGACCAACGGCCCGAGCAGCGAACCCACGCGCCCGATAGCCGAGGCGAACCCCGACCCCGTCGCCCGCGCCGAGGTCGGATACAGTTCCGGCGTGTAGGTGTAGAGCACCGCCCACATGCCGAACAGGAAAAACTGCATCAACAGCCCCGTGCCGATCAGCAGCGCCACGTTGCCGCCGAACACTGCGCTCTGCCCGTATAGAAACGCCATCACCCCGCCGCCGAGTAGCGTGACGATGCACACCGGCTTGCGTCCCCAGCGCTCCACCAGCCAGGCCGCCATCAGGAAACCGGGAATCCCGCCGAGGGAAATCAGCACCGTGTAATACACCGACTGGGTGACCGCAAACCCCGACTGTTGCAGCAGCGCGCTGAGCCAGGAGGTCAGGCCGTAGAAGCCGAGCAGCGCGAAGAACCAAAGGCTCCAGATCATCGTCGTGCGCTGGCGATACTGCGGAGACCAGATCTGTTTGAGCGCCGAAAGGAAATGGCCCGGCGGGGTCACACTACGTGGCAGACGAACCGGCGCCGGCAATGCAGCACCGCCCAGCGATGCCTGTACCCGCGCCTCGATGCCGCACAAAACCTTGTCCGCTGCGTCATGTTTGCCGGCCTGTTCCAGCCAGCGCGGCGACTCGGGAATGAAAAAGCGGATCGCCAGCACGAACACCGCCGGCACCGCCAACACCAGAAAGATGTCGCGCCAGCCAATCAACGGCAGCAGGAAATACGACAGCACGCCCGCCGCGACAAAACCCAGCGGCCAGAAGCCGTCCATCAAGGCGATATAGCGACCCCGACGCTGGGCAGGGATCAACTCCGACAACATCGACTGAGCAATCGGAAACTCCATGCCCATGCCGATTCCCAGCAGGATGCGAAACAGCGTCAGGCTTTCGACCGTCTGCGCCGTGGAGCACAGGTAACTGGCCAGCCCCCACAGGACGATGCTCCACTGGAACACCGGTTTTCGGCCGAATCGATCAGCCAGCATCCCGGACAGCGACGCCCCCAGCACCATGCCGAAAAAGCTCGAACTGGCCAGCAGACCAGCCTCGGCGCTGCTCAGGCCGAACTCGGCTTTGATCGAGCCGAGCAGGAAGGTCATCATCGCCAGATCCATGGAGTCGAAGAAAAACGCCAGGGCGATGATGATAAAGATGATCCGGTGATAACCGCTGACTGGCAGGCGCTCCAGTCGATCTGCCGCGCTGTAGTTTCCCGTGTCCATGCCACCTCCTCAATCCGAAAAGTCCCCGGATCGAGTGTGCGCGATAGCGGTTGCGCGCCTGTGCCAGATGCGACTTGTTCGCAGCCGTTGACGACGTTCAGGAGTACATCCGTGGAAGAAAGCGCTCTATAACGCCATTTCCAGCTCAGTTTCACAGGCAAATCGATGAATTTCCCGCTGGCCCGCCGCCGTCAGTTGCAAAGCACGGGAGTCCTTGGGCAGCACCAGCCAGCCCGACTGCATGAACAGCTGCAACAACGCCGCTCCCAGCGAGCCTCCCATGTGCGGACGACGCTCGCTCCAGTCCGGACAGGCACAAGCCACCTGGGCATTGCGATGGGCCAGCGCCTGGATGTAGACCCCGCGCCCGGCCAGTTGTGTCGAGCCTTTGTGCGTCACGACCACCCGGTTTTCAAGCTGCTCGATCCAGCCGGCGTCGAGCATCCGCTGGTACAGATCGGCGGCCAGCGTGCCCCCGAGATGGTCGTCGCAAAACCGCGCACGCAGCAGTGACGAAGGAGCGGCCTGGGGCCTGACGACCGGCGAGGCACGCTTGAACACGTCGGGGATTTCTCGCGGGGCGCTGGCCAGGGTGGCACTGGCCAGCGCTTCGATGGCCGCGCCGATTTCGGGAGCCGCCAGACGAAAGAAGCGTTTGCGTCCGCGCGCCTCGACCTTCAACAGCCCCCCAGCGGACAAGCGCCCCAGATGCGCGCTGGCTGACGAAGGCGAAAGCCCGGCCAGCAACGCCAGCTCCTCGGTCTGCCGCGCCGAGCCGTCCATCAACGCCCACATCATCGCGCTGCGTTTGGGATCGGCCAGCAACGTGGCGATCTGGCTGATGCAAGGTGCATGTTCCATGTATTCACTCCCTGTTGAATCGTATCGTCTACTGCTCATAGACATCTTGACCAGTAATCAGTCGTCAGCCAAGGCGCGCAAAACGCCTTGAGCCGAGGCAAGGCAGCGCGCCGCAGCAAGGAAACCGCAGTACTGTCGCGACCCTCGTTCCTGCCTCGCCGGTTCCGGTCTGATCGTTCTCTTGCCGGCCTGTCGGTGCGGGCTTCAGGCGGTCGCTAGTATAAGCGGGTTGCTCGCTGCGTCCTGCGCCTGAGTGGACGTGGTTGGTGATTGTTCCTGAGAGAAATTTCGCTATTTACCTGCGACTAATGGTCAGACTCCTGAAAAACGGGAAATCGGCTACTCAATTCGGCGCAACGGCTGGCGAGCATTTCCCTCAGAAGGTTCACCGGCTTACTCAATTGTGCGCGATGGGCGCACAGCAGATTCAGCGGAGCGCGTTCGCAGAGCAGCTCCGGCAACAACACTTTCAGCCGCCCCGCCAGCACATCACCGGCCACATCCAGCCACGACTTGTAGGCGATCCCGGCTCCCGCCACCGCCCACAGGCGCACCACATCGGCGTCGTCACTGAAGCGGTCGCCACTGACGGTCAGGCTGACCTCACGCTTGCCATCGTGGAAACTCCAGTGGTCATGCACCCGGCCACCGAGCATGTACAGCAGACAGTTGTGCTGCGCGAGCTGCTCCAGATGCAGCGGCTCGCCGTGCCTAGCCAGGTAGGCGGGCGATGCGCACAGCACACGTCGGTTGTGCGGGGCAATCGGCAACGCCACCAGACTGGAGTCTTCCGGCTCGCCGTAGCGCAAGGCGATGTCCACCGGCTGGCGAAACAGGTCGGCGATGCGATCGCCCAACAACAGGCGCACGGTCAGCTTCGGATGCTCGCGCTGAAAGTCATCGAGCCACGGCAACAGCAGGTTACGGCCAAAATCCGAAGGCGCCGACAGTTGCAGAATGCCGCTGACCTGGTCCTGCCCGCTGGCCAGCAGGCGGCGCCCCTCATCCAGGTTGCTCAACGCAGCGCGGGCGTACTCAAGAAACCCTTCACCTTCGGCCGTCAGCCGCAGACTGCGGGTGGAGCGTGCCAACAAACGCGCGCCCAGTTGCTGCTCGATCCGCTTGAGCGCGGCGCTGGCCACCGCGGCGGACATGTCCATCACCCGCGCCGCAGCCGACAGACTGCCCAGATCCGCCGCCCGGACAAACAACTGCAAGTCATCGAAACGCAGCATCCTCAGCCTCGATTATCAAAAAAAAATTGAAAGAGACTGCTCTTTTAGCCGGTTTTATCTCGGGCAGAAATAGCCAATCATGCCTTCCATCGAATTCATCCCGTCCCGGAGTCGAACATGTCCCAGCCTTTCACCGCCATTGCCACCCTGATCGCCCGACCTGGCCAGCAGGACGCTCTCGAACAGCACCTGCGCGCCCTGATCGAACCGACCCGCGCCGAAGCGGGTTGCGGTCAGTACGAACTGCATCAGGACCTGGCCAATCCACTGGCCTTCTACATGATCGAACAGTGGGCCAGCGACGAAGCCCTGCAAGCCCACGATGCCAGCGCGCATATCCAGCATTTCCGCAGCCAGGCCGAGGCGTTCCTCGAACACTTCGAACTCAAGCGCCTGCGCGTCATCGCCTGAAACCTTCCTTTTATTCACTTTCGGAGTTCTCCATGAAAGCCATCGCCTATTACGCCTCGCTCCCGATCAGCGACGAAAAATCCCTGCAAGACATCGAACTGCCAGAACCGGTAGCCGGCCCCCGCGACCTGCTGGTGGAAGTCAAAGCGATTTCGGTCAACCCGGTCGACACCAAGGTTCGCCAGAACGTCGCACCGGAAGGCGGCGCCGCCAAGGTACTGGGCTGGGACGTGGCCGGTGTGGTCAAGGCCGTCGGTAGTGAAGTGACCCTGTTCAAGGCCGGCGACAAGGTGTTCTACGCCGGCTCCATTGCCCGGGCCGGTGGCAACAGCGAATTGCACGTGGTGGATGAGCGGATTGTCGGCCACATGCCGAAAACCCTCGGCTTCGCCGAAGCTGCCGCCTTGCCGCTGACCGCCATTACGGCGTGGGAATTGTTGTTCGAACGCCTGCAGATTCGCGAAGGCAACACTGACGAAGGCCAGAGCCTGCTGATCGTCGGCGCGGCCGGCGGCGTCGGTTCGATCCTCACCCAACTGGCCAGCCAGTTGACCGGACTCAAGGTGATCGGCACCGCCTCCCGCCCTGAGACCCGCGACTGGGTGACCGATTTGGGCGCTGACCTGGTGATCGATCACAGCCAGCCGTTGAGCGAAGAACTGAAACGCGCCGGTGTGGCCCACGTGACCCACGTCGCCAGCCTGACCCAGACCGAACAGCACCTGGACCAACTGGTCGAGGCTCTGGCGCCACAAGGCAAACTGGCGCTGATCGACGATCCGAAGGCGCTGGACGTGACCAAACTCAAGCGCAAGAGCCTGTCGCTGCACTGGGAGTTCATGTACACCCGCTCGCTGTTCGAAACGCCGGACATGATCGAGCAGCACAAACTGCTCAATCGAGTGGCCGGGCTGATCGACAGCGGCACCTTGAAAACCACGGTCGGCGAGCACTTCGGCACGATCAACGCGAGCAACTTGCGCCGCGCCCATGAATTACTGGAAAGCGGCAAGGCCAAGGGGAAAATTGTTTTAGAAGGTTTCTAAAACACGCAAGACCGCAGCCTTCGTCAGCGCCGCAAGTGGCTGGCTCGGGGGCTGCGGTGTTTTTTTGCCGTCAGTCAGATGCTTGACCCTTGTCACAATTGCGATCGTATTCAGGACTACAATCGAGTCCTCTGCGATGCAATCTTTTACGTACGGGAGGTCAGCAATGAAGATCCTGATAAAAGAAGTGGCAAAGTCCCAATGGCAAGTTCGTCTTGACCAGCACGCCGTGACCTTCCGCAGTGAGGCCGAAGCGCTGGCCTTCACCCGCACCCTCGAAGCGCGTCTGCACGCGCCCCATCAGATTCCCGACCCCGGCCAGCAACGCGCTGTCGGCTGAGGCTTTCGTTTCAGATTTCAGCCTGCGCCTTTGCCAGCGCCCGGGCATTCTGTATGCGCCGGGTGAGCATCGCTGCGCACACCACCAGCAATCCACACAGGCTGATGACGATGGCCATCGGCACGGCGGTGCCATCGTGCAGGATCCCCACCAGCGCCGAAGCCCCGGCGGCAACGCTGAACTGCAGGCTACCGAGCAACGCTGAAGCACTGCCGGCGCGACCGCCCTGCCCGTTCATCGCACACGCCGCCGCATTGGGGCTGATGCAGCCCAGGCTGGCCACGCAGATGAACAATGGAATCAGCAATGGCCAAAGCGCCTCGGTGTGCAAGGCGCTGACCGCGAGCAGCGTCAGCCCGGCGCACAGGTAAACCCAGACCGCCCGTGACAGCAGAAAGGCCGGACCGCGCTTGGCCAGCAGTCGCGCATTGACCTGTGCGACCAGAATGAACCCCGCCGCATTGGTGCCGAACAGCCAGCCGAAATGTTCGGCCGGCACGCCGTACAGTCTGATGAATATGAACGGGGAGCCGGCGATGTAGGCAAACATCCCGGCGATGGCGATGCCGCCGGTCAGGGCATGGCCCATGTAGACAGGATCCGCCAGCAGCCGGCCGTACTGACGCAAAGCGCCGGACAGCGGCTGGCGCGGAACATGCGCCGGCAGACTTTCCGGCAGGCCGAGAGCCACCGCCAGCCCGGCCAAGGCACTGAAACCGGTCAGCACCAGGAAGATCGATTGCCAGCCCGTGGTATTGACCAGCAGACCGCCGAGCATCGGCGCCAGAATCGGTGCCAGCCCCATCACCAGCATCAGCTGCGAAAAGACTTTCGCCGAACCCACCGCATCGCACTTGTCGCTGACCACCGCCCGGGCAATCACCATCCCCGCACAACCGCCCAGCGCCTGCACCAGCCGTGCGCCGATCAGCCAATCCAGATTCGGCGCATAGGCGCAGGCCACTGACGCCAACGTGAACAGCGTCAGACCGATCAGCAACGGAATCCGCCGGCCGAAGCGATCCGCCAACGGCCCGTAAGCCAGTTGGCCAATGGACAGGCCGAAGAAATAGGCCGACAGCGTCAGCTGGACGTGTTTCTCGTCGGTGCCGAACGCCAGCGCCATAGTGGGAAACGCGGGTAGATAGAAGTCGATCGCCAACGGACCGAAGGCGGTCAGGGCACCGAGAATCAGAAGGGTACGGAAGTTCATCAGGCGTCCAGGTCGGGCGGGCAGTTGAGTTGAGTGCAGCCCGACAGTCTAGCCGCGCGAGGACGCCTTGAACATTCCGGTAGCTCGCTAACTATTAAAAAGATCAGGCGAGCTTGATGGCGTAGCCCTCTTCGCTGATCGCCTCGATAACCTGCTCGGCGCTCAGCGCACTTTCGACGCCGACTTCCTTCGCCGCCAGATCGACCCGCACGCTGGCGGCCGGATCCTTGCTCTGCACCGCCAGGGTGACGGCTTTGACACAGTGACCGCAGGACATGCCTTCAACAGTGAACACTTGCATGGAATGACTCCTTTGAGTGAGGTTGCCGGCAGTTTCAGGCTTGCCACGATGGCAAGGTCAAGTTCTGCAAAAAACTGCCGGGCTGGCAATCGGCGCCGCGCTCGGCCAAGCTGCACGCATCAATGACATGAATTCAGGAGATTCAGCCATGCGCTGGTCAGCTTTCAGCCTGTTTGGCTTACTCAGCCTCTTTGCCGCGATCCCTTCGGTGCATGCCGCCGGGGAAGATTACGGGGTGCTGATCATTTCCCGCGAGCGCCTGGAAGTGGCGACCTCCTGCGAAATTGGCGTGTATATCCAGGATCAGCTGTCGGCGCGCCTGTTTCAGGAGCAAAGCACATCGTTCAACCTGCCGCCGGGCAATGTCTCGCTGCGCCTGAAACTGCTGCCGGGACAAATGCCGGGCTGCAACCCGGGCATGCTCGCGCCGGGCTCGCAGGAGATCAAACTGCACGCCGGCGACATCCTGAAATTCCGCATCGCGATGAACCAGGAAGGCATGTACCTCAAGCCGACCGGCCTCGGTTACTAAGGCCTGCCGCTCGTTCCCACGCTCTGCGTGGGAATGCTTCTTGTGACGCTCTGCGTGACGCTCTGCGTCACGCTTTGGGACGCAGAGCGTCCCCGGCTGCATTCCCACGCGGAGCGTGGGAACGATCAGGCGAACAAGCGAGCAGCCGGTAGCGGAAACTGGCGCTTGACCTTGCCAGCATGGCAAGGTTGATCCTGTAGACATCCACTACAGGGAGTACGACCGATGTCCGATTCCATAACGTTCGATCTGCCCATCAGCGGCATGACCTGCGCCAGTTGCGCCGGCCGTGTCGAGCGGGCGTTGAGCAAAGTCAGCGGTGCCAGTGCCGTCAGCGTCAACCTCGCCACCGAACAGGCCCGGGTGCAGGCACCCGGCGACAGCCTGCCGGCGCTGATGGAAGCGGTTGAGCGCGCCGGTTACAGCGTGCCGCAGCAAACCGTGGAATTGAACATCGACGGCATGACCTGCGCTTCGTGCGTCGGTCGCGTCGAACGCGCACTGAACAAAGTACCGGGGGTGAAGAGCGTCAGCGTCAACCTCGCCAATGAACGCGCCCACCTCGAATTGCTCGGCGCGGTCGACCCGCAAACCCTGATCGCCGCCGTGAGCAAGGCCGGTTATTCGGCCAGCCTCTTCGAACTCGAACATCCACAATCCGACAATCGCCAGCAACGCCTGAACCATGAACGCTGGGCGTTGATCTGTGCGATCGCCCTCGCCTTGCCGCTGGTGTTGCCGATGCTGCTGCAACCGTTCGGCATTCACTGGATGCTCCCAGCCTGGGCGCAGTTCGCCCTCGCCACCCCGGTGCAATTCATTTTCGGCGCGCGGTTTTATGTGGCCGCGTGGAAAGCCGTGCGCGCCGGCGCCGGCAACATGGACTTGCTGGTAGCGCTGGGCACGAGCGCCGGATATGGCCTGAGTCTCTACGAATGGGCCACCGCCGACGGGCGCATGCCGCATCTGTATTTCGAAGCGTCGGCGGTAGTCATCGCTCTGGTGCTGCTCGGCAAATACCTCGAAAGCCGCGCCAAACGCCAGACCGCCAGCGCCATTCGCGCACTGGAAGCCCTGCGGCCGGAGCGGGCGATTCAAGTCATCGATGGTCGCGAACAGGACGTCGCGATCAACACCCTTCGCCTTGGCGATCGGGTATTGGTCAAACCCGGTGAACGCTTCCCGGTGGACGGCGAGGTGCTGGAGGGCCAGAGCCATGCCGACGAAGCGCTGATCAGCGGCGAAAGCCTGCCGGTGCCTAAACAGCCGGGCGACAAGGTCACCGGCGGTGCGATCAATGGCGAAGGCCGCTTGCTGGTGAGCACCACGGCGCTCGGTGCGGAAAGCGTGCTGGCGCGGATCATCCGTCTGGTGGAGGACGCCCAGGCTGCGAAAGCACCGATCCAGAAACTGGTGGATAAGGTCAGTCAGGTGTTCGTACCGACCGTGTTGCTGCTGGCCCTGGCCACGCTGATCGGATGGTGGCTGTACGGCGCGCCGCTGGAAACCGCGTTGATCAACGCCGTCGCGGTGCTGGTGATCGCCTGCCCGTGTGCCCTCGGTCTGGCGACACCTACCGCGATCATGGCCGGTACTGGAGTGGCCGCCCGTCACGGGATTTTGATTAAGGACGCCGAGGCACTGGAACGTGCCCATGAAGTCAGCGCCGTGGTATTCGACAAGACTGGCACCCTGACCTCCGGCACGCCGCGCATCGCGCATTTCAGCGCAATCGACGGTGACGAAAACGCCCTGCTGACAGCGGCCGGTGCGCTGCAACGCGG
The DNA here is from genome assembly GCF_059424205.1 of Pseudomonas sp. GW456-12-1-14-TSB6. Lineage (NCBI taxonomy): Bacteria > Pseudomonadati > Pseudomonadota > Gammaproteobacteria > Pseudomonadales > Pseudomonadaceae > Pseudomonas > Pseudomonas sp. GW456-12-1-14-TSB6. The sequence continues at coordinate 9,134 of NZ_JBWKZE010000040.1, forward strand.
CAGCGAACATCCGCTGGCCAAAGCGGTGCTGGATGCCTGTGCCGAACGCCATCTGAGCGTGCCGGATGTCAGCGACAGCCAGTCCCTGACCGGGCGCGGCATCGCCGGCAGCCTCTACGGCCGGCGCCTGGCGCTGGGCAACCGGCGCTTGCTGGAAGAAAGCGGTCTGAACGCCGGAAACCTGAGCGAATCCGCCAAGGCCTGGGAAACCGAAGGTCGCACGCTGTCGTGGCTGATCGAGCAAAGTCCGCAGCCCCGCGTGCTAGGGCTGTTCGCCTTCGGCGACACCCTCAAGCCCGGCGCGCTGCACGCGGTGCAACAACTGGCCGCCCAGCACATCCACAGCCACCTGCTGACCGGCGACAACCGCGGCAGTGCCCGGGTGGTTGCCGAAGCGCTGGGCATCGAAAACGTCCACGCCGAAGTGCTGCCGGCGGAAAAAGCCGCCACCGTCGCCGAGCTGAAGAAAACCGGGGTCGTGGCCATGGTCGGCGACGGCATCAACGACGCACCGGCGCTGGCGGCGGCCGACATCGGCATCGCCATGGGCGGCGGCACCGACGTGGCCATGCACGCCGCCGGCATCACCCTGATGCGCGGCGACCCAAGGCTGGTGCCGGCCGCGCTGGAGATCAGCCGCAAGACTTACGCGAAGATCCGCCAGAACCTGTTCTGGGCCTTCGTCTACAACCTGATCGGCATTCCGCTGGCGGCGTTCGGCTTTCTCAATCCGGTGCTGGCCGGCGCGGCAATGGCCTTATCGAGCGTCAGCGTGGTGAGCAATGCGCTACTGTTGAAAACCTGGAAACCCGAGGATCTGGAGGACAACCGATGAACATCGGCCAAGCGGCCCGCCACAGTGGCCTGAGCGCAAAGATGATCCGTTATTACGAGTCGATCGGTCTGCTCAAGGCTGCTCATCGCACCGACAGCGGCTATCGCGTCTACGGTGACGATGACCTGCACACGCTGGCATTCATCAAGCGTTCGCGGGACCTGGGCTTTTCGCTGGAGGAAGTCGGCAAACTGCTGACGCTCTGGCAGGATCGCCAGCGCGCCAGCGCCGATGTGAAGGCCCTGGCCCGCCAGCACATCGACGAGCTGAATCAGAAGATCCGCGAACTCGGCGAACTGCGCGACACCCTGCAGGATCTGGTCGAGCACTGCCACGGCGACCATCGCCCGGACTGCCCGATCCTCAAGGAACTGGCGTCGGGCTGCTGCGCGCAACCCGCGCGCGCCTGAGCAGCAGGATTTTCATCGACAGCACTGTGGCGAGGGGAATGCCGTGGAACAACAACACCACGGCGCCCGGCGCCCACCACTCATAAAACGGTGCGGCGATCAGCATGCCGACGCCGAACCCGGTCATCTGCAACAGCGTCAGGAAACTGAAAATCGGCAGGCGCAGGGGCTCCGGTTCCCGTTGCAGCCGTGACATCAGGCCGACTTCCGAGAACCCGTCGCCCAGTCCGGCCGGCAGCGAAAACAGCAACAGACCGACGACGCTGTGCTGCTGGAACATCAGGATGAAGCCGCAGGACATCAGCAGCACGCCGCCGAAGTAGCGGCGCTCCAGATGAATGTTTTCCGAGCCGTTGAGGCGACTGGCGATCCGCGCACCGAGCAGTTTGCCGGCGGCCCACACTGCGAGCATCAGGCCCAGCGTGGTGCTCGCCGAGTCCGGTGTCAGCAGTTTGGAAATGATCGGAAAACCGACGTTGTGCGCAGCGCTGCCAAGGGTGTCGGCCATGGTCACCGCCAGCATCGCCGCAACTACCGGAGCGCTGCGCAAGCCCTGGACCAAGGCTGACCATTCGCTGCGCTCAGCGCTGGATTCGTTGACGGGCTCCGGTGCGCTGAAGCGCAACGGCGCGATCAACAGCGCCGCCAGCAGATAGGTCAGCGCATTCAGCACAAACACCGTTTCAAAACCAAACCCCGCGACCAGCAACCCGGACACCAGACTGCCGCCGACCATCGCCATGGACGAGGCGGACGTAATCCACGCATTGGTCTTGAGCAACTGCGCCGGCTCGATCAATCGCGGCAACTGACTGTTGAGACCGATGGCGAACATCGAATTGCCAAAGCCCAATCCGAACGCAATCAGCGGCAGCAACAGCGCCTGCTGACTGACCGGCAAGATGAGCAACAGCCCGAGCACAGCGGCGCGCAGCAGATCGAAGGCAATCAACGGCAGACGGCCACTGCATCGACGATAAAACGCCGTGCCGATCAGGCTGGCGAAAATTCCGCCGCCCACCCGACTGGCGAGAAAAATCCCCACGCTCATCGCGCTGTTGCTCAGCAGGTAGACATAAGTGGCCAGCGCAACCATGTTGAGGAACGCGCCGAAATCGGAGATCAGCCGCGCCGTGATGATCAGCCGGGCATTGCGGGAAGTGGTGGTCACAATCAATCCTTGAATGTGTAAAACCCGGCCGAAGCCGGGTTTTCCTTTTCAGATGCTCACTGCATCCACGGTGGCGGAGGCGGTTCGTCGGACTTGCCCTTGGGTTCGTCGTCCGCCGCACGGATGGCTTGCTTGCGCTCCTCATCCAGACGCGCCGCTTCGATCTCGCGCAACACCCCGCCGACATCGGCCAGGTCCTCGGGATCGTCGAACTCGCCGGTCAGCACGCTGGCCGGGTGCAACGTACCCGCTTCGTACAACGCCCACATTTCCTTGGCGTATTTGGTCTTCTTCAACTCCGGGGCGAACCGGCCGAAGTACGACGCCATGTTGCCGACGTCACGCTCGAGCATGCTGAACGCGTGGTTGTTGCCGGCGGCGTCCACCGCTTGCGGCAGGTCGATGATGACCGGCCCCGTCGGCGTCAGCAGCACGTTGAACTCCGAGAGGTCACCGTGCACCAGACCGGTACACAACATCAGCACGATCTGCGAAATCAGGAACGCGTGATATTCGCGGGCCTGATCCGGCTCCAGCACCACATCGTTCAGACGCGGCGCGGCATCGCCGTATTCATCGGCCACCAGTTCCATCAGCAGCACGCCTTCGAGGAAGTCGTACGGCTTGGGCACGCGCACCCCGGCGTTGGCCAGGCGGAACAGCGCCGCGACTTCGGCGTTCTGCCAGGCGTCTTCGGCTTCCTTGCGCCCGAACTTGGAACCCTTGGCCATCGCCCGGGCCTGTCGGCTGTTACGAACCTTGCGGCCTTCCTGATACTCGGCCGCCTGGCGGAAACTGCGTTTGTTCGCCTCCTTGTAGACCTTTGCGCAACGTAACTGATTGCCGCAGCGCACCACATAAACAGCTGCTTCTTTGCCACTCATGAGTGGACGCAGCACTTCGTCGACCAGACCGTCCTCGATCAGGGGTTCAATGCGTTTTGGAGTCTTCATCAGCTTTTATTGTGGGTCCTTTATTACCAAACACGCGAATGTCACTCGTTATACGGCAATCCTCGCATCACGGGGAGGGGTTGCCGACCTGTGAACCTGTGGATGCACACACTGTGCCGGATAAACCGGGCCGATCCGCCGCTTTATCGACCGCTGCGAATCATAGCCGAGGCTGTCGAAGTTGTTGGCGACAGGACTTGAGGGCATTTGCGACAGAATCTGACATCCCGCCGCACACAGCTCGTAAGAATTTTCTCTTCCGGCCTCAATTTCCCTCTTCATCAGCCGATTTCCTCTGAGACAGAGGAACTTGTCCGACAATCGTTCCAAAAAAATGTCGATGTCGCACCCAAGGAAACGGGTGAGAAATAGGTTTTTCGGCTGCCAATAACCGCGAGTCATCTGCACTGCGTGGGCCTACAAGAAAATCTGGAGCGCGGATGAACATCAAACAGAAGTTGACCTGGGCGTTTGCAATCATCGCCTGCTTGCCCGTGGTGCTGGTCGCCACGCTGGTGGTACTGAACCTGCGCAGCGATGCCCGGGACGATTTTGTCGACAGCAGCGGGCGCGAGATCCGTCAGGTCAGCAATGCCATGCAGCTGTTTTTCGACGGCATCAGCCAGAACGTCGATTACCTGGCGGCGCAGCCGTTGGTGAAGAACGCGGACGGCAGCGTTCGCAGCCGCATGAGCGCCAACGCCGCCGATACCTCCGATGGCGAGATCGACAAGCAACTGTTTGCACTGTTCGAGGGGCTGGCCAAATCCCACCCGGCCTACTCCTACGTCTCCTATGGATTGAACAGCGGCGGCTATGCCTTCTGGCCGGGCGATCCGAAGATGGCCAACTACGACCCGCGCACCCGCCCCTGGTACAAGACGGCCATGGCCAACCCGGGCAAGACCCTGCGCACCGAGGCCTATTACTGGGCCGGCGACGACGCGGTTCTGGTCAGCACCGTGCGCGCGGTCGCCAACCAGTTGGGCGCCCAGGGTGGCGTGGTCAACATTGACGTGTCGCTCAAGCAACTGACTGAGATCGTCAAACAGATCAAGCTCGGTGAAAGCGGTTACCTGATGCTGATGGAAAACACCGGCACGGTGCTGGTCGATCCGAAGCAACCGGAGCACAACTTCAAACGACTCGACAGCCTCGGCGACGGCTACGCGCAACTGGCCAAGGCCGGCAAAGGCCTGGTTGACATCGAGATCAACGGCGAGCGCTACATGGCCAATGTCTGGCCCTCGGATCAACTGGGCTGGACCTTCATCGGCCTGATCAAACAGAACGAAGTGATGAGTTCCGCCACCCAACTGACCTGGCTGATCGCAATCATTGCGGCCGTGCTGGCGGTGTTTTTCGCGGTGGTCGGTGCCAGTTTCGCCAGCCTCATCGTGCGGCCGATCCGCAGCGTGGCCAGCGGTCTGGAAGGCATCGCCCAGGGCGAAGGCGACCTGACCAAGAGCCTCGACATCCGTGGCAGCGACGAAACTGCGCAACTGGCCAACTGGTTCAACCAGTTCCTCACCGCGATCCGCAGCCTGATCCAGCATATCGGCGGCGCGGCCGGGAAAATCCTCGCCACTTCGCAGAGCTCGACCCGGGTCTCCGGCGACATGGCCGAAGCCGCCGGACGCCAGCGCGAAGCGGTGGACATGGTCTCGACCGCGTTCCACGAAATGGTCGCCACCGCCAACGAAGTCGCCCGCTCGTGCAGCCAGGCGGCGGAGTCGGCCGACAGCGGCCAGCGCCAGGCCCGCGAAGGTCAGCAGCAGATCGATGCGGCGGTGCACAGTGTCGATCAACTGAGCCAGGAACTGGAGCAGTCCGCGCAGTCGATGCAGCAACTGGAACGCGACAGCAACGACATCCAGTCGATCCTCGGCACCATCCGCTCCATCGCCGAACAGACCAACCTGCTGGCGCTCAACGCGGCCATCGAGGCGGCGCGGGCCGGTGAGCAGGGTCGTGGTTTTGCGGTGGTGGCCGATGAGGTTCGCGCACTGGCCAAACGCACGGCGGATTCGACGGCGGAAATCGACGGGCTGCTGGGCAATCTGGCCAAACGCACCAGCGCGGTGACCCAGCAGATGCGCGCCAGCCTCGATGTGTCGCAGCAATCGGTGGTACGCATCGGCGAAGCGCGAGAGAGCTTCGGTCAGATCCGTGAGTCGGTGGATGTGATTCGCGACATGAACACGCAGATCGCCACGGCCGCTGAAGAACAGCATCAGGTGGCTGAGGACATCAATCGGCATATCAGCCAGATTCATGGTGATGCGCAGTTGGTGGCGGAGCTGGCGAATTCGGCGCGGCTGGATTCGCAGAGTCTGGCGGGGTTGTCGAATGAGCTGGATGGGTTGGTGCGCAGGTTCCGGACTTGAGATTGGGGGCAACCTTAAAAGCCCCCTCACCCTAACCCTCTCCCGGAGGGAGAGGGAACTGACCGAGTTGTCTTTCGCTATACATCGACCTGAAAGATCGAGTCGATTATGGATTCAACAACGTTCTTTCAGGTCGGCGGACTTCTGAAGCATCCCCCAATCGGCCCCCTCTCCCTCCGGGAGAGGGTTAGGGTGAGGGCAAGCTTTTGCTCTTCTAGCGCTCGATGATCGCCGTCACACCTTGTCCGCCCGCCGCACAAATCGAAATCAACCCCCGCCCCTGCCCCGCCGCATCCAGCAACTTCGCCAGGTTCGCCACAATTCTCCCGCCCGTCGCGGCAAACGGATGCCCCGCCGCCAGCGAGCTGCCCTTGACGTTCAGGCGGCTGCGATCAATCGATCCCAGCGGCGCGTCCAGCCCGAGCCGGGTCTTGCAGTACTCCGGATCTTCCCAGGCCTTCAACGTGCACAACACTTGCGCGGCGAAGGCCTCGTGAATTTCGTAGTAGTCGAAGTCCTGCAAGGTCAGGCCATTGCGCGCCAGCAAGCGTGGCACTGCATACGCCGGCGCCATCAGCAGCCCTTCGGCACCGTTGACGAAATCCACCGCCGCCGCTTCGCCGTCACGCAAGTAAGCGAGGATCGGCAGACCACGTTCCTTCGCCCACTCCTCGCTGCCCAACAGCACCACCGACGCGCCATCGGTCAGCGGCGTCGAGTTGCCGGCGGTCAGCGTACCCTTGGCGCTTTTCTCGAAGGCCGGTTTCAGGGTCGCGAGTTTTTCCAGGGTCAGGTCCGGGCGCAGGTTGTTGTCGCGGGTCAAGCCGAGGAATGGGGTCATCAGGTCGTTGTGCCAGCCTTCGCTGTAGGACGCCGCCAGTTTGTGGTGGCTTTCGAAGGCCAGTTGATCCTGTTCTTCGCGGGGGATGTTCCAGGTCTGCGCCATCAGCTCGCAGTGCTCGCCCATCGACAGACCGGTGCGCGGTTCGCCGTTGCGCGGGAATTCGGGGATCAGGTGTTTAGGGCGCAATTGCAGAAAGGTCTTGAGCTTGTCGCCGGTGGTCTTGGCGCGGTTGGCTTGCAGAAGGATCTTGCGCAGGCCTTCGCTGACGCTGATCGGCGCGTCCGATGTGGTGTCGACACCGCCGGCAATACCGCAATCGATCTGGCCGAGGGCGATCTTGTTCGCCACCAGCAGCGCCGCTTCCAGGCCAGTGCCGCAGGCCTGCTGAATGTCGTAGGCCGGGGTCGCCGGCGACAACCGCGAACCGAGCACGCATTCGCGGGTCAGGTTCATATCCCGTGACAATTTCAGCACCGCCCCCGCGACCACTTCGCCGATGCGCTGGCCGTGCAGGTTGTAGCGTTCGATCAGGCCTTCGAGGGCGGCGGTGAGCATCACCTGATTGCTGGCGGTGGCGTAGGGCCCGTTGGAGCGGGCGAACGGAATGCGGTTGCCACCAATGATCGCGACGCGGCGCAGCTGACTCATGAAATGCTCCTTGTGAAATATCCGGTCTGAAAATCGAGCGCTGAAAACCCGGTCGGGCCACAAAAGCGCCGAGGGCAAACTACTCTGCTGTTCTAGCGTAGGCCTTATTGCGTGGATCGAACGATTGATTGCCCTTCGCAGTCCACACTTTGAACCCCATCTTCTGGAGAGCGTTCCATGTCTGACCGCTATATCGACTTCGCCAACTCGTCCATCGGCCACCGTCTGGTCGGAGCCCTGGGCCTGCCGTCGCCGGTGCGGCTGGAACGCTGGCAGGCCGGGCGCCTGCGGCCGGTGGACGGTGCGCTGCTGATCGGCGGTGGTCCGCTGGCCGAGCGGGTCAGCACCTTCGCCAATCGCCTGACCGACGCGATCTACCGCTACGGCGACCAGCCGGCGACCGCCACCCAATGGATTCCCGGCCATGGCCCGAAACTCAAGGCCGTGGTGTTCGACGCCAGCGATTTGCAGCACACCGACCAGCTCAAGCAGCTGCGCGAGTTCTTCCAGCCGTTGATGAAAAACCTCAACACCAGCGCGCACCTGGTGATTCTCGGCCGCGCCCCGGAAACCTTGCGTGAACCGTTTGCCGCCAGCGCACAGCGAGCGCTTGAAGGCTTCTCTCGCTCGCTGGCCAAGGAACTGCGCAGCGGTGGCACGCTGCAACTGATCTACGTCGGCGAAGGTGCCGAGGATCAGCTCGAAGGGCCGCTGCGGTTTTTCCTCTCGCCGAAAAGCGCGTTCGTCTCCGGGCAAGTGATCCGTCTGACGGCCTGCGCCACTCAGGTCACCGACTGGACCCGCCCATTGACCGGGCGCAAGGCGTTGGTCACCGGCGCGGCGCGGGGCATCGGCGCCTCCATCGCCGAAACCCTGGCCCGTGACGGCGCCGAAGTGATCCTGCTCGACGTGCCGCCGGCCAAGACCGATCTCGAAGCCCTCGCCGCACGTCTCGGCGGACGCGCCATCACCCTCGACATCTGCGCCGAAGATGCTGCCGCGCAACTGATCGAACAGCTGCCGGACGGCCTCGACATTCTGGTGCACAACGCCGGCATCACCCGTGACAAGACCCTGGCCAACATGACGCCGGAATTCTGGGACGCGGTGTTGGCGGTCAACCTCAACGCACCGCAAGTGCTGACCAAAGCCCTGCTCGACAGCGGCACTCTGCGCGATAACGCCCGGGTCATTCTGCTGGCCTCGATCAGCGGCATCGCCGGCAATCGCGGGCAGACCAACTACGCGGCAAGCAAGGCCGGGCTGATCGGACTGGCCCAGGCCTGGGCGCCGACCCTGCTGGAACGCGGTATCAGCATCAATGCCGTGGCGCCGGGATTCATCGAGACCCAGATGACTGCGCACATCCCGTTCGGCCTGCGCGAGGCCGGGCGGCGCATGAGTTCGCTGGGCCAGGGCGGCCTGCCGCAGGACGTCGCCGAAGCCGTGGCCTGGCTGGCCCAGCCGGGCACCGGCGCGTTCACCGGGCAAGCGCTGCGGGTGTGCGGCCAAAGCGTTCTGGGGGCCTGAACATGAGCATCGAATGGCAAACGCTGCACCAGGAACCGAGCCTGCCGGGGCTGTATGCCCGGGCGGCGACCCGACGCAAAATCACCGGCACCACCCTGCCCGACAGCGGTTTGCGCTGCGCCGTCGAGGTGGATGGCAAACGTCTGGCGGCCTATCGCAAGGTCTGCGGTTTCGCCGATGACGGCCTGCTGCCACCGACCTATCCGCATATCCTCGCGTTCGCGCTGCAGATGCAATTGCTGACTGCCAAAGACTTTCCGTTCCCGCTGCTGGGGCTGATTCATCTGAGCAATCGCATCCGCGTATTGCGGCCGATGGGCGGGATCAGTCGTGCGCAAGTCAGCGTCCGGGTGCATAACCTGCAACCCCATCCCAAAGGCGCGACCTTCGATCTGCTGACCACCCTCGACGATCAACTTGGCCCGTTGTGGGAAGCCGAAAGCCGGATGCTCTGTCGTGGCGTGAAGCTTGAAGGCGAACCGGTCGAACAGGCCTGGGAGCCGGCGCTGCCGCTGATGCAAGTGGCGCAATGGAAGGCCCCGGCGGACATCGGCCGGCAGTACGCGAAAGTCTCCGGCGACTACAACCCGATCCATCTGAGTGCCGCCAGCGCCAAACTCTTCGGTTTCCCTGCGGCCATCGCCCACGGTCTGTGGAACAAGGCCCGCACCCTGGCGGCACTGGCGGATCATCTGCCCAAGGCCAACCTTGAGGTCACCGTGCACTTTCGCAAACCGGTGCGCCTGCCGAGCGAGGTGAGCCTGTTCGCCAGCGCTGCCGGTTCCAGCGGTGAGTTGCGCCTGATCGGCGCCGGGGATCTGGAGCACATGGTGGGCAACTGGCAGCCTGTGGCCTGAGATCGAGGCCGGGAAAACCTGCTCAATTGTGTATATATCACTTAAGTTTTCCCGCGCCGCACAAACATCCCTCGCCGAAACCCAGCCTTGATTTTCAAGGCTTTTTTTTGCGCGCCTATATCCTCGGTATTAGTCGTTAGGCGGCATTCGCAGCCCCCTGCATAAAGGCGTTAATACCAACTTGAGAATGGCGTGGATCCGGCCTTGCGACTGATATGAGCACAACGGACGAAGGCACTGCCGGCAACAGAATCGGCGGGCCATCGAAAACAACAAACGTTGTGACAGGTGCAAGGAATAACGCTCATGAAAACTCAGATGAAAGCTCAGGCGGCGTGGTGCAAATCGGCAACGGCACTGGCCCTCATTCTCTCCCTCGGTCTGGCCGGTTGCAGCAGTGGCGGCGGCGGTCATCACAGCAGTTCCGGCAGTTCTTCCCCCGACAGCTCGACTGCAGGTACTGGTGGCACGGGTGGAGCCGGAGACACCGCGGGCACTGGCGGCACTGGCGGCACCGGTGGTACTGGTGGAACGGGAGGGACAACGGATCCGACCAATCCGACCAATCCCACCGACCCGACGGATCCGACCAACCCAACCAACCCGAGTACACCGACACCTCTGGTTACCACCACCCTGGTGCAGGACGTCGGCAATACCGTCAGCGGCGTCGGCGATGGTGTCGGCCAGGTCGGTGACTCCCTGAGCGGCGTGCCTGTCGTTGGCGGCGTGGTGCAAAGCGCGGCCCGGACTGCCGGCAACGTAGTGACCACGCTGGGTGACGGCGTAGCCAACGGCATCGGCAAACTGGCGACCACCGACAATGGTCTGGGCGTTACCGCTTCGGCGGTCGGCGGCGTGGTGCAGGATGTGGGTAACGGCGTGTCCGACCTGAGCGGCAAACTGGCCACTGCCACGGGCAGCGTCCCCGTGGTTGGCGGTGTGGTAACCAAGGTCGCCCCAGTGCTCAACGGGGTCGGCGAAAAGGTCACCATGCTCGGCGACACCCTCAGCACCGCCACCACCACCGGCCCGCTCGGCTCGGTTACCAAAGAAGTCGGCAGCAAACTGGTGCCGGTGATTGCCATGGTCGAAAGCACCACGGACAAACTCGGTACGGCTACAGGGCTGGGCGCGCCGTTGAACGGTTTGGTCCAGAAGGTCGGCAGCACGGTTGACGGCGTGGGTGACAAGGTCACTGTCGCCGGCAACGGCAACGCCCTGACCAACACCGTCGGCGGTGCCCTGAGCAATGTCGGCACTGCGGTCGGCAAGGCCGGCGGGCTGGTAGACAACGGCACCGGTTCGGGAACGGGCGTCGGTGGCGGTCTGGGCAGCAATGGCCTGCTGCAAACCGTCGGCGGCGCAGTCGTGAACGTCGGCGCCGGGTTGAGCAGCGGCAATGGCAGCCTCGCCGCACCGGGTGGTGTTCTGGCAGCGGCCGGCAACACCGTGGCCTCGCTCAACACCGTGCTCGGCGGTTCGGGCTCGCCGATCACCAGCCCGACCACTCCCCTGGCAACCCTGGGCAACAACGTGGGTGCCGGACTTGCGCCAGTCACCACCGCGGTCACCAGCCTGACCCAGAACGTCGGCGCCACCACCGGGCTCGGCACTCCGGTCGCGGGTCTCACCAGCCAGGTTGGCGGCGCCGTCGGCAATCTGGGCAACGCGATCGCCGGCACCAACAGCAACCCGGTCGTGGCGGCGGTCGGCAACACTGTCACCACGGTGGGCAACACCGTCACTGCGGTCGGCGGACTGGTCAACGGTGGCACTGCCACCGGGACTGGCGGCGGACTGGGCGGCGTTCTCGGCGGCCTGACCGGCGCGTTGGGAGGGAACAATCGCTGATTTGCACCTGGCCGATTCGACGGCCGAACCTACAGCGCCTACGCTTGGTTGAGGGCGGAAGATTCCCACGAGTCTTCCGCTTTTTTCTTAGGAGAAAACCCGCCCGGTGCTGGGGTTTGAACATGGAGTGTCCTATGCGCGTTATGGCATCCCTGCTGTTTCTCAGTCTCAGTTGCACAACCCTCGCCGACACCCTGCCCAGCTTTCTCAACAGCAACGAAACCATTCGCAACCTGCCGGTGCCGAACCTGCCCGCCGACGCCTACCGGCCGAACGCGGCGCCGCTGCAAGTGCCGGAGCCCGGTGCCACGGCCGCCCAGCCGTTGCTGATGGGCACGAAGATCAACCTCAGGACTGTGCAGATCGAAGGCGGCACGCTCTACCCGCTGAACGAACTGGCCGAAATCTACAAACCGCTGATCGGCCGCGAGAGCAGCCTCGCCGACCTGATCGAAGCCACCCGCAACATCACCCGTCGCTACCAGCAGGACGGTTATCTGCTGTCATACGCCTTCCTGCCACAACAGACCTTCGACGACGGCGTGGCGCGCGTCGTGCTGGTGGAAGGCTACGTGCGGGACGTGCAGATCGCGGGCGACGTCGGGCGGGTCAAAGCCCTGCTCGACCGATTGGCCGCCAAGCTCCAGGCCGAACGCCCGCTGACGCGCAAGACGTTCGAGCGCTACACCACACTGATGACCCGCATTCCCGGCGTGACGATCCAGGCCCAGGTGCCGCCGCCCGGCACCACCGACGGTGCAACCACGCTGGTGGCCCAGGCCAGTCGCAAGCCGTTCACCAGCACCCTGAGCACCACCGAAGACAACCGCAACGGCACCCAGGCATTGCTCGGCGTCAGCAGCAATTCACAAACCTCAATGGGCGAACAGTTGAGCCTCAGCGGCCTGTTTCCACCGGGAGATGATCACGAGCATTACTACCGGCTGGACTACAACCAGTTCATCAACGACGAAGGCGCGCAACTGAGCCTGTCGGCCTCGCGCTACCGGGCCGATCCTGGCACCAATGTGCTGTTGAACAACGGACTGGAACTCAAGCCACACCGCGAAAACGACCGTTATTCGCTCGGTTTCACCTTGCCGCTGATTGCCGCCTCGGATGAACTGCTGACTGCCGGATCACGCCTGTACGCCGTCAATGACAAGACCCGCTACAACGTGATCGGCTACCCGCTGAGCGTCGAAGAACGCACCGACATCCGCGCCCTCGCCTTCGAAAGCGACTGGCGCAAGGCCGATGCCCGGCAACTGCGCATTCTCAGCGGCGGCGTGTACCAGGGCTTCGACAGCCTGGGCGCGCACACCAACAACAGCGCCATCGACCTCGATTTTTTCAGGGTGCGTCTGTCGGGGGTGCAGAGCGACAAGTTCTTTGATAACTGGCAAGGCGTACTGTCAGCCGCGTTGTACTGGAGCGACGACACCCTGCCCGACAGTGAGCGTGCGGTGTTCGGCGGGCAGAATTTCGGCCGTGGTTATCCCGATGATCAGGCGTCCGGCGACAAGGGCTGGGGCGTGGCTTACGAAATCAACTACAGCTTCAACCGCGACGGCAATTGGGTGCGCATCCTGCAACCGTACTTCGTGCTCGATCGCTCGCGCAGCTGGTTCAATGAATTGCCGGTACAGGCCAATAACCTGTCATCGGCGGCGCTCGGCCTGAGATTCGGCGATGCGAAGTACTACAACATCGCCCTGGAAGCCGCCAAGGCGATGTCGGATGAAGCGCTGGATACGTTCAATCGCCGGCCACGTTACAGCATCAGCTTCAGTTATCAGCTGTAGCACGACCGACCGCTGAATCAGAAGGCGTAGCGGACTTTCGCCGTGAAACCGTCAGCGTCAAAACCGCTGGCGGTCACGTAGTTGTAAGACCCGCCGACGCTCCACGCGCCCATCCGATAGTTGGCGCCCAGACCCAGTTCATAACTGTCACGAACCGGGGTGGTGCCACGGCTGGTGAACGAATCGCCGCCCAGCACGAACGACGACGTGGTGCCGGTCTTGTCGCCAATGACGTCGTGCCAGGCCATCAGCTTCGCTTCGGGTTCGAGGCTGCCGGTGCCCACATCGAATGCCGCCGCCAGACGCGCGCCGACACCCATCTCGCCCACCTCATAGCGCTGACTGCCGACATTCAGCGAAGCCGAACTGCCCTTCTCGCGATAGCTGTCCATGCCCACATTGGCGTAACGCGCCCCGACCTGCGGCTCCAGCACCACATCCGGCATCAGGCGCACGGTGTACCCGGCCAGCGCGCTGACGCCGAATACGTTGCTGTCGTAATCACCCTTGGCGCGGGTACCGGCGATGTAGCGGCGCGACTCGTTGTCGTTCCAGCCATACATCAGCGACGAATCAACGAACCAGTTGTCGTGCGTCCAGTTGCCGTACAGGGTCAGCGCATGGCCGGTGACCTGGGTCTTGTTGCCACGATCGGATTTCACATCGGTGTCGAGGTAGCTGTACGCCAGACCGACCGCCAGATCAGCATTCAACTGGCCATCGGCACCCACGGCGATGCCGTGGCTGTCGGCATCGTAACCACTGACACCACGACGCTCATCCTGGTTGGCGTCGCTGCTCAAGGCTTGCAGCCAGACACCTTTGTCCGTGGCAGCGCCACTGGTACGGGCACGGCTGGAGCGATCATTGATGACGCCCGACACCAGCGTCTGACTGTTGGTGGCCGCGTGAAGCACCCCACGGCTGACATCCGGGCTGAGGGTTTCGGACAACCGCGCCAATTGCGCATCGGTGCTGGCGTTGGCGAACGCCTGGAACACCGGATCCTGCTCATCGAGCCGCGACAACAGACTCGACACGCGGCCCACAACCGTTGCGGCATTGCGACTGCCACCCGCCACAAGGGTGTTTTGCGCCAACACCTCTTCGGACTTGTTGGTCACCACTGACGTGATGTCGCTGCCCACAACCCCAAAACTCTTCACATCCAGCAAAGCAGAGGAAGAGGTCACGGTGAGGTTATTGCCGCCGACCAGACTGCCCGAGCTGATCAGGGTGTACTTCGTACCACCCTGTGTCACACGGAAATCACTGGAGCGCGCCAAAAGACGCAACGTCGCACCCGGCGCGATATCGGTAGTGCCCGTGACCTTCAACACCGGCAACGCCGGATTGGTGTCATTGCCCAGGTACATTTCCAGCACCGAGTCGGACTCTTCCATATCGAAGTCACCGATGATCGTGGTGTGTGGTTTCACCAGCGTCAGCGTCCCGTCCTCGATGGTCACGTAACCGGATTTGATGGTCGAACCGTCGAAAACCGCATCGCCGTCGATGATCACGCCGGACAGGCCGATCAGATCCCCTTTGACCGTACCGCCGAAAAAGTCGAAATAGCTTTCGCCGTCATCGACCTGGATTGCCGCCGTGCCACCCTCGATCGAACCGGTCAGTTGATAAATGGTAAACGGCAACGCATTGAGAGCCTGACCGCTGACATGCACACCAATCGACTCGCCGTAGATCGTCCCGGAGTTGAACAGATTGAAACCACCCGTCCCCGCCGAAGTATTGAAGTTAACGCCTTCGAAAGTGACGGCTTCGGCGTTTGCTCCGGTGGCGCGAATGGTGCCCGTGTTGTTCACGATGCTTTTGAGAGTGGCACCGTCGAGGAACAGACCCAATGCATCAGGGCCGGCAACATTGATTGTGCCGTTGTTGGTGACTCCAGCCAGCTGGGTATGTACCAACATCACGCCGCCGGCAGTCGCCCCACTGACATCGATCAGCCCGTCGTTGGAAAGCGAGCCGTTGAATGTGCTGCCGATGTCGGAAAAACCGGTTGAGCTGCCGGACCCCGCCAGGCCGTGAACAATAATGGAACCCTTGTTGATCACACTGTAGGCGACAGTGGTTGGCGTCGCACCGGCGGCTCCCAGATTGATACCGATGCCATGATTGGCCCCGTCAATCCGGATAGTGCCGTTATTGCGCAACTGGTCAGCCGCCAGCCCCATGAACTGGGCGCCGTAGGTCAAGGTCGACGGCGAGCCGGGAGTAATGATCCCGTTGCCGTTCAGATCGACAAGACCGTAGTTCTGCAGATTGCTGTTCAATGGCCCACCGCTCAGGTCATAACTCAGACTGGCACCGGCAGCGGAAACAACGCAGGCGTGCAGCGAAGCCACAGCGATGGACAACGCCAGAAGCGAGTGGCGCAAACGATCAGTATTCAAACGAGATTCCCTTCCAAAACATGAAAAACAGTTTCAGCAGGGGTATCGAATTCACTCAGGCATCCCTACCGAACCCACCAGGTCGTCCGGTTTGGGCGCGGGGAATGTACATGAGCCATCATTTCGACACCATCAAAATGTCAAACGAATGGCGTCAATTTCAAGATCGGCGTATTCGAAGTAGAAGCTGCATGAGCACTCAGGAGACATTGACCTTTGGCTTGGGAAACAGATTGTCCAGGGTCTCCAGCAGCCGCACGTGATAGATCGGCTTGCGGAACAGGTCGAGCACCTGCAACCGCAGCATGTCGCTCACATCCTCCATGTCCGCGTGCCCCGACGTCACGATCACCGGCAGATGCTGGCGCGAGGTGTGCTCGCGCAGGCGCTTGATCAGCGACATGCCGCTTTCCTCCGGCATGCGCAGATCGGTGATTACCAGAGCGATATCGGGATGGCGGGTCAGGTGATGCAGGGCGAGTTTGACCGAGGTGGCGGTATGACAGACGAAGCCTTCGCCTTCCAGCAACTCCGCCAGCTCCAGCAACGCGTCCTCTTCGTCGTCAACCAGAAGCAACTGTTGGCGTGAGGAAGAAGACACGTTCATGGGCAGTACCTGAAAGCTGAATGGTAGATCGAGTGTAGCCCGACATCAGCAAGGTGCTGGCGCAACCATGCTGTGGCTTATGGCGTTGGCCGGGTTTGCGTCGTGCCGCCCAGTGACACCAGAACGTTGTTGAAGATCGCCAGCATCCGATCACCCAGCGGAGTGACGAAAACGACCACCACCACGGCGACCATGGCCACGACGATGGCGTATTCAATTGCCGACGCACCGTCTTCATGTTTGTAGAGCAGCAAAGCTCTGGCCATTAAATAATCAACGATCATTCGAAACATATGCCCACTCCTTTGCGCTCCTGGCGCCGATGTCACAGCAGCGACAAAGCGTTCGCCGTGCCATTTGAGCATTGTCAACAAACCCCCACCCAACAACTGTAAGAACGGATTAGTCATAAAGGATTAGTCGTTTCGTCAAACTCGGCATTTCGACTGCTGATTGGCCAACACCCATACTTTCGTGGGTTATTTGTCTGTCACTAATGGCGTTTTGGCTTGTTTCAGCTAGCGTGGAAATAGCGAAATAGTTGGATGTTCATAGCTGCCTGATTGCGATGTTCCCTTGGTAGGAAGTGCGGGCTGGTAGTGCAGCAGGAAAGGGAGAGCCGTCATGAACAGTCGTGTGACCATTGGCCTTGCAGCGGCGCTTTTACTGGGGGCCATCGTTGTCGGATATTGGGGGCTGGTGCTCAGCCGGCAACCTGCTCCGGTTGCCGAGGCCCCCGCGCCGACGGTGGTCACCGTCGAAAAAACCGTCGCTGCCGCCGAAGACCAGACCCGCCAGCCGGTCGTGGTCCTGGTGCGTGACGTCCCGCCCTTCACCCCCCTCACTGCCGCCGATCTGGCCGTTGAAAAACTGCGCAGCGCCCCCGCCGGCAGCCTCGGCACCATCGAGCAGGCAATGGGTCGCACTCCGTGGCGTCACCTGAGTGCCGGCACCTGGCTCAACGAAGAAAGCTTCGAGGCCGGCGGCACACTGGCGCGCATGATCCACAGTGACGAGCGCGCGCTGGCCGTGTCAGTTGATGAGGTGATCGGCGCGGCCGGGCAGTTGATCCCCGGGGATTACGTCGACGTGCTGTTGTTCCTGCGCCAGGACGCCAGCAACCCGCAGCAGTCGGCGCAAATTGTGGTGCCGGCCATGCGCGTGCTCGGTGTCGGCGAACAATACGGCCTGACCAACGACGGTCAACCGTCCGCTCCCGCCATGAGTGCCGACGACAAGATCAAACAGGACCAGCGCCGGCTCACCGCGCGCACCGTGGTGCTGGCGGTGCCTGAACAGTTGTTGAGTCGAATGATGCTCGCCACCCAGGTCGGGACGTTGCGCCTGGCCGTGCGCAGCAGCGAAGAACAGCGCCTGGCCAGGTACTGGGCCGGCGAACGTCAGGCGCCGGACAAACTGGTGGCCGCCAACAGCCAACTCTTCCAGTTCACTCAGTTGGCGCTGGGGACCGCGCCGAAAACCGCGCCCGGCAGCGACCACAGCGGTGCGATACGGCCCGCGGTGGAAGTGATTCGCGGCAATCAGACCAACCCACAAAACCCATGACTGAGCAAGGATCCAAGTGCATGCAGAGTCGTTCCTGGCCGATCGTCAATCCCGTGCTCCGGGCCATGCTGCTGATGGGACTGTCAATCAATGCCGCGCAGGCGGCCACCGGCAACTGCGCGGCCCTCGGGCGCTTGCCGCCAGTGATCGAAATCAACGAAGGCTGGCAGCAGGACATGCAATCACCGGTGGCGATCACGCGCCTGGCCATCGGCGATCCGAAAATCGCCGACGTGCATGCCAATGGCAACTCATCGTTTCTGCTTACCGCCGTGGCGCCGGGCGCTACCAGTCTGATGGTCTGGACCGGCTGCTCCAGCGAGCCGCGCCAGAGCATGGTGTTCGTCAAGGGCGCCGCCACCTCGGCCCTCACCAACACCGGTGCGCTGCCGTCGGATGATGCGCTGTTGCCGTCCCAGGTGCAGACCGACATTCGTTTTGTCGAAGTCAGCCGCACCAAGCTCAAGCAGGCCTCGGCTTCGCTGATCGGCACCCGCGGTAATTTCCTGTTCGGTTCTCCCGGCACGTTGCCGCCCATCGACGGCGTCCCGCAACCGCGACTGCCGGTGGACAACTCGCTGTTCAACTTCTCGTGGATCGGCGGCAAGACCATGGCGATCATCAATGCCCTTGAGGGCAGCGGCTTCGCCTATACCCTGGCGCGGCCAAGCCTGGTGGCCCTCAACGGGCAGAGTGCGAGTTTCCTCGCAGGGGGGCAGATTCCGATTCCGGTGCCCAGCTCCGGCAGCGACAACGTGTCGATCGAATACAAGGAGTTCGGCATCCGCCTGACCCTGACGCCCACCATCATCAGCCACGATCGCATCGCCCTGAAAGTGGCGCCGGAAGTCAGCGAACTGGACCTCAGCAACGCGGTGAACATCGCCGGCACCACCGTGCCGGCCCTGACCATCCGCCGCACCGACACCAGCATTTCCCTCGCCGATGGTGAGAGTTTTGTCATCAGCGGTTTGATCAGTACCAGCAACAGTTCCCAGGTAGACAAGTTTCCCGGGCTGGGCGATATCCCGGTGCTCGGGGCTTTTTTCAAGAGCTCGCAGATCAAGCGCGAAGAGCGAGAGCTGCTGATGATCGTCACCCCGCACCTGGTGCGTCCGCTCTCGGCGGAGGCGCAACTGCCGTCGTTGCCGGGTGAAAAACTGCGCAACTACGACCCGAATTTCTACCGCATGTTTTTCCTGGAAAACGGTAACTTCGACAAGCGCAGCGGGTTGTCCCAATGAGCCAGAGCCTGAGTCAGACCTTCCTCGCCATCACCCGCAACAACACCGACCTGGAGTGGCTGCAAAGCGCGCTTGCGCCGTTGGGCCAGGTGGTCAGTGCCGGTGGCGGCAGCCTCGACGAATTGCTCGCGCTGGTGGACGTCACCTTCGCCAGCCTGGTGTTCGTCGGCCTCGACCGGGAACACGTGGTGGCCCAGAGCGCGCTGATCGAAGGCGCGCTGGAGGCCAAGCCGATGCTGGCGATCGTTGCCCTCGGCGACGGCATGGACAATCAGCTTGTACTCAATGCGATGCGCGCCGGGGCCCGGGATTTCGTCGCCTATGGCTCGCGCTCCAGTGAAGTGGCCGGGCTGGTGCGCCGCTTGAGCAAACGCCTGCCGCCGGTGACCCACAACGCGCAACTGGGCGGCCTGACGGTGTTGTACGGCGTACAGAGCAGTTCCGACGGCGCGCTGCTGGCCAACCATATGGCACTGGTGGTGCAAAAGAGCGGGCAGCAGACGCTGCTGCTGGACCTCGGGCTGCCCCGTGGCGACAGCCTGGCGTTGCTGGGGCTGGAGAGTTCGTTCCACTTCGGCGATGCCTTGCGTCACCTGCGCAGGCTCGACGCCACGCTGATCGACAGTGCGTTCACCAGTGCCGAAGCGGGGCTGCGGATTCTGGCCTACGCCGACAATGACGCCCCCCTGGAAAGCACCAGCGCCGCCGAGCTGTTCATGCTGCTCAGCGCCTTGCGCCAGCACTTCCAGCACATCGTCGTGAACCTCACCGGCCAGCCTGACAGCGAGGCCCTGCGGACCTTTGTCAGCCATTGCGACAAGCTGATCTGGTACACCGACCAGAGCGTGCTCGATTGCCGGCGCAATCTGGCGGTATTCAATCTGTGGCGGGAAAAAGGCATGAAGCTCGATCACGGACGGCTGTTGGTCGACCGCTATCTGAGCAACGTTGCGCCAGATGCGGACACTCTCGGCAAGACCTTCAACCTGGAAGTGATCGCGGTATTGGCCTTGAGTCCGGAGCTGCGCATGAACGCCAAGAACCAGGGCGTCAGCCTGTTTGAACTGGCGCCCAGGGAAAAACTCACCCAGAGCCTGCGGGTACTCGGCGAACGGCTGGCCAAGCGCTCCGAAGGTCTTGCCAAACCCAAGGTCACCTGGTTCGACCGGTTGCGAGGCACCTCATGAGCCCGGAAAAACTCTTCGGTGCGCCGGCGCGAGGCCAGTCGGGCAATGTTGACCACGAAGGCCTGAAACTGGTGCTGCATCGCTACATCATCGATGCCATCGAGGAGTCCGGGAAAAACCTGCTGGAAGGCTCGCGGCAGTTGCTGGCGCAATTTGTGACCGACAAGGTCGCCGAATACATCGCCCGTCTGCACCTGGCGATTTCCCGTTACGAGATGGAGCGGCTGGGGGAAGAAATCGTCGATGAGCTGACCGGCTTCGGTCCGCTGGAAGTCTTGCTGCGCGACACCGCCGTCACCGAAATCCTGGTCAACGGCCCGCATCGGGTGTTCGTCGAGCGTGACGGGGTACTGCATCAGAGTGACCTGCGCTTTATCGATGCGCACCACGTCGAACGGGTCATGCAGCGCATTCTTGCGCCGCTCGGTCGGCGGCTGGACGAGTCTTCGCCGATGGTCGATGCGCGCCTGCCCGACGGCAGCCGCGTCAACGCGATCATCCCGCCGATCGCCCTCGACGGCCCGTGCCTGTCGATTCGAAAATTCCGCAAGGACATGCTCAAGAGCAGCGACCTGATCGCCATGCAGACCATCGACCTGCCGATTTTCGAGTGTTTCCAGGAGGCCGTGGGCAAGCGCTGCAATATCCTGATCAGCGGCGGCACGGGCACCGGCAAGACCACGCTGCTGAATATCCTCAGCCAGCTGATCAACCCCCATGAACGACTGGTGACCATCGAAGACGTCGCCGAACTGCAACTCGGCCATCCCCACGTGGTGCGTCTGGAAACCCGGCCGCCGAATGCCGAGGGCCATGGCGAGGTCAAGGCCAGCGACCTGATCCGCAACGCCCTGCGGATGCGCCCGGACCGGATCATTCTCGGCGAAATCCGCGGCGTCGAAGTGCTCGACGTGTTGACGGCGATGAACACCGGTCACGACGGCTCGATGAGCACGGTCCACGCCAACAACGCCCAGGATGCGTTGCTGCGCCTGGAAACCCTGGTCGGCCTGACCGGCCGCACGGTGGCCGAACGCACCCTGCGGCAGATGATCTGCGCAGCACTCGACGTGATCATTCAGTTGACCCGCATGCCCGACGGTCGCCGCTGTGTCAGTGAAGTGGTGGAAGTGGTCGGCGTGCGTGAAGACGTGTACGTCACCAACACCCTGTTCCGTCTGGATCGACGCACCGGTTTCGGCTTCCTGCGCGAAGCGGTCAACCCGGCCGGCGACAAGTTGCGGCACGAGTCGAGTCTGGGCTGAACGCATGGAGCCTTCGTCATGATCGGACCGGTTATTCTGATCGCCCTCTGTCTGCTGTTGTTGGGGTTGTCGATTCGCCTGTTCCTGCAGGGCGTGCGCAAGACTGCCAACGAACGGGTGCTCTCTCGCCTCGCCGTCGGACAACCGCAAGCAACGGCCGAAAAAAACTCGTGGACCGGTCTGGAGCGGATGTTCCTGCGGGCAGGCCTTGGCCGGCCGAGCGAGCGATTCGGGCTTTGGCTGTCGTTGTGGGTCGTGGGCATGATGCTGGGTTATCTGCTGGCCGACTGGATCGGTCTGTTGGTGCTGATACTGGCGCCGCCGCTGATTTTGCGGTTGTACATCGCGTGGCGATATCGTCGCCGGCTCAATCGGATGATCGAACAGTTGCCGCAGTTGCTCGACCACACCGTGCGCAGTCTCAAGTCCGGCCGGACCCTGAGCGATGCAGTGATGGGCGGTATCGAGGCCAGTGAGGACCCGCTGAAAGCCGCGATGGGCCGGGTGCAGCGCAACGTGCAGTTGGGGGTGAATCTGCCGGACGCGGTCAGCGATTTCGCCGAGCTCTACGAGCAGGACGAACTGCGCATGTTCGCCCTGGGCCTGAAGGTCAACCATCGCTACGGCGGCAACGCCAGCGAGTTGCTGGAGAACCTGATCAAACTGATTCGCGAACGTGACCAGGGTGCCCGGCAACTGCGTGCGCTGACCGGCGAAACGCGGATGACCGCGTGGGTGCTCGGATCGCTGCCGGTGATCTTGGTCAGCTACTTCATGCTGACCAATCCCGGCTACATGCTCGGCATGTGGAACGACTCCGGCGGTCGAACCATGCTGATTGTCGCGGTGGTGTTGCAGGTCTCCGGTTGCCTGGCGCTGTGGCGCATGCTGAGGAGTGTCTGACATGCTGATGCTGGCCAGTCTCATGCTGTTGCTCGGGGCGCTGTTGCTGGTCGGCAATCACCTGCTGACCGAGCGGCGTCGGGTGCGTCAGGTCAACCAGCGCCTGCAGGGGCATCTGGTGCGCGAGAACCGTTTCGGCAACTGGTTGCGGGCACTGGGCGGCAGCCGGTTCGGCCAGCGCTCTGTAAGCATCGACAGTGAAACCCAGACCCTGCTCAGCCGGCTCGGCTGGCGCCGGGCCAGCGAGCGTTCGCTGTTTGCCGCCTGCCAGATTGGCACGCCGCTGCTGACACTGGGGCTGGGCGTGTTTCTGAAAGAAGTGTTTTTCCCCCTCGCCCCCAACGGTTGGCTGGTCCCGATGATCGCCACCGGTGTCGGCTACCTGCTACCCAAGCGCCTGCTGGCGTACGCCGCTGCCCGGCGGCAGAAAATCATTGCGGTGGAAGTGTCGACGTTCATTCCCCTGCTGCGAATCCTGTTCGAGTCCGGCATGGCCGTCGAGCAGGCCCTGCGTGTACTCAGCAGCGAGGGGCAAAAACTGCTGCCGGAACTGACCGGCGAACTGCGTCTGATCCTGGCCCGTGTCGACTCGGGCCTGGAACTCGGACAAGAGTTGAACAAGGCGGCCGCGATGCTGGCGGTGGATGAGTTCACCGACACCTGCGTGATCCTGCAACAACTGATTCAACAGGGCGGCGGCGCGATGAAATCGTTGCTGACGCTCAAGCAACTGCTGGATGACCGACGCCTGACACGCTTGCAGGAATACATCTCGAAGATGTCGGCGAAGATGTCGGTGGTCATGATGCTGTTGCTGTTCCCGGCCTTGCTGATCGTTTTGGCGGGACCCGGTTTTACCGCAATCACCCGGGCGTTTGCGTCCTGACAATGAAAATGACAATGGCGATGGAGAGCGATTTGATGAAAGCACTGATGGTCATGGCTAGCCTGTTGCTGCTCGGCGGTTGCGCAACCGACGGTCAGGCACCGTGGACGACGATGCTGGCGCCGGCCAGCTGCAGCAAGTTGAGCTCCGAACAGGAGCTGTCGCTGAACCTCGCCGATGATCTGGTCAACGACGGCAAGCTGCACGCCAGCCTGGCCAATCTGCAGAGTCTGCCCGACAACCTCGTCGAGGTGCGGCTGCGCAAGGCCAAGGTCTATCGTCTGCTGGGACGCAGTGAAGCCGAGCCGTTGTATCGCAGTCTGCTGGGCACATGCCTGAACGCCGACGCCGAACATGGCCTGGGCCAGTTGTACGCCGCCCGTGGTGACAACGGCCAGGCGCAGGCCCACCTGCAACGGGCGGCGCGGCTGGCGCCGACCAATGAAAACATCCGCAATGATCTGGGCGTGGTGTACCTCAATCAGCTGCGGCTCGAGGACGCTCGTTTCGAGTTCCTGACCGCCATCGAGCTGAAGCAGAACAATCAGTTGGCGACGCTGAATCTGGTGACCCTGCTGCTCTACCAGAACAACTGGCAGCAAGCCGCCGAAGTGGTCAGCCGCGCGCACCTGACCCCGGAGCAGTTCAGCGATGCCCAGGAGCGTGCGGAGAAACTCAAGTCGCCGGTCAGAGCCAGACCCGTCGCTGGCAATCAGGTCGCGGTGGCGATTGATCCGCAACCGGCGATCAAGTGAGCCTCAAGGAGATGCCATGAACACGTTCAAGACCCTGTGTTGCCTGAGCCTGTTGAGTCTGCCGCTCGGCGCGCTGGCCATCGACGCCGGCCCGGCCTCGGCCCAGCAGCAGGAAACCGAAGGCTGGCTGTTGCTGCAAAGCCGCAACAAGGCCGCGTCCCCCGATCCGCAGGCGGCCACGGCCACCGAGCGTGAGCTGGCGATGCAGCGCTGGTTGAAGAAGTACAAATATGAAATCCCCGATTTCTACGACCCGGATGCCGGGGGCAAGATCGAGACAAATAACTGATTCGGGGAGACACCATGGCGTCTGTCCCGGTCGGCCCAAGGGCCGCCGGGGACAACAATCAGTGCGCCGTAACCCGCTGCCGCAAGGCCGCCGAACTCGGAGACAAGGCCAGCGCCAACTGCGTGCGGTTGTGCATGTGGGTCAGGCGCAACACCTGCGAAACGTAAAGTTTTACGGTGTTTTCGGTGATGCCCAGCTCACAGGCAATCTGATAGTTGGTCTGTCCCTTGCCCACCAGGCGCGCCACGTCCAGTTGCCGTGGCGACAGTTGATTGAAGATCGCCGGGACCTCCAGTTCACCGGCCTCACGGGGCGCATCGTCACTGACGGGCGCCGGCGCGCGACGCACCTTGTCCAGATCCTGATAAAGATCATCGATGGACGACGACAGGTCCTGAAGTTTTTGATTCAGATGGCCCAGTTGCAGGGTTTTCTGCCGCTCCTGCAGCACCGCTTCCTGGCGTTGCAGGCCTTCGAGCAATTCATCCAGATTGACCGGTTTCTGGTAGTAGTCGGCAATCCCGGCGCGCAAGGCCTTGATCACGTCCTGCTTGTCGGCGCGGCCGGTGAGCATGATGGCTTCGAACGCCCGGTGTTTGCCGGCCAGCCGTTGCAGTTCCTGCACCAGTTGAATGCCGTCCATGTCCGGCATATGCAGATCGCACAGCACCAGACCGATAGCAGTGTCGCGCGTAAAACGCTCGATCGCCTCTTTGCTGGACTCGCACGGCACACAGCGGTAGCCGCTGCTCTCGAGAAATTCACAGAGTTCTTCGACGATCAGAGGCTGATCATCGACAACGATGACTTTTACCGCAGATGTAAGCTTGTTCACGTGCCACTCCATGCCCGGGCCAAAAACTGACCATTCCTGTACTGTCAGCCGCTGGCTGTATAACTCGTTATTTTGAAGGTAGACCCACTTTCCGACTATGTACATAAGACTAGTGGCGCTTGGCGACTAATGGATCCAAGGTAGTGCAAGCACAAATCCGATCAGCACAAACGGCGCAAATGGCAGCTTTTTTGACACGGATGGCGCCATATACCGAAGTCGGTGCCTAAGCCCTTGACTCATATGCAGCCAGACTCTTGGCGCAAGCAGAATCCAGATCAGGCTCGCCGCACCGGCGCCGATAAAAATCCCGAGCAGCGAGACGCCGTCCGTCGCAAGACCAAGAGCTGTCATTAGTTTCACATCACCGGCGCCCATTCGGCCCATGAAATACCCGGGCAACGTGAATGCCAGGGCCACGACACAGGCCCAGCCTCCCTGCCCGGCTTC
Source organism: Pseudomonas sp. GW456-12-1-14-TSB6 (assembly GCF_059424205.1). Lineage (NCBI taxonomy): Bacteria > Pseudomonadati > Pseudomonadota > Gammaproteobacteria > Pseudomonadales > Pseudomonadaceae > Pseudomonas > Pseudomonas sp. GW456-12-1-14-TSB6. Next base: position 34,832 of record NZ_JBWKZE010000040.1, read on the forward strand.
GGCGCCCATCCAGGTGGTACCGAAAGACAGCAGATAGACCAGCGCGAGAGTCCCGACGCCCAGCGTCAAAACGTTGGCAATTCGTCGTTGCCGGGCATCCTGAGCCGCGCACGCGGTCAACCAGATCAGAAGGACAAGGCTTTGCATCCGGTAAAAACCGTCCGTTTTTGCTGAATGATTCTATGCTGATACTACGCAGTGACTGTCAGGGTAGACGCACGGATGAAAACCGGCTCTCGGAAGGCGCAAAAAGGCGCGGTGGCGATTGAATTCGCCTTGGTGTTCGTGATCTTTTTCGCGGTGTTTTATGGCCTCGTCAGCTACAGCTTGCCGTTCGTGCTGATGCAGACGTTCAACCAGGTCACCGCCGAAGCCATCCGCCGCGCCGTGGCGGTCGATCCCGCGGTTCCCAACTATGCAAGCGTGCTGGTCAGCACTGCGAATGCCGCGTTGACCCAGCAATTGTCGGTGCTGCCGTCGTCGCTGAACGTGGTGGTCGGCACGGACACGTCAACGGTCTACGACCCGGCCCAGGGCACGCTCACCGTCAGCGTCAATTACCCGGTGAGCAAGCTCAATCAGGTCATCCCCTTTCTGGTGTTGCCGGGCGTCGGCGCTGTCCCCAGCCTGCCCGCCAACCTGACCGCCATTTCGAGCCTGAAATTTTGACTCCGGGTGACAACCTGCTCGGCCGCCTGCTCAAGCGAAGTATGGTCGCCAGCGATTTGCCGGACGTGCTCGGGACCCCGTTGACGGGCCTGCACATCCACCTCGACAGCGACGGCGGCGTGTTGCAAATGGCCGGCCCGCTGCGCCTGCTGCTGGCGCAACAGACGCCCCGCGACAAACCGTTGCCGTTGCACGACTACCTGCTGGCGCACTGCACGCTGGCGATCGAGGGCCGCCCGCAAGACTGGCAAGGCCAACTGCTGGATCTGGATTTCCCCGGCCTTGGCGACCAGACCTTGCACCTGCGCGGCTGGGTCCAGCCGCTGGGCGATGGCTGGCTGCTGCAACTGATCGACATTGCCGACCTGTTGTCCGAACGCCAGCAAGCCCATCAGCGCGAGGCGTGCCACATGCTCGCCGAGCAGATCAGCAAACAGGTGCGCAGCTGCAGCCTGGGACGGTTGCCGATGCTCGTCAGCGAACAATTGCAGGTGATCGCCCAGCGCTGGCAGATCCCGTGCCTGGCACTCGCCCTGCTCGATGAGCAGGAACAGGGCTGGCAGATCCATCAGCAGTTCCACGCCCATGACGCCCCGGCGCTGTGGCATGACGGCCAGCGTCTGGGCACGCCACTCGACAGCCTCAATGGCACCGGCCCGCAGCGCCTGGGTGCGCACTACGGCCAGTACGAACACTCAAGGGTCCAGGGCCTGTTCGGCAATGCCGAAGGTTTTGCCGTGCCCTACAGCGATGATCGGGGCGTGATGGCGTGGCTGCTCTGCGGTTTTTACGCGGTGGACAAGACCGCGCCGTATCTGGCCGATCGCGACTGGCTGATGCTGGCGGGCGCCCTGGCCGGGCCCCTGCTCGGTCGCTTGCGCGAGCAGCAGCATCAACTGCAACTGGAACGGCTGGAGTCGTTGCAGACAATGCTTGGCACAGGCTGGTGGGAAATCAGCCATAGCGAGCAGATTCAACTGGCCCCGACGCTGGCCGCCATCCTGCAACAGGTCAGCTCGACGCTGACGCTCGAGGCTTGGCTGAGCCTGATCCATCCCGCCGATCGCGAAGAAGTCCGCAGCCGGCTGCAAGCCCTGCAGATGCAAGGGGAAATCCTCGACCTGTGCGTGCGCCTGCAGCCTCGCGATGCCAGCCAGACGCCAGCGTGGTATCGCCTTCAGGGTCAGGTCACCGGCACCGGCGAGCACCGGCGGCTGGTGGGTTTCATGCTCGACATCAGCGACATCAAGAACCAGCAGCAACTGGCCGCTGCGGCCCATGCGCGGCTGGACAACCTGATCGCCAGTTCGCCGGCGGTGATTTATGTCCAGCACTACGCCGAAGGCGCCTTGCTGCCAGCGTTTTTCAGCGCCAGCCTGCAACCGTTGCTGGGCTGGAGCCTGGAGGACTGTGACGCCAGTGCGCTGGCAGAGCGGATTCATCCGGAAGACCGCGCCCTGTATTTCGAGCGAACCCGGCAACTGCTGCGCGAAGGTTCGGTGCGCGCCCGCTATCGGATGCGCGACAGTCGCGGCGATTACCACTGGCTGCTCGACGAAGCCCGGCTGTTGCGCAACGACCTCGGCCTGCCGGTGGAAGCTGTCGGCTTGTGGCTGGACGTCACCGAAGCGACGCTGGCCGCCGAGCAGGTCAGACAGAGTGAGGAACGCTACCGGATTCTGGTGGAGGACTCGCCGGCGATGATCTGCCGCTACCGCCCGGACCTGATACTGACGTTCGGCAACCGGCCGCTGGCGACCTATCTGGAATGCGCCCCCGAAGCCCTGGCCGGGGTCGATCTGGGCAGCTGGATGTCCGACGTTCAGCGCGCGGCCTTCGTTGAGCGCCTGGCGCAGCTGACTCCGCAATCCCCCGTCAGCACCGCCGAAATCAACCTGCAATTACCGGGGCGCGAACATGCGTGGTGGGTGTGGTCGGATCGCGGCGTGTTCGATGAGCACGGAAAATTGATCGAAGTACAAGCCGTTGGCCGTGACAACACCGAAGTGCGCCGCTCTCAACAGCAGCTCACGCAAAGCGCAAAAATGGCCACCCTAGGCGAGATGGCCACCGGCCTGGCCCACGAAATCAATCAGCCGCTGAACGTCATGCGCATGGCCATCGTCAACGTACGGAAGCGCCTGAGCAACGGCGATGCGCAGATCGATTACCTGACCGACAAACTCAATCGCATCGACGCCCAGGTGCAGCGCGCCGCGAAAGTGGTGGACCACATGCGGGTGTTCGGTCGCCGCTCCGAGATCGAGCAGCAGCTGTTCAACCCGGCCAGCGCCATCGAAGGCACGCTGTCGCTGCTGGCCGAAGGCATGCGCGGCAAAGGCGTGGATCTGCGCATCAGTGAAACCGCATTCGAGGTTCAGGTGCGCGGGTATGTCGATCAGCTTGAACAGGTGTTGATCAACCTGATGGTCAACGCCCGGGATGCGCTGCTGGGCAAACGCGAGTCCGATTCAGCATTCAAGCCGTGGATTTCGATCTACGCCGAACGCGACGAGCAGAACGTGCGACTGTGGGTCGAAGACAACGGCGGCGGTATCGACCCGCGTCTGCTGGAGCGGATTTTCGAACCGTTCTTCACCACCAAACCGGTGGGCGTCGGCACCGGCCTGGGACTATCAGTGAGTTACGGGATCATCGAGAACATGGGCGGGCACTTGAGCGTGCGCAACTCGGCGGACGGTGCACGGTTCTGCATCGAACTGCCGATCGCCCCTGACGACTAGATCACCAGATAGGCCTTGCCGGTCTGGCCACAGGTCATGTTGGCGCCGACATCCACATCCATCAGGTTGATCCCCAGCCCCTTAAGCAAATTGTTCAGCAGCGGATCCAGCAGCGGACTCACCAGATTGGTGATCACCGGTTGCAGGATCGTCGTGACATCACTGATCAGGCTGGCGACGCCGGTGACAATCGCCCCCAGCGGGTTGCTGCCTTGGGGTTTGTAGACGATCAGATTGATCCCGGCGAGGGTGGTTGCCAGGCTGTTGACTATGTTGGTTGAGGGCGCGGCAGCAATCACGCTTGGCGGCAGTTTCAGGTTGGGCGGTGTGGCGAACGGATTACCGCTGGAAAACACCAGGTTCTGGGTGTTCTGCGCCACGCTGGTGTTGACCATGATCGCAATGCCGCCGGCGCCATATGGCACATGAGTACTCGGGTCACAGCTGCCGATCCCCAGAATCTTGTGGCAGGTCACCGTACCCAGATCCACCAGCGGCAAGGGTGTAACGGTGGGTTGGGCGGCAGAAGAGAAGGCGTTGGTCGGGTCGATCCTGCCCAGTTTGAGATCGGCAATCGAGGTGATGGTGCGGGCCGTCAGGCTTTTGGTGCCGGTGTTGCCGGTCGGGCAACTGTAGTCGGTGACGTAACTGATGGCGCCGCCGGCGTCCAGGCTGATGTCGATCTGCGGCGAGGGCAACAGCTTCGGGTCCAGTTGCTCACAACCGGCACCGAGCAGGCAGCCGGCCGAATTCAATGTGGCGACCAGATTAAGGCTCAACAGTGCATTGAGGGTCGGTGTCAGTGTGCCAACCAGTCCGAGTACCGCGTTGGCCAACCCGGTCACCCCGGATAACACCGGCAGATTCACCGAAAGCAGCGTGCGAATCTGCGCGGTGCGCACATAGATCCGGTTCGGCCCGGTGGGATTGGCCCTGGCCAGTGCCGGATCGCCAATGGCGGAAAACTGCGGCGGCTCGATGACTTTGACCCGCACCGTGACATTCGCCAGCCCCAGCACGCTGATCGGCAGGGTCGCGGCCACCGCACTTTTGCTGTTGGCCAGTTGAATCACCCCCTGGACCAGTTGCAGCAACTGCAGATTGGCATCCAGCCCGGCGGCCGTGGTGCCGGTCTGCAATTGCAGGATGTCGCCGAGCTTGACCGGCGCGGCATTGATCGCCGCCACTTGCAGCTGGCCCAGCGCGGTAATCACTTCAGCGGTGGCGCCGTTGAGCTGGACCGCCGTAATCGCGGCCTGGATCAGTTGCGTCACCGTGGCCTGGGTATTGAGCAACTGGCTGTAATTGCCGGCAGCCACGTTGAGGTTGATCGCCAGTTGATTCAGGTAGCCAAGCAGGTTGATGTCAGTGTTGAGCAGGCTTTCCCAGCCCAGGGCCGTCAGGTTGACGTTACCGCCAAGCAGCCCGGAAAACAGTGGATTGAGGATGTTCGATTGCGCGGTGCTGATGCTGGTCAGGTTACTGCGGATGTTCAACTGAGCGACGGTCGGCTTGGGTTTGGCCGCCACCGCCGAAGCGTAAAGCACGGTGTTGAGACTGACGGGTGTGCCACTGAACAACGCCTGCACACCGCCGGCGAAACTGGTGGTGACGGTACGGTTGGCCGCGACCTTGACCGCCTCTGATTGGGTGGCGTCCACCGTAAAAGTGCGCAGGCCGGTGGCGGCTGTCGCCAACTTTCCGCAATCGATTACGAGCACGTTGTTGGCATTGGCGACAAACCCGTTGCGTGTCGCGCTTTGCCCGGCGTAACTGGCGGCGGTGAGCCCCGGCAGGCAATTGCCGCCACGGCTGACGGCTTCGAGGGCGGCGGTGTCCACCAGGCGCTGCAGTTTGCGTTGTTCCATGTACAAGCGGCCGCTGTCCACGACCAGCAGCATCAGGACCAGCGCCAGGCTGAGGGTGGCGGCCGCCATCAGGCCGATGGCTCCCCGCTGCCGGGCTGGCCCCCTGCACTGCGAATGACGCGACATGGCGCACTCCTTTGCCCGCGCACGGCCGGGCGCAACCTCCATGGATGGGTATGAGTGTAGACAGGCGCAGGCAACACTGCTGGCAACGCGCCATTTTCACCCGCCCATAAAAAACGGGAGCCATTTGGCTCCCGTACTTTTTCAACAGACTCAACGCGGTGGATAGTTGGACAGAATCCGCGCCACGGTTTCACGGATGGCATTGCTGCGATCCGCCGGGTTCGGCGTGCGGCTGAGTATTTGCTCGTCGCTGCCGCGCCACACCAGTTTGCCGTCCTTGCCGTCGAGCAGATCGACCTGGATGGTCGCCACCTTGTAGGTGATGTTGCGGGTTTCGTTGTACATCGGCGCGCCCCAGTAACCGTTCCACGGGCCACCCCAACCGCCGCCGTAGTTGGTGGTCACCTGTTGCTGGCGGTCCTCGACGATCAGGTAGGTCTGCACATTCAAATCACCTCGGGCGCCCGAGGCGGCCGGGCGCAGGCCCCGCTGATCCAGTTGGTCGGCGACGGCCTGGCGGATGCGTTGTTCGGTCAGGTCGCTCTTGATCCGTGGATCATCGGGGCGGTATTGCAGGGCGGGGTCTTTCCAGCTCCAGCTGCGGTAAGCGGCAAAGTCGCGGCTGGCGTCGAAATCATGATTGACCTGGTTCGAGGCGCAGGCACTGAGCAGCGCGGCCACGACCAGTAAAGCAAGACGGCGGAACATGGTTTTTCTCCGGTGAAAGACATGAACCTGAGGGCGCCTTCATTTGCAGAAGGCTAACCGGGAGGATACGCCGACATGGCCTTTTCGACAGCCTCCCGAATCGCATCGGTGCGATCACTTTGCGTGCCCTGGGTGCCGGTTTCGGCGCTGGCGCTCCAGACCGGCTGACCACTGCCGGCGTCGAACAGATCGACCCGCACCACCACGACCTGTTCCTGATAGGTCCGAACGATCGGCACCGTGTTGTACATCCCGTAACCGCGGCCGTAACGGTCATAACCGCCGTATCCGCCGCCGTAGTAACCGTAATCGTCCTGCACCTGACGCAGGCGGGTTTCCAGGCTCAGGTTGGCACTGACCAGCAGATCGGCCGGGCGGTTGTCATGCAGCGGGCGCAGACCGCGCTGGTCCAGCGCACTGCTGACGGCTTCGGCCACTTGCGCCGAATCCGCCCAGGCCGTGCCCGGTGGGAGTTGACCGTTGAGCCATGCCCAGCTGCGATAGCGCCCGTAATCCCGTGGCGGCGCAGGATAAGCGCTGCGGTCGAAGGTGGTCGCCGCTTGCGGTGGGGCCGGCGGCAACGGTCGTGACTGCGCCACGTAAGGGTTGCTGCCCTGGCAGGCGGCCAACCCCAGACAGATCAGCAGTAACCCTGAATGACCTTTCATATCTCGCTCCGATCAGATCGGCCGGCAGATCCAGTGCAAGTAGCGCCCAAGCCCGGCGAAGCTTGGGTGACGACGGTGGGCGAGCTCCATCTCGAGCAAATCAATCAACTCGGCGCGGGCCTGGAATTCCATCGGCATGTAATCGTGGAAAACCCGCACCCCGCTCTGGGTTTCGACCTGCCACAACCCGGCGAGTTGCGTCGCCAGTTCCCGTGGATCGAGTGGCTGCTGCGGGGTCAGGCTCTGCTTTTCGCCGGCCAGGTCGTTCCTGCGCATTTTCTTGAAATGGCCTTTGAGCAGGTTCCGGTAAATCAGCGCATCGCGATTGTAGAACGCCAGCGACAGCCAGCCGCCAGGCTTGGTCAACTGATGCAGCACCGGCAGAATCGCGTGGGGCTCGGCCAGCCATTCCAGCACCGCATGGCACAGCACCAGATCGTAGGGTTCAGTGAGCTGGCCGAGCAGTTCCTGCCAGGGCGCCTGAATGAACGTCGCGCTTTGCCCGGCTTCGGCAAAGCGCTGGCGGGCGCCTTCGAGCATCGGTTCGGCCGGCTCGGTGAAGGTCACCTGGTGCCCGCGCTCGGCCAGCCACAGCGACATGTGGCCCAGGCCGCCACCGATATCCAGCACCCGCAACGGACGATCCGGCAAGGCTTCGGCGAGGTCGGCCTGCAACACGGCGAGGCGGATCGCGCCTTTGGCGCCACCGTAGATTTTTTCGGCGAAACGGGTCGCCAGCTGATCGAAATGACGGTCGCTCATCAGCTGAACCGCCGTTCGCTGTCGGCGAGTTTGCTGCGCACCACTTCATTCATGTCCAGCCCCAGTTCGCTGCACAGCAGCAACAGATAAAGGACGATGTCACCGACTTCCTGCCCGGCGTGGGCGAGTTTGTCCGCCGGCAATTGGCGGGACTGGTCTTCGGTCAGCCACTGGAAGATTTCCACCAGCTCGGACATTTCCACGCTGGCGGCCATGGCCAGGTTTTTCGGGCTGTGAAATTGCCGCCAGTCATTGCGGTCGCGAATGGCGTGCAGGCGTTCGGTCAGTTCAACAAGGTTCATCGGGCTCTCCTGAAGGCGTATAGCTTCGGGGGGATGCGGAGCGAAGGCAAGCGCCAGTCGCCCGTTAAAACCCTCTATGCTTGCAGGGAACTCGACCGCACCGGCTGCGGCCCAAGGCTCAGCTCTTTCATCAGGAAACAGACATGCAGGTAGAAAGCTTTTTCGAATGGCTGGGCCAGGCGCTCGGCTCGATCATCCGCTTCATCGTCGATGGCCTCAGCGGCCTGTTCAATCTGCTGGGCAACGCCGGGGGCAACTTTGTCGACGGGCTGTCGAAGGCGCTGGGCATGGACACGTCGATCATCAGCATCATCGCGCTGATCGTCGGCCTGATGCTGTTGTGGTCGGCGATCCGCGCATTCATGAATGCCTCGATCATCGCCGGGATCATCTGGTTGCTGCTGGGATTGTGGCTGCTGAGCTGGATCATTCACTGACGCCTCCCGTTACAATGCCGCTCCCCAAGGAGCCCGCATGTCCAACCTGATCGCCGACTGGCGCGACCGCCCGACCCATCACCGGGTCTGGGCCCTCGCCGCCCCCATGATCCTCTCCAACATTTCCGTGCCGCTGGTGGCGCTGGTCGACAGCACCGTCATCGGTCACCTGCCCCACGCTCATCAACTGGGCGCTGTGGCGGTTGGCGCCAGCCTGTACACCTTTCTGGCCTGGGCCATGGGTTTTCTGCGCATGGGCACCACCGGTTTCGCCGCCCAGGCCGCCGGGCGCAGCGACGGCGCGGCCTTGCGGCAGATATTGCTTCAAGGCCTGCTGCTGGCGATGGGGCTGGCGCTGCTGCTCGGAGCGCTGGGCGTACCACTGAGCGGGGTCGCGCTGCACTTCATGCAACCGTCGGCGGAGCTGGATCAGCTGACCCGTGACTTCTTCCACACCCGCCTGTTCGGGCTGCCGGCGGCGCTGGCCAGTTATGCGCTGGTCGGCTGGTTCCTCGGCACCCAGAACGCCCGGGCGCCGCTGGCGATTCTGCTGAGCACCAACCTGATCAACATCGTGCTCAACCTGTGGTTCGTCATCGGCCTGGACTGGGGCGTGGTCGGTTCGGCCCGCGCATCGGTAATCGCCGAATGGAGCGGCGCCCTGCTCGGCCTGTGGATGACTCGGAGAGCCTTGCGCGCCTATCCCGGTCACATCGCCTGGGCTGCTCTGAAAGTCTGGCAGAGCTGGCGTCCGCTGCTGGCGGTCAACCGCGACATTTTCATCCGCAGCCTGGCTCTGCAATCGGTGTTTTTCCTGATCACCGTGCAGGGCGCGCGACTCGGCGATGCCACGGTCGCGGCCAATGCGCTGCTGCTCAACGGCCTGCTGCTGACCGCCCACGCACTGGACGGACTGGCCCACGCCGTCGAAGCCCTGTGCGGCCACGCCATCGGCGCCCGTGATCGTCTGGCCCTGCGCCGTTCGCTGGTGGTTGCCGGCGGCTGGTCGTTGCTGGCGAGCCTGGGCTTTGCCGCGCTGTTTCTGTTGGCCGGCCACCTGTTCATCGAAATGCAGACCGACATCCAGAGCGTGCGCGAAACCGCGTTCATTTACCTGCCCTACCTGGCCGTGCTGCCGTTGATCGCGGTCTGGAGCTACTTGCTCGACGGCCTGTTCATCGGCGCCACCCGCGCCCGGGAAATGCGCAACGGCATGCTGGCGACCGTGATCCTGCTGCTGCCTGTCGCTTGGGCGCTGCAAGGTCTGGGCAATCACGGCCTGTGGATTTCGTTCCTGTTGTTCATGGTGCTGCGCAGCCTGACTCTCGGGGGACTGGCGTGGTGGCTGCGACGCACCGATGGCTGGTTCAACGGTGCCGCTCACTGAAGCGATGCTTCATGACGGATCGTTCAGCCAGCGCCGACGCAACAGTTCGAGTCGTTCTCGCGGAGTCAAACCTTGCGGCAGCGGCATCAGCTCGGCACGCGGATGCAGCAAACGCAGCCACAACCAGTCGTCCAGCAGCGTCTGCTCGCTGAAGCCCAGCGCCAGACCTTGTTCCTGAAAGGCTGATATCAGCCGAAAGTTGTTTCCCGTCGCCTGACTCCAGCGCCAGACATGCTGATCCAGCAGGCAACGGTGCAAGCGTTCACGCTGTTGACGGGTCAGGCTTTGCTCGATGCGCAGCGGCTCCACGGCCAGCCCCGGATTGCGTAGTTGCTGCCAGCCCTGACTGCCAGCAGCCAGATCGGCCCAGGTCCCGCCGAACCAGCGCAGCCATCCGATCGGCCCGAGCCAGCAGCTCAGTTGCCGGGCATCGCAGGCATCGAAAAAGTAGCTGGCGGTCTGCCGATTGTAGAAATTGAGCAGTGCCCGGTGATTGAGGCCGATGGACACGGTCAGCATCCGCTGCAAGTGTTCGCGCAGTGTCTGCGCCGAGACCTCGCTGCCCAGCAGCAGCCCTTGCCAGGTCATGGGATCGGTGTGGCAGAGCGCCGATAGCGCCGGGCAATCACGCAGGTCGATCAGCCATGGTCCTTGCTCACTGACCGGCTGAAACTCGGTACCGTCAAACAGCTGCAGGCTGTGCACACTGGAGAATCCCTGGCGTAAGACCTTCACTGCCTGGGGTGCCTGTGCGATGTCCAGCAACAACCACTGCGCATGTTGCCCGGGGGCCGCGACGCTCATCTTCCGTCGCTCGTTTTGAGCCCGGCGACCAATCGACAGCTGCACAGTGACGCCGCGCAATGGCGATAACTGCCGCCCCCCGGTATCAGGCACAGCAACAACAAAGGCTCGGCCGCTTTCAACCATTGAGGCACGCCGACGATATCCAGGCGCTCGGGCAGAGGTGACTGCGCGTCATCCTCAACGACTTCGGCGAGAGCCGGGACCTGCAAGACGCCGCTGATCACGGGCTGTTCAGGGTCACCTTCCAGAAAGCTCACCACCACCTCTATCCCGTCCTTGAATGATGCCATCGGCGTATCGGCCAACGCCGGAGCCAGCGGCAACCAGCAGTGGCTGGGGCGGGCACCTTCGCCCTGATAAAGCCAGTCGAACTGAACGGCCACCGGCCGCACGGCATCAGGTTGCTCTTCCTCGACCGACACTACCCACGCACGCTGCGGGCTGCACATGCGCGCCCCCTGGTGGTCAATGGATGACTTGGGCACCGACAACTGGTCAGCGGCAAAAATCCTGTTGCTGTAGGGCGGCTCGAGTGACTGATCGGCCCGATGCTCGATTCGGCTCACCAGCCAGTGCGCATTGACGTCTGCCAGGGGCTGGCCGGAAATCGTCAACCAGTGACCACTGCGCAGGGTTGGCGAATCGGAATGCCCCTGCGCCGTACGTGTGCGCCGCGAGCATTCTGCGTTCAGCCGCACATGTTCGCCCAGTTGCCAGCGGCTCACTGTCGGCGACGGCTCTCCATCCTCGCTCTCGCATCGCAGGTTTCCGGCGCGTGGCAGTAGGGCCGGGTCATCCCCGAACACCAGGCAATGCCCCCGGCTCCCATGTTCGAAGTGATAGTGAATGCGTGCCTGCCCACACAACCGTTGCACCAGTTGCAGATCCGACTCGCCGTACTGGGTGCAGAATGTCCGGGGCGGATACACACCTTGCAGATCGAACCGGCGCCAGTTGCCACTGATGCCGTGCTCTCTGAGTACCTGATCAAGAATCTGCGGTACCGAGCGGTCACTGAAGATGCGTTGGCTGTAGCGCAGGCCCAGACAGCTCAACCGCGGCCCCAGCCGCGCCCGGCACAACCGGGCGCCGCGTCCTTGCTCATGCTGGACAAGGCTGTGCAACTGTCCGTGAACACCATTGCCACAAGGCCCGAAACACAGGTGCGCCGATCGATACATCAGTCCGGCCAGGTCCAGGTGCGGATCATCGACCAGCACATCGACTTCGAACGCAAAAGGCTCGCTGATGGCTTCGCAACCCGTAAATGCCAAGACTTCAAGCGAGTCGGACAGGCCCGCTACATCGAGACGAAACGACGGCTCGTCGGCTGGATCGAACATGGGGGGATTCTCTACAGGGG
>NZ_JBWKZE010000041.1:0-46365 GCF_059424205.1 Pseudomonas sp. GW456-12-1-14-TSB6
TCCCCATACACCTCCACCACCTCCAGAAAACTCCACGAAGCCGCCGAACGCGCCCTCGATCATTACCTCTGCCCCGGCGCCCACATCATGGGCAGCGTCAACGAACCCGCCCCGATGTACCTCGCCAACCCGGCCTACAACACCGAATCCCTGCTCGCCAACGCCAGCGAATCCCTGGGCTCGGCCAGCGAAATGCTCAACAACTTCGCCGCCACCCTCGACCCCACCCACCGCAAGACCGCCCTGGGCATCGCGCAGATCCTCATGCTGGGTGAACTGGCCGTGAATCAGGCCTTGGATCACGTCGAACTGAAGGGCTGATCCAGCACATCCCCAATAAAAAAACGCGACCCAGCAATGGGTCGCGTTTTTCACATTCAAACCGGAGTCACCATGGATCCCCTGATCTCCACAATCGTTTCAGACTTCGAAAGCGAAGAGCAGGCCGCCAGCTACGACCGCTGGTTGATTGCCAAAATACAGGCTTCAATCGATGACCCACGACCCAGCATTCCGAATGAACAGGTGATGGCTGAAATGTCGGCCCTGATGGAGGACAAACGAAGAAAGCATGAGGCTAGGTAAGTGCTTTGCGTTGCAGACGGCAAGAAGGCTCGAGCCGCTATAAATCGCATGTTTCATCTCAATTAGCTGAGTACTGAGATACAAAAAAACCGTACCTCCATGGGAAGCACGGTTTTGGGTGTTGAGACGAGGACGGGATCTTAACTGGGGTCGCGTCGAGGGTATTCCTGACGCGCATGCAAGATGCTCACAATCTCAATTCGGTCCGCCACTTGATAAACGACGAGATAGTTCGGGCTTACCACAATCTCCCGAGTGCCGGGAGAGCGACCTTTGCGATATAGGTGTGGATGCCAAGGAAGCGCAGATGTAGTTTTTACGACTGACTTGTGAAGTGCTGTCGCCGCTACAAAATTTCGCTCGCCAATGTACTTCAGTATTTTCGAGAGTTCGACCCGAGCCTTGGGTCGCCACTTAATCTGCATCAGCGCTTTTGCGCATTGATTCCATCAAGGCGTTTATTTCCGCCATCACTTGCTCATGGGGAATACTCGGACGCGGATCATCGAGAGAGGCCTGTACTTCGGCCCGAAACCAACGGTCATAACTCGCAGCCTGCTCCTCAGGACCAAGATCCGAAACAACCGGGCACAGTGGGTCGATCAAAGACGGGTCAATCATGGAACCTCCGGGTTGGGTGCCTGGAAGTCTATTCGGTAACGGTATCGCTGTCGTCGCTGTCTGGATGAATTGCATGTAGGCCAAGCTCCATGGGGATCAAGTTGTCCCGGCAAATCCTAGAGCCTGCACTTCCGACGGCCAACCGCCAGAATTCGTCAGAAAACTCCTCGAATTTCTGAAAACGTTCCGTTTTCCGTAGGACGCCACTCAAGCGTCAGCGCAAAAAAACCGCGACCCTCAACAGGTCGCGGTTTTCCAACACCCAACCCTTACTGCTGCAAAACCGTCGCCTGGTTAGCCGACCCAAACTGCTGAATGGTCGCGGTCTGCGTCATCCCGCTCTGATCCACATTGGCAATGTTCCCGGTCCCGCCCTGGGTCACGTACGCCACGTTCATGGTGTCAGCCTGTTTGACGGTGATCATGTTGTCGCTGCCATACAGCTGCGCGGTGTAGGCCTGGTTGCCGGTGCCGGATTGATCGAATTCGGCGCTGTTGCCCGAGCCGTTCGACGAGCCCTGAACCAGGTTGGTGGTGCCGCGTTGGTCGGCGATGAGGATGTTGTCGCTGCCGTTTTGATCGAAGTACAGCTCGTTGTAGGAATCAGCCTGGCTGACCGTGGTTTTGTTGCCAGTGCCGGTCTGATTGGTGGTCATGATCTGGCCGATGCCGTCCTGGGTGAAGCTGGCGATGTTGCCGTTGCCGGTCTGATTGACCGTGGCGCGCTGGTTGCTGCCGAACTGGCCGCCATGTTGCGGGCCTTTCCAGTTGCTGGCGTAGACCTTGTTGTCGTTACCCACCGAGGTGGCGTTGAGGGTGTGGCTGTCGCCGTTCTGGTAGGTGAAGTGCACGTTGCCGTTGCCGACCTGGTACAGCGCCAGCGTCGAGTTGACCGATTCGAACTGGTCGGCATAGATGGCGTTGGTGTTGCCGACCTGGGTGACGGCGGCGGTGTTGTTTTCGCCGAAGCTTTGGTCGACCACGGTTTCGTTGCTGTCGCCGTACTGGTTGACGGTGGCCTGGCTGGCCAGTTGCGAGTCTTGCCAGATTTCGGTGCCGTTGAGGTTGCCGAACTGGTTGATGGTGATGTTGCCGCCGGTGCCGTTGCGCTGGTCGCCGTAGGCGTAGTTGCCTTCGCCGGCCTGGTTGATGCCGATCTGGCCGCCGTTGTGCAGCACTTGTTCGGCGGTGCCGTAGTTGGCGGTGCCGTACTGGGTGATCACCGAGCTGTTGCCGGTGCCTTCGTAAAGTTGCTCGATGTTGGCTTCGTTGCTGTCGCCGAACTGGAAGGTCTTGCCTTCGCTGCCGTTCTGCGAGTCCTGGTAGACGAACGAGAAATTGCCGGTGCCTTGCTGTTGTTGCAGGGCCTGGTTGCCGGCGCCGAAGCCGAGAGACTGGCTGGCGTGGGCGGTGTTGAAGGCACCGGTCTGTTGTTGGGTGATGGTGCTGTTGTCTTCGAACAACTGTTCGGCGTAACCGGCGTTGTAGTCGCCGACCGCGTCCTGGGTAATGACGCTGGTGGCGGTGTCCTGCACGGCGGCGGCGTTGTTACCCTGGCCCAGTTGGGTCTGGGTCGCGGTGCTGAACGGGGCCTGGGTCTGCTTCACATCAGCGATGTTGGCCGTACCGAACTGGCTCTGGGTGGAAAGGCTGTCGTCGGCCATGGCCTGGGCACTGATCATGACCAGGATGGCGGCGGTGAGGGGCGTCAGTTTGAACATGATGAACTCTCCGATGATTGCAGTGCTTAGCGATATTGCTTGACCGAAACGCTCATGCCGTTGCCCGACTGGGTCACGGCGCTTTGCAGCCCCGTGCCGGCCTGCTCGATGCTGGCGTCGTTGTTGTTGCCGTTTTGCGAAATCTGCGCGCGGTTGTGGCTGCCGGTTTGTGTGATGGACGCGGCGTTGCCGGAGCCGTTTTGCGTGATCAGGGCCATCAGGTCGCTGCCTTGTTGCAGGATGTACGCCTCCTGATTGCTGCCCGACTGCACGATCTTGCCCAGCAGCGACTGACCGTTCTGCGAGAGCAGGGCGAGGTTGACCTGGCCGTTCTGGTCGATCAGGGCTTGCTGGCCCACGGGGGGCGGCAGTTCGCCGAGATCGGCGCTGTTGGGCGCCAGGTCATCGTTTTCCATCAGGTCGTCGGCGCGCACGCCCGCACTGACGCACAGGGCGAGCAGGCAAAGCAGGGCGGCGGTCGGCGTGTTCATGGCAAATTTCCTGTGGGGCGTTAACCGTTGAGCGTTGCCCCGCCGGCCCGAAAGCAGGCGGGGCGTTGACTCACAGCGTGTTCACCGAGACGGTGCGAACGGTGCCCTGGGACGAGCGGATGGTGGCGGTCGGGTTGGCTGATGGCACGACCAGCGTGTTGTTCAGCGTCAGCCGCCAGCGTCCGGTCACCGGTACCGTGGTGGTGCCCAGCGTTACCAGCCCGGTCGGGGTGGTGACCTGCACGGTGATGGTGTTGCCGGTGGTCACCGACGAGGTGCCGGCGAAGTCCCAGTTGAAGCGGCCGCCGGAACGGGCCTGCACGGTCGAGGTGGTGACCGTGAAGGTTTCCGCCGCTGGCCGTGGCGACACTTGCACCGTGACGGTCGCCGGCGTCGACTGGGCGTTGAAGCTGTCCCGGGCGATGTAGGTGAAGGTCGTGGTGAAGGCCGTGGTCACGGTGGCCGGTGGGGTGTAGGTGATCACCGTGCCGTCGGTGCTGACCGTGCCACGTCCTGCCGGCGGTTGGGTCAGGCTGGCGACGCCCAGCGGCGTGTTGCCTTCCGGATCGGTGTCGTTGGCCAGGACGTTGATCGGGATCGCGACACCCAGCGTGGCGACGCTGTCAGCGACGGCGGTCGGTGGCCGGTTAGGCGCGACGGTCACCGTCACGGTCGCCGGGTTGGCCGAGGCCAGGCCTTTGTTGTCCTGGGCCTTGTAGGTGAAGGTGGTGGTCAGCGGAGTATTGACCACGGCTGGCGGGGTGTAGACCACCGAGGTGGTGCCGCTCAGCGCGACGGTGCCCTGGCCGGCGGCCGGTTGAGTCAACGCGGTGATCGTCAGCGGCACGTTGTTGTCCGGGTCGCTGTCGTTGGTCAACAGGCTGAGGGTGATCGGCACGCCGAAGCTGGTGCTGCCGGTGTCGGCGTTGGCCAGTGGCGCCTGGTTCTCACCGGTGTCCGGTGCTGCACCGACCACCACGACTGGCTCGGTATCGCTGCCGCCGGCGGCGGACTTGACCGTGACGGTGGCCGGAGGCTGGGTCAGGTCGGCCACGGTGATTTTTTGCAGCGTGCCGGTTTTCGACAGGCGTCCGTAGCCCTGGGCAACCATGTCCGGCACCGCGACTTCATCGGTCGAAGTGGCTTCGATCAGCAGGCTGTGGTTGGCCCAGCTGTAGCGGGCGGTCTGGATTTTCACCACGTCGGTGAGCTTGGCCGAGACGGCAGTCGGCCGGGTGGTGCCGGCCGGGTTGGTGGCGGTCACGACCACCACCGACGGCAGGGTGCCGGTGCCCAGGCGCTGGCCGAAGAACAGCCCGTTGTTGTCACCCAGCAGACTGGTCTGGCACGGCGTCGGCGGCGGGCCGGGCAGCAGCGCCACGGTTTCGCGGAAGCACAGGGTCGAGCTGCTGTCAGCCTTGGCGAACACCTCGGCGCGCACACCGGCCGAGGTCCGGCGATAGGTGGCGCGGTCGATGGCGACTTGGGTTTGCTGACGATTGTCGAGGACCTTGCCGGCGACGGTGAACAGGTTGGTCTGAATCGAGCCGGCGCCCGACGGACCATCGATCCGCAGGAAGTTGGTGTTGAACGGGCTGCCGGTGACCGCTTCGGTGAGATTCGGGTCGCCGACGAAGGTTTCGACGCCGCCGGTGTCCGGGTTCACTTCGGTATACGGCCCGTTGATGCTGCGCAGGAATGGGCCGATGGCGCCGTTGAGCGCTCCGCTGAAGTTGCCCGGCGCGCCGATGCCGATGTCTCTGGTGATGTTGATCGCCCGCCGGCCCGGTGTGGTGACGTTGACGGTTTCAACGCCGTACGGGTGGGTGATGGTGTAGGTGCCGGCCACCGGGACGTTCACCCGGATGCGGATCCGCGCGAAGCTTTGCTGATCGCCATCGACCGGATTTTCCGAGGCGAACGCCGCTTCGATGCCTGCGACGTAGGCGTCCACACCGAAACCTGCACCGTTGTTGGGAATCGCGGTTTCAGCCAGGAACCAGAAAGCTTCCGGTGGCCAGTTGTCGGGGAACACCATCGGCAGGCTGTCATCGAACACGCCCGGTTCCGGCAGCAGGGTGCACATGTACGCCGGCGGGGTGCTGGCCGGCACCCGGGAACTGGCGGCGCGCGACTGGCAAAGCTCCATCGACAGTTGATTGTTGTCCTGGTACCACATCGGGAATTTCCCGGTGGCGAAGGTGTAGGGGCCGGGATCGACGGCGGCCAGTTGCGCGAACGCACTGCCGGTCAGCGAGATTGTCAGCCCGAGCGCGTTGAGCGCGAAGCGTGGCCACTTGTTCATGATGCCTCCTGATGCGGATCTGGGCATGTGAGCGTTCATTGCACGATGACCACTTCTTCGGTATCGCTGCCGCCGTTGGACGACGTCACCCGAACCTTGGCCGGTGGAATCGGCGTGATCCCGGTGGCCAGGGTTTTCACCGCGCCATCACCGCCCAGCGCACCGATGGTGGCGCCGGTGCCGGAGGTGGCGGTGAGCACCGGTGGCGAGGTTTCGTCACTGGTCGAGGCCACCACGGTCAATTGCCCGGAAGTAAGGCTGTACTCGGCGCGCTGGATCACCACCAGGTCGGTCAGGTTCATGGGCAGGGTGGTCGGCGAACTGGTGGCGATCGCCAGGTGGTTGTCGGCGGTCACTTGCAACACGGCCGGCAAGGTCGGGTTGACCGCCGATTGCGCGTACCAGCTGCCGGTGCTGTCGGCTTCTGTCATGTTCACCACGGGCGTGCTGCTGGTGATGGCGGCGGTGCCCGGCGCGGGCGGGGCTTTGACGAACACGTCTTGTTGGGCCACTGGTGCGCTTTCACCGGGCTTGCGCGAGTAGGTGCTGCGCTCGGTGATCAGAGGCGTTGGCCGCACCACTGTCGACAACTTGCCGGACACGGCGAAAGTCGTGCTGCGCAGGTCGATGCCACCGGGGCCTTCGATGCGTACGAAGTTGGTGTTGAACGGGCTGCCGGTTACGGCCTCATTGAGGTTCGGATCGCCCACGAACTGCTCGGCCGCACCGGTCAAAGGATTGGTCTCGGTGTAGGGCCCGTTGACGCTGCGCAGGAACGGACCGATGTCGCCCTTGAGCGCGCCGTCATAGGTTTGCGGAGTGCCGATGCCGATGTCGCGGGTCATGTTGATCGCGCGGCGACCGGGGGTGTCGACAGTGAACACATCGACGCCGTACGGGTGGGTGATGACGTAGGTGCCGGCGGTGGGCACATCGACTCGGATGCGGATCCGCGCGAAGCTGATCTGGTCGCCCTCCACCGGATCGCCGGCGGCAAAGGCAGCCTCGACGGCGCTGACGTAAGTCAGATTGATGCCGCGTGCCGCATCGACGATGGAGGTATCGCCAGTGAACCAGAAGGCTTCATCGGGGAAGTTGGTGGGGAATACGAGCGGTTGCGTGTCATCGAACACGCCGGGGGTCGGCAGCAGCGAGCACATGTAAGACGGGGCGCCCGGGGTGCTCGGCACGCGGGAGCTGAGTGCTTTGGACAGGCACAGATCCAGGGTGCGACCGTGGGTGTCCTGATACCAGCTGGCGAAACCGCCATTGGCCGGTGTGTAGGGACCCGGATCGACGGCGAACAGAGCGGCCTGGGCAATGCCCTGGGCCAAGGCGCTCACGACCAGGACGGTCGCGGTTTTGGACAGTAAAGGGTGCATGAGTTAATCCCTCTATCGAAGTACCTGCCCCGTGGGGTTGGGTCAGTTGCTGAGGGCTTTACAACTTCCATACCAACGACCGGCCAACCGGCGGCAAAGGCCCGTGGCGCAAGGGTTCGAGGCTCGTCGTGGGGGAAAAGGACGCACGCCCGGATAGGGCGACTGTCCCCAGGATTGGGGATTGTGGGGGCATGAACGCCTGGCGGTTTTCGCCTGACCGGGAAATCGGCTGAGTGTGGGGCCGTTCACCCCCCGCATCCGGGCAAACACCCAACCGTGGGCTATAACCCTATAGGGACGTTTCGGGAAGTCGCCGCCATGAACATGCAGTCAAAAACGCTACCGGTCGAGGAGGGCAGCCAGCGGCTGAACTCGCGCAAGCAGCCGTTCAACCTGTTGCGCTGGTTTTCATTGATCAGCATGGCGGTGATCGGCACCGTGGCCGTGGCGCTCGGGGCGGTGTCGACACGGTTCGTGATCGAAGAAAGCGTGCAGCGCGATGCCCTGCTGACCGCGCAGTTCATTCAGGCGATTGCGTCGGCGGAAGTGCGCCACGTCTCGATTCCCAATATCCGCACCATGGGGGAGTTGCTCGACCCTCGTCAGGACAACGATTTTCCCGATGTCGACCCGCAGGCCCGATCCAGCGCCAGAGGCGAGTTTCTTGATCACATCGAGCATTTGCCGGACGTGATCCTCGCCAACGTTTATGCGCCGGATCGTACCGTGATCTGGTCGACCAATCCCGCGCTGGTCAACACCCGGATTCATGCCGACGAAGACCTCGACCGGGCGTTCGATCAAAGGATCCCGGTGTCGGCGAGTTACCACAACGTAGACAAGGGCCGTGAAGAACAAAAGTTCGTAGTACCGCCGGAATACATCTTCATCGAAAACTACATCCCGCTGTTCGACGCCGAGGGCAAGAACGTCACCGCGATGGTCGAGATTTATAAAGAGCCAAAGGACCTGATCGCCCGCATGGAGCGCGGCCTGACGCTGATCTGGCTGGCCACCGCGCTGGGCGGCGGGCTGATTTACCTGGGGCTGTACTGGATCGTGCGGCGGGCGGCGATTCTGCTGGCGGCCCAGCAAAAACAATTGATCGCCAACGAAACCTTTGTCGCGCTGGGCGAGATGTCCTCGGCGGTAGCCCACAGTCTGCGCAATCCGCTGGCGACCATTCGCTCGAGCGCCGAGCTGGCGCTGGAGTTCGACGCCGGGCCGGCACAGAAGAACATCAAGGACATCATCGGCCAGGTCGACCGCATGTCGAAGTGGGTGCGAGAACTGCTGCAATCGTTGCGACCGCTCAATGACGACCCGGAACCGGTGAACCTGGTGGCGGCGCTGCACGACAGCCTGATGGCGTTCGAGCAGCAGATCGCCAGGGCCGGCGTGCAGGTGGTGTTTCAACCTCAGCAGACGCCGATGGTGCTGAGCCAGCCGGTGCAGCTCACGCAAATCCTCAACAGCCTGCTGGCCAATGCACTGGAGGCGATGGACAAGGGCGGCACGCTGACCATCACCCTCGAACCGAGCGACAGCCGTGGCGTGAGCGTCATGCTCAGCGACACCGGCAAAGGCATGAACGAGGAACAGCGCAGCATGGCGTTCCGGCCATTCTTCACCACCAAGCAGGGCGGCCTCGGCGTGGGCCTGGTGCTGGTCAAACGGATCATGGAACGCTTCGGCGGCGGCGTGAGCCTGGACAGCCGCGAAGGCGAGGGCACCACCGTTCGTCTGGCGTTTCAGCTCATTCAGTAAATTGGGGTGAACTTTCCCCCAGCAGTGGGTGTCAGGCCCCGGTCACCGGGGAGTGGGGAATGCAACAGCGCGTCCAAGTACCTGTTACAACTGGAAATGATTTTTTGGCGAGGTAATTGCAAAACACCATCACCCCTTCCTTAGATGAGGCGGCTGGTGATGGACAGAGCAACGCATGACCCCAAAAAACTCTTCCTGTTGACGCCACTGAGCGTCTTTCTGATGTTGACCCTCGGCCAGATGACCGGGGTTCGAGCGAGCCCGATCGACGACGAGAATCAGCCGGAAGCGTCCGACCCGTCGGCGTATTACGACGAGCCCGCAGACCGCGCCGGTGCCCTCAACGCCATCCTGACGATGCCCGAGGCCAACCAGGACTCCTTCGATCTGCCCGACGGGGTCAAAGGCACGCGGGACACGACGCGCACGGAAAACATCCTGCCGCCCACCGTCCAGACCAGTTTCAATTACCCCACCAACGGCAAGCCGAGCCCGCTGTACGGTGCCCAGCCGTTCACTCAGCAACTGGTGCTGTTCGAAGAGTTCGGCCCGGAAAAACTCGACCCGACCACACCGGCCGCGCCGTTGAGCTTCCCGCCAGCGGCCATCGGCCCGGCGCCGGCGCAAGACCCGAACAACATCGCCCGCAGCGCGCCTCCCGGCACGGCGCTGGATGCGTTTTTGCGTCAACCGGGGCTCACGCCATTTCCGAGCCAGTACGCCAACGTGGTTGACCGCAACCCGTGGCAGGCGCAGATCGAACTGTTCCTCAATCGTCACATCGGTTCCTCCGCCGAAGGCCGGCCACCGGGAAAAGGCTGGGCTCATCAGCGCTGGAACGAGTTCTACCCGCAAGTCGCCTACAAGACCGTGCAGACCGGTGCGCGTCTGAACGGCGGCCTGCGTGACAGTCGGCAGATGCACGGTTATGCGGTGGGCGAGTTCGGCCCCGGCGGTCTGTACCACAACGTCGCGGGCGTGCCGGCGACGGATGGCACAGCCAAGGGTGTCGACCCACGGTTCCACCCGGCGATGCCGGTGCAGGACCACAACTCGGTGTGGACTTTCGACGGCACGCTGCCGCCGAAACTGTTGATGGTGCGCTACGGCCAACCGGTGCTGATGCGGCACTACAACGGTTTGCCGATTGATCCTTCCGCCAACCGCGGTTTCGGTCTGCACACCATCACCACCCATGAGCACAACGGCCACGCGCCAGCGGAAAGCGACGGTTATGCCAACGCGTTCTTCTTCCCCGGCCAGTTTTACGACTATCGCTGGCCGATCCAGCTCGCCGGTTACGACAGCATCAACACCAAGGCTGAAGATCCACGCGCCGCATTCCCCTGCGCACCGGGGGAAACCCTGTGGGTCAACGACCTGCAGCCTGCGAAAAAGACCTGCGATCACGGCACCATCAAGATTCGTGGCGACTGGCGCGAAACCATGAGCACCCACTGGTTCCACGACCACATGCTCGATTTCACCGCGCAGAACGTCTACAAGGGCAACGCGGCGATGATGAACTACTACAGCGCCCTGGACCGTGGCAACGAATCGGTGAACGACGGCGTCAACCTGCGTTTCCCCAGCGGTAGCGCCTTGCCGTGGGGCAACCGCGACTACGACGTCAACCTGGTGTTCGCCGACAAGGCCTGGGATCAGCAAGGCCAGTTGTGGTTCAACCCGTTCAACACCGATGGCTTCATCGGCGATCAGGTGCTGGTCAACTGGCAGTGGAAACCGACCCTCGACGTGCGGGCGCGCAGTTATCGCTTCCGCCTCCTCAACGGTTCGGTGTCGCGCTACTTCAAGCTCGCGCTGGTGCGTGAAGTCAAAGGCACCGGCGGCGAATTCCAGGGGCCGAGAAACTCCGGTGTGTCCTACAGCCGGGTGCCGTTCCACATGATCGCCAACGACGGCAACATCATGGAACACAGCGTGCCGTTCGACGGCTCGATGGACCTGGATGCCGACGGCGACAAACAGAACCACAACGCGATTCTGCCGACCCAAGGCATCGCCGAGCGGTTCGACATCATCGTCAACTTCGCGAAAAACGGCATCAAGCCGGGCGACAAGCTGTTCTTCGTCAACCTGCAAGCCCAGGACGATGGCAAGGGCCCGAAAGAAGTGATCCCGCTGGCCGACGTGCTTTCGGAGAAATACCTGGCGGTCATCAAGCAAACCAGCAAGGGCCCGCAATGGGACCGGGGCGACCCGGTGGTAGGCAAGGTCCTGCAACTCAACGTCAAGGCTTATACCGGCCAGGATCTGTCGATGAACCCGGCCGCTTATGAGCCAGCCAAACCGGGCAAGGCCGAAGGCATGGTGATGATTCCGCTGAAGATCCACCGTGACAACGCTGCCGACAAGGCGCTGCTGGCCAAGGCCTTGCACCGGACCTTCATCTTCGGCCGCTCCGACGGCACCGATGAAGCGCCGTGGACGATCAAGACCGATGGCGGTTTCGGCTTCCATATGGACCCGCGCCGGTTGAATGCCTCGACCAAACTGGCCAGCGGCCCGACCGACGCCGGAGTCAGCGGCATCGGCACCCTGGAAGTGTGGAACATCAAGGCCGGTGGCACGGGCTGGAGCCATCCGGTACACGTGCACTTCGAGGAGGGGATCATCCTCAGCCGTGGCGGCAAGGCCCCGCCTGAGTGGGAAAAATGGGCGCGCAAGGACGTCTATCGCATCGGCTCCGAAGCCGACGGGCTGGACAGCGTCGAAATGGCGATCAACTTTCGCGAGTTCGCCGGGACTTACATGGAGCACTGTCACAACACCCAGCATGAGGACAACTCGATGCTGCTGCGTTGGGACCTGGAAAAACCCGGGCAACTGCAGTTGATGCCGACACCGCTACCGAGCTGGGATGGTGTGCGCTACGTCAACTCCGCCGCGCTGCCAACCTTCCGCACCGGCGACGGCTTCGGCCCGCAAGTGACCGTGAAACCATGAAAAGGGAGGGAGCCGACATGACCCAGCCAACGCCGCGCTCCCGCGCCCTGGGCATGCACCTGATTCTGGTGCTGGTCACCTGCCTGCTCGGCAGCCAGGTGCTCATCGCCCATCAGGCACAGCCCGACGGCGCCAGTGAATCCGCCACCCCGTGGGGTGGCGACTATTTCCCCAACATCCTGCTGACCGACCAGGACGGTCGGCAGGTGCGGTTTTTCGATGACCTGATCAAAGACAAGGTGGTGGTGATCAACTTCATCTTCACCTCGTGCAGCGACTCCTGCCCGCTGGAAACCGCGCGCCTGCGCCAGGTGCAGAAACTGCTGGGGGACCGGGTCGGGAAAGACATCTTTTTCTACTCGATCACCATCGATCCGCTGAGCGACACCCCCGAAGTGCTCAAGGCCTATGCGCAACGCTTCAAGGTCGGCCCTGGCTGGAAATTCCTCACCGGCGAGTTCGAAGACGTCACCGAGCTGCGCAAGAAGCTCGGGCTGTTCATCGAAGGCGTCGACAACGGCCGGACCAAGGATCACAACCTGAGCCTGATCGTCGGTAACCAGAGCACCGGGCGCTGGATGAAAGCCTCGCCGTTCGAGAACCCGTGGATCCTCGCCGACCAGCTCGCCAACACCTTGCAGAACTGGAAACAGGCCAGCAACGAAGAAAGCTACGCCGACGCCCCGCAGATTCGTCCGCCGAGCAATGGCGAAGAACTGTTCCGCACCCGCTGCGCTTCGTGCCACAGCCTCGGCCCGCAGGACGGCGAAGGCATCGGCATGCGCAACATCGGCCCGGACCTGATCGGCGTGACCCGTCAGCGTGACGCGGTCTGGCTCAATCGCTGGATCCGCGAACCGGATCGGGTGCTGGCGGAGAAAGACCCGATTGCACTGCAACTGTTCGAGCAATACGAGCGTATCCCGATGCCCAATCTGCGCCTGGACGAGGCCTCGGCGCAGTCGATCATCGACTTTCTGAGTGCCGAAACCGAGCGTCAGCATCCGTCCGTGCAGCCCTTGGCCGACGGGGCATTGACGCCAGTAAAACCGGCTTCTGCCAGCGAAACGGTGAGTCGTATGCAGTAGCGGCTAAATAGCATCATTGAACCGTGTGTCACGGTCATTGCCACCTACACTCATTCGAGAGGGCGGCTGTAACCGGCTCGATACCAGAACGCCAGGGCATCCCCATGCAACGACTGGAAGAACAGAAAACATCGGCACCGAACCTCGCGCTGGCGGCCATCAAGAGCTGGGGCGGGCAGTTCAATCTGCTGCGCTGGTTTTCGCTGGCGAGTTTTTTCATCATCGCGGCCGTGGCGCTGGGGCTGGGCTACATCTCCACGCGTTTCGTGGTCACCGAAAGCGTGGAGCGTGACGCGCTGCTCACCGCGCAATTCGTGCAGGCCATCGGCGATGCGGAAATGCGCCACGCCAACATCACGCCGCAGCGGACCATGGGCGAGATGCTCGACTCGCGCCAGGACGGGAACTACCCCGACGTCGATCCGCTGTCCCATGCAATGGCCCGTGCCGAGTTTCTCGATCATGTCGAACACTTGCCGGACGTTCTGCTGGCCACGGTGTACGCCCTGGACCGCACGGTCATCTGGTCGACCAACCCCGAACTGATCAACGTCAAGTTTGAAGACGACGACGAGCTGGATGAGTCGTTCGAGATGAAAGTCCCGGTGTCTTCCAGTTATCACAAGATCGACGATGAAAAACCCGAGCAGCGGCTATCCCGCGAACCCAAATACCTGTTCATCGAAAATTACATCCCGATGTTCAACGCCGACAAAAGCAAAGTCATCGCCATGGTCGAGATCTACAAGGAACCGGCGGATCTGGTGGACCGCATCGACCGTGGATTCGCCTCGATCTGGGCAGCGACCATCCTCGGCGGTGCGGTGATTTACCTCGGGTTGTTCTGGATCGTGCGGCGCGCCTCGAGCCTGTTGCAGAGTCAGCAACAGCAACTGATCAGCAACGAGACCTTTGTCGCTTTGGGCGAGATGTCTTCGGCGGTGGCCCACAGCCTGCGCAACCCGCTGGCGACCATTCGTTCCAGTGCCGAGCTGGCCCAGGAAATCGCCAGCCCGGGGGCACAGCGCAACATCGGCGACATCATCAGCCAGGTTGACCGCATGTCGCGCTGGGTGCGCGAGCTGCTGGTGTCGTTGCGCCCGATGAGTGATGACGGCGAGGCGGTGGACCTGCTGGCGGCGGTCGAGGACACCTTGGGAGCATTTGACGCGCTGATCCGGCGCAATGGCGTCGAAGTGCGATTCACTCCACAAAGTTGCCCGCCGGTCGTCAGTCAAAAGGTGCTGCTCACGCAAATACTCAATAGCCTGTTTGCCAACGCCCTGGAAGCGATGCCCAGAGGCGGCGTACTCAGTGTCGAGATTGAAACGGCGCAGTCCGGTCAGGTGCGCATGACCCTGAGCGACACCGGCAAAGGCATGAGCGCGCAGCAGCAACAACAGGTGTTCAAACCGTTTTTCACCACCAAACAGGGCGGCCTCGGGGTCGGCCTGGCGCTGGTCAAAAGAATCATGGAGCGGTTTCAGGGTTCGGTCGTGCTGACCAGCCGCGAGCAGGAAGGAACCCGCGTCAGTCTCAACTTTAGAGTGGCATCGGGAGGGGAATATGGAACACAGCATTCTGCTGGTCGAGGATGACGAACTGTTGGCCGAAAATATTCAGACCTACCTGGAGCGCAAAGACTTCGAGGTGACGGTCTGCCACTCGGCCGAGGACGCGCTGGGGCAGCTGGAAAGCTTCATGCCGGACATCGTCCTGACCGACAACTCGCTGCCGGGCATGAGCGGTCACGATCTGATCCAGAAGCTGCGCATCAGCGCGCCGGACCTGAAAGTGATCATGATGACCGGTTACGGCAACGTCGAAGACGCGGTGGTCGCGATGAAGGAGGGCGCCTTTCATTACGTCACCAAACCGGTTGCGCTGCCGGAACTCAAACTGCTGCTGGACAAGGCCCTGGCCACCGAACGGATGGAGCGCACGCTGTCGTTCTACCAGGAGCGCGAGGCGCAGAAATCCGGCGTACAGGCGCTGATCGGCGAATCGGCGCCGATGCTGCATTTGAAGAACACCATCGGTCAGTTGCTCGAAGCCGAGCGGCGCATGACCAACGGCGATCTGCCGCCGGTGCTGGTGGAGGGCGAAACCGGTACCGGCAAGGAACTGGTGGCCCGTGCGCTGCATTTCGACGGCGCGCGCAGCAAAGGCCCGTTCATTGAATTCAACTGCGCGTCGATTCCGGCCAATCTGGTGGAATCGGAATTGTTCGGCCACGAGAAAGGCGCGTTCACCGATGCCAAGGATCGCCGGGTCGGGCTGGTGGAAG
The DNA here is from genome assembly GCF_059424205.1 of Pseudomonas sp. GW456-12-1-14-TSB6. NCBI lineage: Bacteria > Pseudomonadati > Pseudomonadota > Gammaproteobacteria > Pseudomonadales > Pseudomonadaceae > Pseudomonas > Pseudomonas sp. GW456-12-1-14-TSB6. The sequence continues at coordinate 15,215 of NZ_JBWKZE010000041.1, forward strand.
CCGCTGATGGCGGCACGCTGTTTCTCGATGAAATCGGTGAAATGGATCTGGTGCTCCAGGCCAAGCTGCTGAAGCTGCTGGAGGATCGCACCATTCGCCGGGTCGGCTCGGTGAAGGAGCGCAAGGTCAACCTGCGGGTGATCAGCGCCACCAATTGCAACCTTGAGCAGATGGTCCAGCAGGGCAAGTTCCGCCGTGATCTGTTTTTCCGGCTGCGGATCATCTCGATCAAGGTCCCGCGTCTGTACGCCCGGGGCGAAGACATCCTGCTTCTGGCCCGGCACTTCCTCGCCAGCCACGGCAAGCGCTATGGCAAACCGAACCTGCATTTCAGCGATCAGGCCGAAGAACTGCTGCTCAGTTACACCTGGCCGGGCAACGTGCGCGAGCTGCGCAACATGCTTGAACAGACCGTGCTGCTGGCGCCGAACGACACCATCGCCGCGCATCAACTGAACGTGTGCATGAGCCTGTGCGATGAGTTGCCGCCGCAACATCAGCACGAGGTGCAGCACCCGCACTTTGAACCTCGCCCGGCGAGCAACACCGAATCGATGAACCTGCCGGAAGTCGAGCGCGACATGGTGCGCAAGATGCTCGACAAGACCGACTGGAACGTCACCAAATCGGCGCGCCTGCTGGGCCTGAGCCGCGACATGCTGCGCTACCGCATCGAAAAGCTCGGCCTGGCGCGCCCGGACAAGCGTCAGTGGTAAACGGCGGTGCTGCTTGGATTCGGCGGGCTCAGGCATTCGAGCACGCACGTCGGGTCCAGCACTTCGTCGTTGACGTAAATGCCGCGCTCGGCATCGTAGGTGCGGATAAACACCCGCACCGTCGCATCGGCTACGGTCGGCAGCTGCGAGTCATGGAACACGTGGCGATCCGGGATGACGATGAAGTCCTGCGGCGGCGTGTCATCGAACGGCCGAGGCGGCTGGGCCGACAGCGACGGTGGAGCAGGGTGGGCAAAGGGCTGGTCCGCCCCGTAGTAGTTGAAATTGCTGTCCAGCGCCTGCGCCTGGGCGGCGGCGAGCAGACAGGCGGACAACAGCAGTCGATTGAACATTCCCATGGCAGCACCTGTGGAAGCGGATTTCCCCAAGGCTATTAACTATAGCTGCCCGCGTTGCAGGCGTTGGTGCAGGCGTTGTCGGCTTACAAGTTCGCAACAACCTGTTGCGCGAGGCTGAACTAGACTCGGGCCGCTCAATTGTGAGCATCCCCCGGAGTGCGCCATGGAAGTGCCAAACAATAAAAATGCCGTCGAGAGCAATCGTCAGGCGTGGAATGATTCCGCCCGTCATCATCAGGACTCGCCCGATTGGCAGGCCTTGCTGACCGAGGTTGCGCAGGCGGATTTTTCCTGCCTCGACGACACCCTGCGCGGTTTGCTCGAGCAGGTCGGTGTCGATGGCAAAGACGTCGTGCAACCGGGTTGCAACAACGGCCGCGAAAGCCTGTCACTGTTCGCCCTCGGCGCACGGAGCGTGGTCGGCATCGATCAATCGAGCGCGTTTCTCGAACAGGCCCGCGAACTGAACAAGCGTTCGCCGCACAAGGCCGAGTTCATCGAAGCCGATATTCATCATTTGCCCGAATCGCTGCGCGCCCGTTTCGACGTCGCGCTGATCACCATCGGCGTCTTTGGCTGGATGCCCGACATCGGCGAATTCTTCCGCCACGTCGCCTCGACCCTGAAACCGGGCGGACAACTGGTGATCTACGAAACCCACCCGTTCCTGGAAATGGTCGACCCCGAGGCCGAAGACCCGTTTCGCCTTGCCAGCTCGTATTTCCGTAAAGAACCGTTCGTGCTTGAAAAACCGATCGTCTACGTCGGCAAGGTCGAACAGCCGGCGGCGAAGTCCTACTGGTTCGTGCACACCCTCGGCGCGATCTTCACCGCCGCCCTCGAGGCCGGCCTGAACATCTCGCACTTCAAGGAATACCCGCACTCGAACCGGGAAGAAGTGTATGACCAGTACCAGAACCGCGAGGCGCAGATGCCGATGTGTTTTACGTGGGTGGGGGTGAAGCGCTGAGTAACGCAGGTTTCAGGACGTGGAGTGATTCAGCACATGTCCCGGTTGCGCGCACAGATCGATGCCAAGGGCATGAATGACTTTAAGTACCGTGTCGAAGCGAGGCTTGGCTCCCGGTGCGAAGGCCTTGTACAGACTTTCGCGCCCCATGCCCGAATCCTTCGCGATCTGAGTCATGCCCCGCGCCTTGACGACATAACCGATTGCACGAAGAAACTCTTCGTTGTCACCGTCGGCCAACACTTGGGATAGGTATTCACTGATGGCTTCATCACTGTCCAGCAGTGCTGCCATATCAAAAGCTGTCAAAGTCTGGCTCATGGTTAAACCTCCTTTGCCATTTTTTTTGCACGTCTGATGTCCGCGCTTTGTGAGGATTTGTCGCCGCCGGCCAGCAAAACGATAACTACACCGTTACGCATCGTGAAGTAGACCCGATACCCGGCGCCGACATCAACGCGCATTTCCGACACACCATCACCTACGGGTTTAATGTCGCCTAGATTACCTGCTGATGCACGATCTATGCGACGGGCAATAGCAACCTTGGCACGGAGATCTCGAATAGAGGCATGCCAGGTCACGAAGACGGATGTTTGTAGCACGAAATAGTTCATGGTTCGACTGTATCCATTTGGATACGGTCGAGCAGTCAGCCGGTTCTGTTATCGGCCTTGGATGTGTCGTCTGCAGGTGTAGGCAAGTAGCCTCAGATTATGTAGGAGCTAGCGTCTCCGATAGCTCCCACAGTGCTGCTTTGGACCTTCAAGCCTGCGCAGCCGCCGTCACCACCGGCCGTCCCGGTTTGCGCAGTGGGTCCAGGCGTGAGCCTTCGTAGCGGGTTTCGCGGAAGAACCGCCATTTGCCGAACAGGCAATAGACGTGGGTGACGCGGCCCTGTTCGTGGTAGCCCATGCGGATGTGCAGTTTCAGCGCGGGGATGTTGTGGGTCTCGCAGACGTCCACCACCTTGTTGCAACCCTGGGCGGCCATGGCTTCCCAGAGGGCGACCTGCACGTCCACCGACAGGCTGCTACCGAAGTAGGCGCGAATCATTTCACCGCCGAACTCGAAGAACTCGCCGGGTTTGACCGGGAAGGTGCAGCCGTAATAGTGGCGGTCGTGGTAGTCACGAGTGCTGCCCCAGATAAATCCGACCGCATGGCCGTCGGCATCCAGGTACATGTGCCCGGTGTGGCCCTCGTCGGCCAGTTCGGCCATGGTCTGCACCCGGTCACCGAAGTGTTTGGCGAACGCGCCGGCATTCTGTGCGGTGATGTCGACCTTGCGCAGGCCGTCGTAGGGGCGCAGCTTGTGCGGCGGTACCGGGCTGACCAGGTCGCGCTCCATCCACAACAGCTCCCAATGGAAGAACACGTAGCGTTTCCACAACGTGCCGAAAGTACGGCCCAGGCCTTTTTGCTTGATACGTTCGCGCAGCTTTTCAATGACGCTCATGATGCCCTCCGAGGCCGGAGCCCGGGTGTTGTGGATGACGCTTTTGTGGGTATAGATCACCCCTGCAAATTCATGTCAAAGCGCCAGCTTTGAATGTATTGCAAGTTGTGTAACGGCTCAGAGTGCCTCGGCACCCCGCAAAAAATCCTTGTTCAGATCGGCATAGGAAACCCGTGGAACGCCCGCCAGCCGCTGCTCTAGCACGAGGCTCAGGGATTCTCCGGGTTGCAGATACGCATCACCGAAATCCGCCCCGAGCTGGTTCGGATGGGCGACGATTTCCAGCACGCCGTCGGTCGGCGCGGGGGCGTTGCGCAGGTCGACCGGGGTGCAGACGTAATCGGCCGTGACCCCGGCCAATCCCTGCAATCGGCGGTTGAGCAACCCCTTGAACAGGCGCTTGGGCAGGCTGAGGTTTTGCCCCTGGTTGCGCGCCAGGCGCACGGGCACCCCTTGATGGGCGGCGAAGCGCGCGACGATCTCGCCGATCGGCCAGATGTTGTGCACGTGCTGATGCGAATCGAGGTGGCTGGGACGCACGCCGTGATCGACGCAGCGCTGCCACTGCGCCTGCAATTCTTCCTGCACCGCCTCGCGGTCTTCGCGGCTCAGCCACAGGCTGTGGCGAGGCAGGTTGAGGTCGAACACGCCGTGGCTGTCGCAGAAGGTGCGGCGCTCGACAATGGCCCGGCTCAAGGGCCGGCCGTAGGTCAGGTTGAAATGCAGGCCGATCCGGCCCTCCAGCAGCGGCAGCCGGGCCATGGCGCAGGCCGCTTCGAACGCCGGCATGTTGGCCATGGCGGTAGCGGAACTGATGACCCCGGCCTGGAACGCACCGAGGATCACCGCGTTTTCGTTCGGGCTCAGGCCGAAATCGTCAGCGTTGACTATGACTTGGCGTGGCATGTTCGCCCTCCTTGCCGGGGTTGATCACAGGTGTCGCAATGGCCGCCGCTTTGGCCGCCGCACGCTTCGCCCGCCATTGTTGCAACGCAGGTTTGAGCCGGTGCCAGGCGCGCAGCCCGAGCCCCAGCAACAGGCCGCTCGGGCGCCACGAGTAGAAACTCCAGCGCCAGTGCTCCAGTTGCCCGGTCATGCGTTCGTGCAGTTGATGGCTGGAATTTTCCAGGCTGACCCGCGAGGCATCGATCCAGCGCCAGTTGTCGTCCAGCCCCCAGCGAATCCATTCCTCCAGCAACACCCGGCCGCTGCCCAGATCGGCGTACTGCGGCAGGAAGGCGAGGTTGTAATCGTAGAGACGGCCTTGTTCGAACAGACCGAGTCGATAGCTGATGCAACGTTCGTTGAGTTCCAGCATAACCACGCGCACCCGGCCGGAAGCGGCGAGGGCGGTGAAGGCGTTTTCCATGTAGCGGCGGCTGCGGTCGCTGGCAAAGATCCCGACGCCTTCGTCGCCTTTCCAACTGACCGCTTCGACTTCGCTGATGGCCTGCAGCAACGGGCCCATGCTGGTCGCGTCGGGAATGATCCGCCGGACTTCGGCGCCGCACGCGGCAATCCGCTTGCGCGCCCGGCGCAGTTTGTAGCGCGGATCGCCCGAGACTTCCTGGCGGTCGGCGTCGCTGATCAGGTGCACCGGCACCCGGCAGCTCAAGCGACGTTCGCCGGTGGAGCTGTGGGCCATCCATTCGGTGAGCACGCTTTCGGCGCCGACCGGTTCGGCGATTTCGTTGAGTTGCAACAGGGCGTGGGGCACGCGCTGGCGAATCAGCCGCAGCGCCTGGCGCATGTCTTCGGCGTTCAGCAGTGATAACAGCGCCAGGCGATCGGCCAGGGGATAACCGAGGTGATGCACCACCCGAAAAGGCAATCCGAAAAACCGCTCACGGCTCGCCACCAGCGGCAGGCACAGGCGCAATTCGTCCGCTTCCCAACCCAGCAATACGTGCAGCCGCTCGTGCGTGTCGAGCGCTTGCTCTGCCGCACACAGCCAGTCGAGGCTGTTGAACGGCGTGTGATCCGTCACCCGCAGGCGCAGCGCTTCATAGGCCGCCGCCGGGAAGTCAGGTGCGCACAACGAGGTGCGCCATTCGAATCGCGCCATAGATTCAGGTCACCGTTGCTGTGACAGGTGGACGGGAAGGTTTGCGCAGTGCCTCCAGGCGCGAGCCGCTGTAGCGGGTTTCGCGGTAGAAGCGCCAGCGGCCGAACAGTTTGTAGATGTTCATGATCCGGCCCTGTTCGGTATAGCCCATGCGCAGGTGCAGCTTGAGCGCCGGGATGTTGTGGAATTCGCAGACGTCGACCACCTTGTCGCAGCCCTGGGCGGCCATGGCTTTCCAAAGTTCCAGTTGCAGATCCACCGACAGCTCTGTGCCCCAATACGAGCGGGTCAGTTCGCCGCCGAACTCGAAGAACTCGCCGGCTTTCACCGGAAACAGGCAGCCGTAGTAGTGACGGTCGAAGTAGTCCCGGGCGCTGCCCCAGATGAACGCCACCGCATTGCCCTGATCGTCCAGGTGCATGTGCCCGGTGTGATTTTCCCGGGCGAGTTCCGCCATGGTGCCGACGCGGTCGCCGAAGTGGCGGGCGAAGGCGCTGACGTTGCCCGGGGTGATTTTCACCACCCGCAGCGGCGGGTAAGGCTTGAGGCTGTGGGGCGGTACCGGACTGACCAGATCGCGCTCCATCCACAGCAGTTCCTGATGAGAAAAGACGTAGTGTTTCCAGACCTTTTTCACGGTGGCAGTGAGTCCTTTCTGCCGTAGGTTTTCAGTCAGTTTGCGCAGCATGTTCATGGTCGTTGCTCCTGATGACGAGTCATCGCGCGGCCAAGGGCCAGCGCGGCCGGACATCAACAGGGCGGTCATGAGGCGCTCCAGCTCAGGGCAAACAGGGTCTGTCCCGGCAGCTCGAAGCGCACGCGGCCGTCCTGACAGCGAAACGGCGCGTCGCGGCTGCGGTTGTCGGCGCCGAAGTAGCGCAGCGCGCCGTTGTTCAACGGGCATTTGGCGCCCGCCAGATCGACATGCTGCAAGCGCGTGCCCTTGTTCACGCCGAGCAGCCCGCGCTGATCGTCGCCGGCCATCGCCAGCACATCGACTTCGAACGCGTCGTTCTCCAGCCGCAGCACTTGATGCAGCCAGTGTTGCTGGATGAACTGCTGGGCCAGGCCCACCGGTTTCAACTCGAAGCGGTCATCGCCCAGCACCCGCAACATGCCTTTGGGGTATTGCGGCTCATCGGCGGCCTGAAACCAGTTGAGCATGGTCAGCAAACCGTCCTGGGAGGCGTTGATCACCACCGAGGCCCACCACAGCGAGGTGAAATGGGTTTCCTGATCGTAGGGGCTCAGGCTCGAACCGCTGGACAGGTTGGTCTGGTCCAGCAACAAGGCCTTGCGCGGCTGGCCCTTGGCATCGAGGCCAACCAGATCCGCCGCCCGGCGCACGCTGTCGCGGTACACGCGGGTGGCGAGCAGGTCGCGAATCATCCATTCGTGCCAGGCCAGCGCATCGACCTGATCGGCGGATTCACCGAGCAGGCGCCGGGCCCAGTCGATGCCACGCTTGTTCGCCGCGTTATCGGCGAACGGTCCGTTGACCAGCCGTGAACTGGCCGGCATTGCGATGCGCACGCCGGCCTTGGCGTTGGCCGGATCGCTGCGCACTTGCCGGGCCATGCTGGTGAAGATCGAATGGTATTGCTCGTAACTCGAATAATTCAGGTTGGGCTCGTCGGCAAACCCGATGTAATGCGTGCCTTTGCCGCCCAGCGCACGGGTACTGGCGAGCCAGGCGTCGAGGCCGCTGTTGCTTTGCACGTCGGCGCGCAGATCGGCCTGGCGCTGACTGCCGGCAAGCAAGGTGATGTCCTGACGGATGCCGAACCGGTCCTGATAGACCTGACGAAACGCATCTTCGAAGTGCGGATTTTTTGCCGTCACGTCGACGAACGTGTAGTAACTGGCGGCCGTCGGTTTCAGTGCATCGAGCACCGGATGGCTGGCGGGCGGCGGCATCACATAGGGCAGGGCGATGCCCAGATCAGGTGTGCGCCCCAGGACTTTGTCGTGCAGGGTCAGGCGCGTCTGGCCGTCGTCCAAGCGCAGCGGTTTGAGCTGTTGCGGGGTCTGTGCGAACAGATTGGCCGTGCCGTCGAGCCAGAACGCCGCTTTGCCGCTGCCTTGCAGACGCAGGCGCCAGATCTGCTCGCGCTGACTGACGGGCAGCGCGAGCTGATCGAACTGCCAATAGGCGCGATAGGGTTTGAGCGACAGTGTCAGGGGCTGCCCGTCGCCGACCCGCTGCGCTTGCAGGGCGCTGACCCCGCCGTGAAACTTGCCCGCCAATATCGCGTGCTCACCGGCGGCGACCTTGAAATACAGCTCATCGCCGTTACGGGTTTCCGCACTGAAATGCACCTTGGCCGGGGCAAACAGCGCCACGGTGGTTTCGTCGTGTTCGACTCGGTAACTGCGGAAGCTGTAGCCGGGGATCTCCAGCTGATAACTCGCGGCGCCCGGTGCCAACGGCCAGCTCTGGCTGCCACGGGTTTCACTGGCCTTGATGAAGCGCTCGCCCTGCAATTGGCCCCGGCCGTCGAGCAGGTAAATGTGCTCTTCGTTGGCCTCCGCCTGCCACGCCGGCGCCCAGCGCACGGTTACCGTGTCGGGGCGATCCGCTTGCAGGTACAGGCTGCCGTCGCGAATGTCGCCCCAGCGCATAGACGCCGCGAAGGCGTCCAGCGACAGGCCGAGGCCGAACAGCAGGGCCAGGCCTTTCATGCCGATTTCCGTTGTAAGAAGCGACGCTGCAACATCAGCCACATCGGTGTGAGGTCGCTGGGCAGAATGATCAGGGTTTGCCAGAACACCACGCCGCTCAGCCGGCAGTACAACACCAGCATCGCCACGGTCACCGCCAGATAGGCAATCGACGAAGCCGCCGCCGCGCCGACGATGCCGTAGGCCGGAATCAGCAGCAGATTCAGCGCAAGGTTGAGCAGCGCACCGAGCCCCATCAGCAACGACACCGTGCCGGGGCGATTCTTGCCGATCAGGTCCAGACGCAGGATGCTCGCGTAGCACAGGCCCAGCAGCCCCGGCAGCAACGCGAGCAGCGCCGGATACGCCGGTTGGTAGGCGACGCCGAACAGGGTAACGATCAGCCATTCGCCGATCACGGCCATGGTCAGGCAGGCGCCGAGCATCACCGTGGCGGTCAGGCGCAGGGCCAGCGGCGTGACTTTGTCCATTCCTTCGTCCTGTTGCAGCAGGCGCTTCATCAGCGGCGTAGTCACCGCTTCCGGGACGATCAGCAGCAACTCGGCGGCGGCGCTGGCCATCGCGTAATGCCCGAGGGCGGTGCTGCCGAGCAGGGCGCCGATGAACAGGTAATCGGAACGCAGGATCACTTGCTGGAACAGCAGGTCCGGGTGGCTGCGGGCACTGAAGCGCAGCAGTTCGTTCTGGCTGGCGCGATCCCATTGCAGCTGCAACGGCTGCGCGCGTTTGAGCCACAGCCAGCCGACCAGCACTACGAGGCTGATGCCGGCCAGCCAACTGATCAGCGCCGCTTCCAGGGCCGCTTCTTTCCACATCCAGAACAGCGCGAGAAACAGCAACAGAGGCGCCAGGGATTCCACCAGTCGCAAGGCATTGAACGCGACCACACCGCCGGACGCATTGTGCAAGGTCAGCAGACCGCTTTTGAGCACGGTCAACGGCACCGCCAGCAGCAACAGCCACGCCAGCAGACCGAGTTGCAGGGTCACGTCCAGTTCACTGCCGAACTCGCGCACCAGCGCCACCACCAGCAAGGTCAACAGACCCGCCAGCAAACAACCGAACACCAGCACTTGAGCCAGTAGCAAACCCATCGGCCGCTGCTTGGCGGCCTGATAACCGACCGCCGAATTCAACCCGCCGCTGGTGGCGGCGCTGATCAGATCGGGCAGGGTACTGAGCAGGGCGAACAGGCCCCGTTCGCTGGGGCCGAGAATCCGCGCCAGCAGCACATTCCTCAGCAGGCGCAGGGCGATCATCGCCAGTTTGGTGCCCATGCTCAGCGCCAGATGCTTGAGGTAACTGCTTCGACTCATGGCCGCGCCCCGCGATAGATCCGCCACGACAGCAGTTCCGGATTGCGCGCGGTGCGCTGGCTGACGCCGAAGCGTGGCAGGTTCAGCGGATCGCCGGTACCGCGATAGATGCCACTGCCGGTGCCCAGCGCAAACGGGAAATCGTGATTGGCGATCTGTTCGCGCACCCGCTCATCGTTGTCGCCGTTGGGGTAGCAATACACCGGCAGCGGCCGGTTGCAGCCATTGAGCAGGGCATCGCGGCTGCGGCTGATTTCTTCGCCCAGGCGTACATCGTCAAGGCCGGTGAGGATCGCGTGACTGGCGCCGTGGGGGCCGAAACGCACCAGCCCCGACGCTTCCATCGCCCGCACCTGATGCCAGTCCAGTGCCTGTGGTTGCGACTCTTGCGGGCACTCCTCGGTCAGGCGTTCGAGTCTCTTCGGATCGAGCGCCTTGAGGCTTTGCAGATAATGCAACAGGGTCAGACTGCGGCGATCCACGTCGATGTCGTCCAGCAGCACCGGCACGGGATGGTGGATCGACTGCAAATATTCGATCAGGTGCATGCGCGGCTTTTCGCCATGGCTGCCCCACAGGGTTTCGCCGATGCTTTCCCACCAGAAGCGCTGGCGGCTGCCGATGAAATCGGTGGAGAGAAAAATGCTCGCCGGCACCTGATGTTTCTGCAGCAGCGGGAAGGCGTTGGCGGCGTTGTCGCGCCAGCCGTCGTCGAAGGTCAATGCCACTTGCGGACGCTCGGTGCGCAAGGCATTGGGCTGCAGGATCTCCATCAGCGGCACGCAATCGAAATGCTTGCGCAGCCACACCAGCAAGTGTTCGAAGGCCTTGGGCCCGACGCACAGCTCGTTGCGGTGCGGCAGGTCGGCGGCGCGGTCGTTGGACAGCACCCGGTGGAGCATCAGGATCACGCCGGCGCCGTGCAGCTGGTTGCGCCCCACGGACGAGTTGAGATAGAGCCAGCCGCTGGTGCGTTTAATCAGTTGCTTGATCGCCATGGCTCGATCCCTCTCAACGGTTTTGGTCAGGGTTCCATTGGGCATAACGCTGGCCGCGCAGGAACTGCCACAGGCCGATGCTCATGCCCGCCAGTGTCACCAGCAGGAATGCCGCAAGGCGGAACGGCTTGGGCAGGCGGTGTTGCGAATCCAGCAGGCCGGCAATCGCGATGGCATAGCCGACCACTTGCGCGATCAGGCTCAGGCGATAGAAACCGTGCTCTTGCCACAGCCAGAAATTGCTCAGCAGCAGCGGCAGCAACAGGATCGGCGCCAGACGGCGAATCAACTTGTGGCTGATCAACGCAATCGAATACAGCCCGTGCTTGAACGGATTGAGCAGTTCACTGCGTTGCGCCAGGCTTTGCAGGCCGCCGACGGTGACCCGCTGGCGCCGGCGGAATTGCTTGTCGGCTTCGTCCACGCCGTGGTCGATCACTTGCGCTTCGGGCACGTAGACGATGCGTTTGAATTTGACCGGTGCGCAGGTGCTGATGAAGAAGTCATCGTTGACCTCGGCCGGCACGTTCTCGAACAGTTCCCGGCGCAAGGCCAGCAGCGCGCCGTCGCCGGAGACCATGCAGCCGGTACGGTTCTCGACCCGGCGCAACCAGCCCTCGTAGTGCCGATAAAGGCTGTCGCCGATGCTCAGTCCGCCACCGGTGACCGGAATCACCATGTGCCCGGCGCAGGCGCCGACCTGCGGATCGCTCAGCGGCGCCAGCAGGTAGCCGAGGGTTTCCCGCGACCATTGGTTGTCAGCGTCGGTAAACACCAGAATGTCGCCCGTAGCCAGCGCCGCGCCGGCATTCAGCGTGGCGGCCTTGCCCTGGCGGGGCAGGTCGAGCACGGTGATTCGCGGGTCGACGACCTTGCGTGCACAAGCCACGGTGTCGTCAGTGGAACCGTCGCTGGCCAGGATGATTTGCAGGGTCGCCGGCTGATAATCCTGGGACAGCAGCGAGCGCAGCTTGTGTTCGATGTGCCGCGCCTCGTTGTGGGCGGCGATGACGATGCTGACGTTCAGCGGCGGTGCCGGGCTATGGCGCCACGCCGGAAAAAGCGGCGCGAGCAGCGTCAGCAGCAGCGGGTAGCCGACATAGGCGTAGGCCGGCAGCAGCAGGCACATCCAGAAAATGAATTCAGCCACGGGCAGGCCTCCTGGCGTTCCAATGACACAGACTGAGAATGAACGCGGCGCCCGCCAGGTGCAGGCGCAGCCAGTGCAGGCCCCACAGTTGCAGGGTCAGGCAGACGTTGTGGTGCTTGGCGCTCTGGCGCACGCTGAGCACCAGCCCCGGCACCAGCGTCAGCATCACCATGATCGCGGCGTGATGGGGAAAGCCGTCGAGCAGCGCGGAGATCGCCAGGAAATCCAGAATCCAGACGAAGATCGACAGCATCGGAAACCGCAACAGGCGCAGGCTGAAACCATGGCTGCGCAGCAGTTGCAGGTGACTGCCCTGGCGCCACAGTTCCTTGCCCATCCACTCGCGCCAGTTCATTTCGTAACCCCAGTGCAGCGCGACATTTTCATTGATCGACAGCAGTCGGGCGCCGTGCTCGCGCAGGCGCAGGGTGAATTCCTTGTCTTCGCCGGTGCGCAGGGTTTCGTTGAAACCGCCGACCTTGTCGAACCAGCGCCGGCGCATCAACAGGTTGGCGCTGGGCAGCCAGTCGACGACGTGGCTGGTGTGGGTGGTCGGGCGCAAGGTCCGGCGCTGCCAGGCAGTGGCGTACCACGGCGCGGCGGCGGGAGTGTGCAGATCCAGCCCGAACACATCGGCCTGGCCACTGGCTTCGATGTCGAACAATGGGCGCAGCCAGTCTTCCGGCATTTCGATGTCGGCATCGATGAACGCCAGCCATTCCCCGGTGGCGATGGCGGTGCCACGATTGCGCAACGCGCCGATCAGCAGGCCTGGCATCACCAGTACTTGGGCGCCGAACTGCCGGGCGATCTGCGGCCCTTCGTCACTCGATCCATTGTCGACGACAATCAGTTCACACTCGACATTCGCCGCGTGCGCCGCTTTTTGCGCGGCCAGCAAGGTGCGGCCAATGTGTCGGGCCTCGTTGTACATCGGAATGACGATACTGATCCGGCTCATGTCCTGCTCTCCGTCAGCGGTGCCTGCTCGGCTTTGAGGCGCAGAACGCTGGTCATGGCGAGCATGATCCACACGTATTTCTGGTTCGGCGCGCTGAGGAACATCAGGAACAGCGTCAGCGACAGAAAACTCACCCCCAGATGGGTCATCAGATCCGCCTGTTGCCAGTCACGCCGCAACATCCACGCCTTGCGCGCCCGCATCAGGTTGTACAGACCCAGCGCGAGCATGCCGACGAACATCAGGCCGGCAGGAATCCCCAGCTCACTGAAGATTTCCAGGTAGGTGTTATGCGCCCGGCGATACAGGTCGCCGATCTTGCGGTTGGCGGAAAACGCCTTGGCGTAGCCGGTGGTGGCGTAGTGCAGCGGAAAGGTGCCGGGGCCGGAACCGAGCAGCGGGTTCTCGCGGATCATCTGGCCACCGACCACGATGTACGAGGCGCGGCGACCGAGGGATTCGTCGTTGTGGCCCTTGGCGCCGGCGCTCAACACGCTGAGGGACTGGATGCGCGCAATGTAACCGGCGGGCATCGCGTAGATCGCCAGCGGAATCACGATCGCCGCGCCGAGCATGGCAAACCCCAGATGACGCGGGCGAATCCGCGCCAGTTGCGCGCGGTAGTGCCAGCAACCGATCACCAGACTCAAGGCCAGCACCACCAGCCCGGAGCGCGATTCGGTCTTGGTCATGCCGCCGAGCAACAGCAGGCAGCAACCGCCCCAGAACAGACGATGCAACAGGTTCGGGCTGCGGATGACAAGCAATAGCCCCAGCGGAATGGCGAAGGCGATGAGCAGGGCGAAAGCGTTTGGGTCTTCGAGCAGACCGGCGGCGCGGCCCTGATCCTGGAATTTGCTGGAGAACATGGCCATGGCGCAGGTCGTGCTGACGGCCAGGGTCACCAGCCGGGCGAACAGGTCGAGGTTCAGCTCGCGGCCGATCAGCAGGGTGATGACAAACAGAATCAGGCCGACGCTGATTTCCCGCAGATGACCTAGCGACATGCCCATGTCATCGGTGTTGAGCAGGCTCAGAAAGTACAGAACCATGAAGGCGATCAGAAAGCGCCAGATATTGCTGCGCAGGCGATCCGAGGGAATCTGGTGCATCGCCAGTTGCAGCATCAGGATCACCGCCAACGAAGCGCCGATCAGTTTGCTGCCCGACAGTGAACTGTCCTTGAAGAAACCCTCGAACGGCACCAGGGCGGCGATACCGAGCAGGCCCCAGGTCGGTTTGCGGTACAGCACTGCGAATCCGACCAGGCCGATGACTGCGCCTGGCGCCAGGTAGGGCCAGGGACTGGCCAGCAGAGCGATGCAGGCCAGACCCAGCAGACTGACGATCGAGAGTGGGAAAATCATGCGCGTGCCTCCCGTGCCGTGCGGATGTACAGCTGCGACCAGCGTTCGGCCAGGGCCTTGAGGTCGTAGCGGTCCTGTTGCGTGCGTTTTGCGTTGTCGCGCAGTTGCCGCGCCAGGCCGGGCTCGGACAGCAAGGTGTCGAGCTGGCGGGCGAGGGCGGCGCTGTCGGTCGGGGCCGCGAGCAACCCGTTGTGGCGGTTCTCCAGCACATCGGGAATTCCGCCGACGCCGAATGCCACCACCGGCACCCCGGCCTGCATCGCTTCCAGCAGAATCATCGGCGTGCCTTCGGTGCGCGAGCTGATCACCAGCGCATCCAGTTGTTGCCACCAGGGGCGCATGTCGGTCTGGTAACCCGGCAGGCGGATGCGCTGCTGCAATCCGGCGGCGTCGATCCTTGCCTGCAAGTCTTCGCGTTCCGGGCCGTCGCCGAGCATCACCGCGTCGAGTTGCGGGTGCTGGTGACACAGCGGGATCAGCGCGTCGAGAAACAGATCCGGGCCTTTCTCACTGCTCAAGCGCCCGACGTAACCGGCGAGCCAGCGTGGTCCTGGCGCATCGCAAGGCAGGGCGGCCGCTGCCGGCAATCCGTTGGGGATCACCTGCAATTTCTCCGCGCTCACGCTGGCCTGACGGTGCAGCACCGCGATGCTTTCGGCGACACACACCACCCGATCCACCGACGCCGTGCGGCACAGTTGCAGGCTCAGCCAGGTGTAGAACTTCTGCTTGCGGCTGCGCGGGGTGAAGCCGTGTTGGGTGATGACCAGCGGCAGGCGCAACAGCGTGGCGCCGACCCAACCGAACAACAGCCCTTTGAAATTGTGAGTGTTGATCAACGGACGTTCACTGCGCCGCTGACGCAAGTGCCGCAGCAGGGCACCCAGCCCCGCGCAGCCTTGCGCATCAACGCCGGCCTCGCGAAAGCGCGCGATCAGTTCCGGCGGCGCATCGAGGAACAGCACCTGGTGCTGCCCCGGCGTCGCCAGGCAATGATCGAGCAACATCCGCTCGGCCCCGTAGAACCCGCCGCTGCTGAGCAAATGCATGATCGGCAGCGCGGCGTTCTGGGTAGAGGACATGTTCAATTGCGCACCCAGTGTACGAAGCTTGGCACGGTCCAGTTCTTGTGCGGGTTGCTCGGTTGCGCGTTCTGGTCGTTGATCACCAGCAGCACCGGCAGGCCCAGCTCGTGGCTGATTTGCGCCGGGTGTTTGAAGCGGTGGTCGAAGAACTCACGCACGTAGACCAGTGCAATCGCCAGCAGCAGACCGGTGAACAGCCCGAACGGAATGATCAGCATCGGCTTGGGGAACGCCGGTTCGGTCGGTTCGAACGGCGGGCTCAACACCCGGGCGTTGGACAGATCATCGCTCAGCGAACGGGTGGTGCTGCTTTCGGCAAAACGCTGGGCGTAGGTCGAGAACGCGGCGTGCAGGGCATCGATCTCGGTATCCATCTGCCGCAGCTTGCTCTGGGTTTGCTGCAGCTCGCGGATACGGTTCTTGAACTCAGCGATGCGCGCGGTTTTCTGATCGATCACCTGCTGGACCACCGCCAGATCGTTGGTGCGTTCCTGGATACGGTTGCTCACCACCTTGAGGAACTGCTGGCGAGTGCGGGCAATCTGCTCGCGGGTCAGCAACATCGGTTCACTGCTGGGCTGGAACACCGCCAGATCGTTCATGTAGCGGCTGACCTGGGTGGTCAGTTGCTCGCCCATCTGTTTGATTTCCCGGTCCTCGAACGCCACGTTGTCGACCGTGGTGGTGAAGGTGTAGGGGAAGGTGTAGTCGTTAAGTTTGCTGTTACTGGCGGCGGCCAGCGCGGTCTTCAGGTACTCGAGCCAGCGCTGGCTTTGCAGCAGGCGGTCGCGATACAGGTTCAGCGCCTGCTCTTCGGTGTTGATCGCGTTGAGGCGGAAGGTGATTTCCTCCTTCGGATCCGACGCACCGACACTTTCCAGCAACGCCTGGCGATTGCCTTCCAATCCATCGAGACTCACCTGATACAGGTGTTTCTTGGTTTCGTAGAACGATTGCGGCAGGTCGATCGATTGCAGCGCCTGACGGCTCACCAGATAGTTCTGCAACAGGGCAGAGACGAAGGTCGTGCCTTGATGCGGATCGGGGAAGCTGTAGATGATCGAGATCACGTTGGAGCCAGGCAGGGTCTCGATTTTCAGGCTGTCTATCGCATCCTGGGTCAGCGCATCGAGCGCGGTGTCGCGCACCGGATCGGTCTCAAGCCCCAGGGTGTTGCGCACGGGGTTGATCACGTACTGGCGCAGCGGCGAACTGATGTAGCGCTTGAACGGCTCGCTCACCAACTTGTTGAACATCCCGGGCGACGGGGTGTATTCGCCCTTGTCGCGCAACTCGCTGATGGTCTGACGGATCAGCGCCGGCGAACGCAGGATGTTGCTCTCGGTTTCCATGTCCGCCAGCGACGGCGGGATGAAGGTGGCGTTGTCCACAGTGAGCGACGTGGTGGCGTCGCCCTGTGAAAGTTTTTTCGACTGCACGATCACCTGAGCGGTGATATCGAAGGTCTGCTTGAGCAGCAGCGGCAGCACCAGCGCGATCACTGCAAAGATCAGGAAGACCCGTTTCACCAGTTGCTTGTTGGCGAAGAAGATCCTGAAGAACTCATGCAGGTAATTTTCCTTTGGATTCATGATCGGTCACCTGAGAGTCAGTTGTTGTTGCTGTCTTTGTTGTCGACGCGGTAGCCGAAGCTGAAGCCCACACCCTGGAACAGCACCACGTCGGCCAGTTGCCGGGCGAGTTCGCCGGCGCTGGCCAGTTTGGTTTTCGGCACGTACAGCATGTCATCCGGTTGCAGGTAGGCGATTTGCGGCGCCTCGCCCGACAATGCTTTCTCGACGTCGTAGCGCACGGCCTGCACCTGATTGCCGTTGCGGCGCATGATCACCACCGAATCGAGCCGCGCTTTGACGTTGGTGCCGCGCGCCAGGGTCAGCGCCTCAAGCACCGACACCGGCCGGCGAATCGGGTAGGAACCCGGCTGGCCGACCTCACCCAGCACGTAGATTTCGTTGCCGGCGGTGGACTTGAGCAGTACGTCCACGGTCATCCGGCCCGGCAGTTGCGCGTACTTCTTGTTGAGGAAGGCTTCGAGCTGGTTGACGGTCATGCCTTGCAGCGGCACCGCGCCGATTTCCGGGAAGCTCGCGTAGCCGTCGGTGCCGACGGTGATCTCGCGGCTCATGCCGGTGGCCGGGTGGTTGAGGGCGCTTTTCAGGTTCTGCTCGTTGGTCAGCGGGCTGATGATCTGCACTGTCAACTGATTGCGGTTGGGCTGGAACAACTGTTTGCGTTGATAGGCGCGCTGGATTTCCTGGCGCGCTTCTTCACTGGTCAGCCCGGCGATTTTCACCGAGGTGTTGGCGCCCGGCAGTTCGATGGTGCCGTCCGGCAGCACCAACTGGTTGCCATTGAGCTGGCTGGCAGCGGTGAAGTTAAGGCCGATCTGGTCCCCCGACTGCACGCGATAAGCGTCCGAGCCGCTGGTGCTGATGTGGAAGATCACGTCCAGCACATCCTGCGGGCGCAGGGTCTGCTCGACCTTCGGCATGTCGGTGGCCTGGGCGTTGGCCGGGGTAGCGGTGAGAATATTCACCGGCATGTTCTGGGTTTCGGAGGTGCTCGAGCAGCCTGCAAGCGGCAGCATCAGCAGCACAAGAATCCTGGCGTTCATGGCGTCATCCTTTGCGGTTGCTTACAGGTTTTTGTAGAGCCATTTAGGCATGTAGTACTTGCGTCGGTTGAACACGCTGCCGACCACTTTCGCCCCGGCCTGGGTCAACCGCTGGACCGCCGCCTGGGCAACTTCCCAGCGAGTGTCTTCGGCGCGTACCACGAACACCACGCCGTCGACCTGGGTGCTGATGACCAGCGTGTCGGCCGCCGAATACACCGCGTCGCCGTCGATCACCACAAAGCGGTACTGGCTGCCCAGTTGATCGAGCAACGGGCTCAGACGCTCGGCGGTCAGGTGTTCCAGGGTGCGGATCGGCCGGCCGTTGGGCAGCACATGGAATGGCAGGCTCGACACCTGCACCACGCAGTCCTGCAACAGCGGCGGGTTGTCCGGGTTGAACAGCAGGTCGCGCAGGCCGCGCTCCTTGCTCAGGTTCAGTTGCTGGGTCAGGTTGCTCGCCGACTGGCTGGCGTCGACGTACAGCACCTGGCCGCTGCTCATCTGCGCCAGTTGACTGGCCATGGCCAGGGCGCTGGTGGTGGTGCCGGCGCCGGGGTTGGCGGCGGTCAGAAACAGGATCCGCAGATCCAGGTCCAGCACGGTCGAGGTCAGGTTCGACTCGCTGGGGCTGGCAATGCTCAGGCTTTTGTTGGTTGAACCGTCCATTAGCTTGCTCCGTGGCCGCTGAATACTTTGAAGGGGGTTTTCAACAGAATCTTCAGATCAAGCAGTAGGCTCTGCTCGGCGATATAGCTGAGGTCCAACTCAACGCGCTGGTCGAAGTCGATATTGCTGCGTCCGGAGATCTGCCACAGGCCGGTCATGCCGGGGTAGATCGCCAGACGCGCGAGGTGACTGTCCTTGTAGCGGTAGGTGTTGAACGAGGTCGGACGAGGGCCGACCAGGCGCATGTCGCCGGTCACTACATTGATGAGGTTGGGAAGCTCGTCGAGGCTGGTGCGCCGCAGGAAGCCGCCGATCCCGGTGATGCGCGGGTCCTGGTCGATCTTGAAGTCGATGGCGTCGGCACCGTGCTTGTTCAGGTGGCGCAACGACTCCTTGAGCTCTTCGGCGTTGGCGACCATGGTCCGGAACTTGTACATGCCGAACTTGCGGCCGCGATAGCCGGTGCGTTTCTGCACGAACATTACCGGGCCTTTGCTGGTGAACTTGATGGCCAGCGCCAGACCGATCAGCAGCGGCGAAATCATCAGCAGAATCATCAGGGCGCCGAGACAGGCGACCACCCGATTGGTGCGCGACAGTTGCCACGGCCGGCCACCTTCTCGACCGGTCATCCAGCCCTGGCCCTGGCGGTGGATTGCCGCGTCGAGGCGCATTCGCTGTTCCGGATCCATGCGTTTGTCACGCACCAGTTGTTGGATCGGTATACCTTTCTCAAGTCCAGTCATGGAGTCCTCCGCTGATGTTCAGCCGCGAACGGCGCGTGGGCGATAGGCAGTGGGGTAGTAATCGCGGAACCAGGCGACAAACCGCCCCAGTCCCTCATCCAGCTCTATCCGGGGCTGAAACCCGGTGGCCTGGGCCAGGTCGCTGGCCTCGGCGCAGGTATTGAGTACGTCGCCCGGTTGCAGCGGCAGCAGATCGACCACGGCTTTCTGGCCGAGGTGTTTTTCCAGCAGGGCGAGGTAGGTTTTCAGCGCCACCGGGTGCTGGCCGCCGATGTTGAACAAGCGCCACGGCGCCATGCTGCTGGCCGGGTCGGGTTGTTCGCGGTTCCACTCGGGATTGGCCCGGGGTGCCCGCTCGATCAGGCGTGCGATGCTTTCGATGATGTCGTCGATGTAGGTGAAATCGCGCTGATGCTCGCCGTAGTTGAACAGCTTCAGCGGCGAGCCTTCGCTGATGGCCTTGGCGAACTGGATCGGCGACATGTCCGGCCGGCCCCACGGCCCGTAGACCGTGAAAAAGCGCAGCCCGGTGCAAGCGATGCCGAACAGATGGCTGTAGCTGTGGGCCATCAATTCATTGGCTTTCTTGGTCGCGGCGTACAGCGACAGCGGGTGATTGACGCCGTCCTGCACCGAATACGGTGTGCGCTGGTTGGCGCCGTACACCGAACTGGACGAGGCGTAGATAAGGTGCTCGACCGGGTACTGGCGGCAGCATTCCAGGATGTTGAGGAAACCATCGAGGTTGCTGTGCAGATAGGCCCGTGGATTTTCCAGCGAATAGCGCACCCCGGCCTGCGCCGCGAGGTGCACCACCACTTGTGGTCGTTCACTGCTGAACAGTGCTTGCAGCGCCGACGCGTCGGCCAGATCAATCGTGGCAAGCTGGAAATCTCCAATTTGCTTGCGCACCCAGTCCACCCGATCGTGCTTGAGCTGGGGATCGTAGTAGCCGTTGAAATTGTCCAGGCCGATCACCTGATGCCCGTCGCGCACCAGCCGCAGCACGCAATGAGCACCAATGAACCCGGCCGCACCGGTGACGAGGATTTTCATGGCCGCAACCCGTCAGGCGCGATGTGGCGCAGACCGATGCCGCTGTAGTGCAGGCCGGCGGCCGCCACTTGTTCCGGGTTGTAGAGGTTGCGTCCGTCGATGATGACTTTGGAACGCAGCTTGCTGGCCAGCAGCTCGAAATCCACCACGCGGAAATTCTTCCATTCGGTGCAGATCACCAGTGCGTCGGCATCCTCGAGGGTGTCGTCGCGGGTGGCGCACAGGTGCAGGTCATTGCGGTAACCGTAAATGCGCCGGCACTCGGACATCGCTTCCGGATCGTAGGCCTGCACGCTGGCGCCTTCGGCCCACAGCGCCTCCATCAGATAACGGCTCGGGGCTTCGCGCATGTCATCGGTGTTCGGCTTGAACGCCAGGCCCCAGATCGCGATGGACTTGCCGGCCAGGCCTTGAGGGAATTGCACCCTGAGTTTGCTGAACAGAATGTGCCGTTGCGCGTCATTGACGTCGGTGACGCTGCGCAGCAGTTTCAATGGCATGCCGTTGTGTTCGGCGGTGTGCAGCAGGGCGCGCAGGTCCTTGGGAAAGCACGAGCCACCGAAGCCGCAGCCCGGGTAGATGAAGTGATAGCCGATGCGCGGGTCGGAGCCGATGCCCTTGCGCACCGCTTCGATGTCGGCGCCGAGCAGTTCGGTGAGGTTGGCCAGTTCGTTCATGAAGCTGATGCGGGTGGCGAGCATCGCGTTGGCCGCGTACTTGGTCAGCTCGGCGCTGCGGTTGTCCATGAACATCAGTTTTTCGTGGTTGCGGCAGAACGGCGCGTACAGCTCGCTCATCTGCTCGCGGGCCAGGTCGTCGCGAGTGCCGACGATGATCCGGTCCGGCCGCATGCAGTCGGCGAGGGCGCTGCCTTCTTTGAGAAATTCCGGGTTGGACACCACCCGCACTGCCAGAGCGCTTTTGCCGCGCCGTTGCAGTTCTTCTTCGGCGGTGTGCAGCACCTGATCGGCCGTGCCGACCGGCACCGTGGATTTGATGATCAACGTGCGATCGTCTTCCATGAAGCTTGCGATCTGCCGCGCCACGTTGAGCACATGGCTGAGGTCGGCGGAGCCGTCTTCGTCGGCCGGCGTACCCACGGCGATGAAGATCAGTTCGGCGTGTTCCACCGCATCGCTGGCCTGGGTGCTGAACAATAAACGCCCGGCCTTGATGTTTTCTTCCAAAGTTGCCGAAAGACCCGGTTCGCTAATAGGCGGTACCGCCTGTTGCAGTTGTTTAATCTTGTTCGGGTCAATATCGACGCACAATACGCGATGTCCGACATCGGCAAGTGCGGCTGCTTGTATCAGGCCAACATAGCCCGTACCAAATACGCTCACGTCCATATTGGCGTGCCTCGTAAGACGGTGATGGAAGATTGAAAATGGAACTGTCAAAAGGGGTATAGCGCAGCGTGGGAAAAGCGTGTCAGCAAAATGACATGTTGCAAGGGTATAACACCCCCATTTTTGGGGGCGAAAGGCCATCAAGTGCTTGCTGTAGCTGGATTTGTCCCGTTCTTGACGTGTTCGAAGAAAACGATAAACGGTCGTAGGCCACGTATTACAAGGGTTTTAACGACTTGGGTGTGTCAGATTTGAGTCAACGTTTTTTTGACGCTTTTTGATTATGTCCGACATTTCTTGCGCTTTAATGGCCCGGTGCTAGTGTCAGATTTTGACCGACAAACCCTTGACAACCTCTCGTCGGACGCACTCCGGAATTGCCATGTTTCGATATCTGAAAGAACTGCTTTTAATTATTTATCTATTGCTTTATTCCGAATATTACCTTGACCGTTTAAATGCGATGGGTATTGGTTTGGCAGTACTTCTTTTTGGCGCGATGTTTTTGACGCTGACTTTCGCATTATTACTGACAGCCTATATACGTCAGACTTTCATTCGGCATTTGTTCGCATTAACCCTGTTTGTTTCGGCGGTGTTCTTCGATGTTTACACGAGGGTCACCGCCGATTACCTGACCTACAGCAGTTTTGTCTCACTGGTGTACTCCGGCGGCTTCATCCAGGAAGCGGCGTATCAGTACCGGGGGGCGATCATCCACGGTCTGCTCAACGGGTTGTTGCTGTTGCTCGGGATCGGTCTCAAGCCCCGGCACACGATCCCGGTACCCAACGCCTTGCGGATCGCTGCGCCGTTGTGCGGTGTGTTGCTGCTCAGCGCCGTACTGTTCGTGCGCGCCGGGGAGGGCGCGCGCGGGTTGCCGATCATGTACACGCCGCTGGCCTATCTGAACCTGTTCGGCTACGAAGCGCTGCACAACACCGTCGGTCCGCGTGAGCCGGTGACCCTGGCGCGCAATGGCCCGGCGGTCGGTCACGATATCGTGCTGATCATCGACGAAAGCATTTCCGGCAATTACCTGGACATCAACGCGCCGTTCGGCGTGCACAGCAACCTCAAGCAGGCCCGTCCCGGCGTCGAGATCTTCAACTACGGCTACGCGGCGTCCATCGCCAATTGCAGCGCCGACACCAACATCACCCTGCGCTACGGTGGCACCCGCGCCGACTACATGCGGATCAACAGCACGCTGCCGTCGATCTGGCAGTACGCGAAAAAGGCCGGCCTGCGCACGGTCTACATCGACGCTCAGCGCACCGGCGGCAACCTGCAGAACCTGATGAACGATGCCGAGAAAAAGGACATCGACGAATTCGTGCAATTCGACCAGATCAGCGTGCGCGACCGCGACATGGCTGCCGCCGCCAAGCTGATCGAACTGCTCAACGACGGTAAACCGCAGCTGGTGCTGATCAACAAGGTCGGCGCGCATTTCCCGGTACACGACAAATACCCGGACGCTTTCATGGCCTACCGCCCGACCTTGCCCCGCGGGCAGTTCACGGAAGTCGCCGACACCGGTGAACGCACCGGCTTCAACGGCCAGCCGGATGACTGGGTGCTGTATCGCAATGCCTACAAAAACACGGTGCTGTGGAATGTCGGCGAGTTTTTTTCGCGGGTGTTTGCCCAGGCCAATCTGAACAACGCGCTGCTGATCTACACCTCGGATCACGGCCAGGATTTGCACGAACGCGGCAATCCCGGGCTCAACACCCACTGCGGCGGCGACCCGGTGGAGGAAGAAGGGCTGGTGCCGCTGGTAGTGATTCAGGGCGATCAGTTGCAGACACTCGACTGGTCGGCGCAACTGGCGGCGAACAAGGATCGCTCCAGTCACTACAACATCTTCCCGACCCTGTTGCAGTTGATGGGCTACGACCTGCCGGGAATCGAAGCGGTATACGGCAAACCGCTGAGCGTGGCGACGGCGGATGAATTCACCTTCAACTACCGCTTCAACGCGCGGCTGGGGGCCAAACCCGAGTGGAAGCACATCGACCTGAACAGCATCGTCACGCCGGGTGAAGCGCCGACGAGTGTGGCGGTGGGTCAGTAACGCGTCGGTATCCGCTATCCTTGGCCGACACGGATCGATCGGATGGCGGCATGCTCCAGGTTCAAAACGTCTTCAAAAGCTACCTCACCCCGCAAGGCCCGTTGCCGGTGCTGCAAGGCATCGACCTGACGCTCAGGCCCGGCAGCAGTCTGGCACTGATGGGCGAGTCGGGCAGCGGCAAGAGCACGCTGCTGCACCTGATCGCCGGGCTCGACAAGGTCGACAGCGGCAGCATCAGTAGCGGCGAACATCGGCTGGACCGGATGAACGAGGCGCAACTGGCCAACTGGCGGCGCACCGAAATCGGTCTGGTGTTCCAGCAGTACAACCTGATCGGCAGCCTGCGGATCGAGGACAACCTGGCGTTTCAGGCGCGGCTGGCCGGGCGGCATGATCCGCGCTGGCAGCAGCATCTGGTGCAGCGCCTGGGGCTGGGCGAATTGCTCAAACGCTATCCCGAACAACTCTCCGGCGGCCAGCAACAGCGGGTCGCGCTTGGCCGAGCGCTGGCGGCGCAACCGAAATTGCTGCTGGCCGACGAGCCCACCGGCAGCCTCGACGAAGCCACCAGCGACGAAGTCCTGCGACTGTTGCTGGAATTGCTCGACGACACACCCACCACCTTGCTGATGGTCACCCACAGTCAGCGCGTGGCAGCGCGGCTGGCGGAGCGCGTGGTGCTGTCCAGCGGTCGTTTGACGTGAAGGTTTTTCGTCACGCGATGATGGCGCTGCTCAGTCACTGGCGGCGCCATCCGGTGCAGTTTTTCAGCGTGCTGACCGGGTTGTGGCTGGCCACCAGTCTGTTGACCGGGGTCGAAGCGCTCAACAGTCAGGCGCGGGACAGTTATGCCCGGGCCAGCCAGTTGATTGGCGGCGAACCCCAGGCCAGCCTCAGTACGCCAAACGGCGCGACGTTTCCGCAGCAATGGTTCGTCGATCTGCGGCGTCTGGGCTGGCCGGTGTCGCCGGTTCTGCAAGGGCGCCTGATTCTTAAAAATCACGAAAACCAGCGCCTGCAATTGATGGGCATCGAGCCGGTGTCTTTACCCGGTGACAGCGCGGTGGCCGGGCAGGCGATGCCGATTGAACGCGTCGTCGAATTCTTCACCCCGCCGGGTAGCACCTGGATTTCTCCCGAAACCTTGCGGGCGCTGAACCTCGCCGAGGGCGCGACCCCGGCCACCGAAACCGGCCAGACGCTGCCGCCGCTGCGGGCGCAAACCGACATGGCCCCCGGCGTGCTGCTGGTGGACATTGGCGTCGCTCAGCGCGTGCTCGAACAGCCTGATCAACTGTCGCGTCTGCTGCTGCCGAAGGATTTTCACGCCGACGTCCCGACCGCGTTCAAAGGCCAGTTGCAGCTCAAGAGCAGTGGCGAGGAAAACAACCTTGCGCGATTGACCGAAAGCTTCCACCTCAACCTCGATGCCCTCGGGTTTCTCTCGTTCATTGTCGGTTTGTTCATCGTCCACGCGGCCATCGGTCTGGCGCTGGAACAACGTCGGGGATTGCTGCGCACCTTGAGAGCCTGCGGAGTCAGCGCGCGAATGCTGATCGCTTGCCTGATCGTTGAGCTCGGCGCGTTGGCGTTGATCGGCGGGCTGTTCGGCGTGGTCAGCGGTTACTGGCTGGCGAGCGTGCTGTTGCCGGATGTCGCCGCCAGCCTGCGCGGTCTGTACGGCGCGGAAGTGGCGGGGCAGTTGCGTCTGAGTCCGTGGTGGTGGTTCAGCGGCATCGGCTTGAGTCTGCTCGGCGCGCTGCTGGCCGGGGCCAATAGCCTGCTGCGGGCGGCGCGTCTGCCGTTGTTGGCGGTGGCGGATCCGCAGGCCTGGCATCAGCAACATGCGCGCTGGTTGCGGCGTCAGGGTTGGGTGGCCGGCGTATGTGCAGTGATTGCCTTGGCCGCGCTGGTAGGGGGCAACAGCCTGGCCAGTGGGTTTGTGTTGATGGCGGGGCTGTTGCTCGGCGCCGCGCTGGCGCTGCCGGTGTTGCTCAGTGCGTTGCTCAACGGTTTGCTCGGGCGCAGCCGCTCGGTGCTCGGGCAGTGGTTTCTCGCCGACTGCCGCCAGCAATTGCCGGCGCTGAGCCTGGCCTTGATGGCGCTGCTGCTGGCGATGGCGGCGAACATCGGCGCCGGCAGCATGACCGCCGGTTTCCGCCAGACCTTCAACGACTGGCTCGAACAACGGCTCACCGCCGAGCTTTATCTGAATCCGAGCAACCCGGCTCAGGCGCGAGAGCTGTACACCTGGCTCAAACAGCAACCGAGCGTCACCGCGATCATGCCCAACTGGCAGGTTTCGGTGTCGCTGCAAGGCTGGCCGGCGGACGTGTTCGGGATCATCGATCATCCGCACTATCGCCAGCACTGGCCGTTGCTCGAATCTCGAGGAGACGACCCGTGGGCGGCGCTGGCCAAGGACGATGCGGTGATGCTCAGCGAACAACTGGCGCGGCGCTTGAAGGTGACGCCGGGCGATCACTTGTCGATTCCCACGCCGGGCGGGTCGTGGTCGCCGCGCATCGTCGGCATTTACGCCGACTACGGCAATCCCAAGGGCCATGTGCTGGTCAACAGCAACCACCTGTTGCGCGGCTGGCCGCAGCTGACGCCAAACCGCTTCAACCTGCGCATCGACCCGTCGAACATCCCGGCGCTGCTCAGGGCCTTGCAGGCACGCTTCCAACTCGATGACAGCCGGATTGTCGATCAGGCGCGACTCAAGGGCTGGTCGGTGCAAGTCTTCGAACGCACTTTCGCCGCGACCGCCGCGCTGAATAGCCTGACGTTGGCCGTCGCCGGCGTGGCGCTGTTCATCAGCCTGCTGACCCAGAGTCAGAGCCGCCTCGGCCAGCTCGCACCGTTGTGGGCGCTGGGTGTGACGCGGCGGCAATTGATGCTGCTCAACCTCGGGCAAACGTGGCTGTTGGCGCTGCTGACGCTGGTGCTGGCCTTGCCGTTGGGCATCGGTCTGGCGTGGTGTCTGGACGCGGTGATCAACGTGCAGGCCTTTGGCTGGCGTCTGCCGCTGCGGGTGTTTCCATGGCAGTTGCTGCAACTGATGGGGCTGGCGCTGCTGGCGACCTTGCTGGCCTCGGCGTGGCCGCTGTATTCGCTGTACCGCACGCAACCGGCGGACTTGCTGAGGACGTTTGCCCATGAGGACTAGGTTTGCGCTGGTGTTTTTGGCGTTGTTGCTCGGTGGTTGCGACAACCCCACAGCGGAGCAGAAGGGTTTCGCCGGCATGGGCGCTCAGGCGCAGGCGTTTACGCCGGTGGTGCCGGGGCGGGTGTTCAGCTTCCCGGCGGATCACGGTGCCCATGACGGCTTTCGCATCGAATGGTGGTACGTGACGGCCAATCTCAAGGATGCGCAGGGCAACGATTTCGGCGTGCAGTGGACGTTATTCCGCAGCGCCCTGAACGCCTCGCCGCAGCAACCGGGCTGGGCCAACCAGACGATCTGGCTCGGGCATGCAGCGGTGACCTCGGCCAGCGTCCACCACGCCGCCGAGCGTTATGCCCGTGGCGGCGTCGGGCAGGCCGGGGTTCGTGCGGCGCCGTTCGAGGCGTGGATCGATGACTGGCGTTTCGTCAGTCAGGCGAGCGATCCGCTGGCCGACCTGCAACTCAGCGCCCGTGACAAGAACTTCAGCTACCAGCTGCGCCTGACCTCCAGCCGCCCGCTGGTGCTGCAGGGCGACAAGGGTTTCAGCCAGAAATCCGAACAGGGCCAGGCGTCGTATTACTACAGCCAGCCGTTTTTCCAGGCCAGCGGCACCCTGCAGATCGACGGTCAGACCTACACCGTCAACGGCCCGGCCTGGCTCGACCGCGAATGGAGCAGCCAGCCGCTGACCGCCAACCAGACAGGGTGGGACTGGTTCTCCCTGCATCTGGACGGTGGCGAACACGTCATGCTGTACCGCATGCGCCAGAAGGAAGGGGCGCCGTACCTGACCGGCACGTGGATTGCCGCCGATGGCCAGACCGAAACCCTGCACGCCGAGCAGATCAAGCTGACCCCGCAAGGCACTGCGAAGGTCGCCGGCCGTTCGATGCCGGTGCGTTGGTCGATCGAGATCCCGACGAGGAATCTGCAGATCACCCTCGATGCAATCAACCCCGACGCCTGGATGAACCTGCGCATTCCGTATTGGGAAGGGCCGGTGCGCCTGAGCGGCAATCGGGGCGGGCAGGGCTATCTGGAAATGACCGGGTACTGATTCCACGCACCGTGCCTGCGAAGGAATCGATTGGAACTCTGTCCAGGATGCCCCCTCTACCGAGGAACATGGCCGAGGATCCGATCCATGAGCGAGGAACTGAAATCTCCAGACCTGACGACCTGGCAGCAAATGTTTGACGATCAGACGTACTGGCAACAATCCCCGGATGCCCATTACTTCGCTCTGCAGCGCATTGCTGACGATTTGCTCGGCCAAGGTGCCATCGATCTTGAGCAGTGGCAGATTCTCAGAGCCAAGGCCGATGACCTGCACAAGGACTCGCCCGCCATGAACGTCGCGCGGGAACTCGACGACCCCGAAGCCTGAGGAGGCCCGACATGAACACTGTCCCTGATAACGAGCACCCCGACGAACCTCGTCCGCCGGGTGAAACCGAGCGCGACAACGACGCACTGCGTCCCACCGATCCCAAACAGCGACAGAGCTCCGGGAAAGGCACCGCCAGTGGCGAGTCCACCGCGCAGGACACTGCGCAACGATCGCGGAACAAACCCTGAAGGGCGTCTATGCTCAGTGGCACATCCGTCGCTGACCACGTCGGCGATGGGTGCTGCCATCCATCACAGGGAATGTATCGCTTATGAAGCTCCAAGCACTGACGCACGCCATAGCACTTGCCACCGTCCTTTCTACGGCCAGCCTTTCGGCGATGGCTGCCGATATCCCGCTGTCGGCCGTTGTCGAGGCCGACAGGGTCACCACCAAAGTACTGGCTGTTGACCCGGCCAATCATCAAGTGGTCCTGGAAGGCGCGGAAGGTCGCCAGGTGCACATTCAGCTCAGCGACAAGGCGAAAAACCTCGGAAATCTCAAGGTGGGGGATCTGGTCCAGATCGAGGTGACACGTTCGGTCGCCGCTTATCTGGACACCGACGTGGATAAAGGTCTGCCAGGCTCCACCGAGCGCACCGGTGAACTGCGCAACGCCGTGGGCAGCAGCAACCCCGGTGGCGAGGCTTTCCGCCAGGTTCAGGTCCAGTTGAAAATCACCAAAATTGATTTGGCGACAAACCAGGTGACCCTGGAAAACCCGTCGGGCCAGTCGAAAACCCTCAACGTCGAAAAGCCTGAGATTCAGGCCAAACTGAAAGATTTGAAAGTCGGGCAAAGCGTCGTGGTCACTTACACCGATGTATTAAAAGTGACCAGTCAGCATGAAAGTTGAGTATTGACTCTACAGAATGGCTGTTCTTGTACAAGTAATTGTATGAGAACAGTCATATGAAGTATTCGAGGTGGTGATGTCAGAAAGTTTGTCGGGAAATATCGACGAATATTTTCTTTAACTTTTCAGTACATAAATTTCATGTTGAAGCAGGACGACATATCCGCCAATTTCCATTAAAATCCTTCGCGTTCGCCCAGTGTCAGGGCTCTTTACCGGTGCATGGATTGCCAGGCCATTACACTGGGCGAACACCTCCTCGGAGTGGAGGCCAAAGAATTCAGATGCAAAAAGGGCGACTTTGAAGTCGCCCTTTTTTATTGTCTTACGATTTGGCGGGTCGCATACCCTGTTGTAACTGAAGGCGCTTGAGCGTTTCCTGATACATGGTGGTGCGGCGGTGCTGTTTGCCGTATCCACCGATCGCGGCCACGGTGCCGGCCTGGATGTGATCCAGGTAGCGGAAGATCGTCCGCGGCGAGAGGCATTTGATGCCGTAGCCAAGGCTGCTTAAACGATCCTGCAGCGTGTATCCCGGGACCCGGTCGTCCATCGAAAAATGCAGCCCGTGAGCCTTGATCAGCCGTGCATTCCACAAGGTGCAGAAGCTTTTCAGGTGAGTTTCCCGGTAGGGTTTTGGATCTCGGGACGGCAACCCGAAATGCTGTTTTGCCCGGCGGAAATAGTGTTTGAAATAACGCGAAGACAAACGCCAGGTGTCTCTAAGGACGCCGCGATCCAATTGTTCGACGCAACCTACCGCCGCGGTATCCAAAGATTGCATGCACTCATTCATCATCATCGAAAAGACAGTACTGTCAAAAACGAAAGTGTCGGTGTGCAGCAAAAACAGGTAATCGGTTTCAACTTTCGCAAGTGCCAGATCAAGTGCCTTGCCATGAGCAATATGCCCCGCTTCCTTGCCGGGAGAAGGGCGCTCGATCAAGTTGATCCAGTCCAGGGACCGCAAGTAAATCAGGCTTTCATCGGCGGAATCGTTGTCCACCACCCACACCGGAATTTGATGCTCCTTGACATACTGCTGGAGAAACTCCAGGCACATCCGGGTTATTTCCGGCGTCTTGTAATTGACCAATACAAGACTGAAGGCGGGCAGTTGTTTAGAGGTGGAATCGATCGCACTCATGGTCCGGGCTCACTTCAAGTTGAAGGGTTCTGCTGACGGCAATCAGCACACAGAACCGCTGCTTTGTGGCCCGGATGGTAGGGACGCAACCTTAGTTGAAGCTTAATTTCCGAGCCCCCGGGCCGGGCGACTTGTTACGGCCTGCAACACCGGCGAGGCGCTTGGCGATCAAGCGCGGTTCCACGGTAAGATGCGCCGCCCTTTCAAGCTCAAGGAAGACAACGGCCCGCGCCGTTCGCCAAGGATGAAACCACTTTCCCTCTACCACCCGGCCCTTTACTGGCTGCGCGTGTGGCAAAAAAGACTGTTCCGCCACATCGCCTGGCACTGCTCGAGCAAACGCTACGCACGGCCTGCCACGACGTCCGAGCGCTTGCCTTACCGCTATCTCAAACACACCTCAAAACTGATCCGCAAACTCGGCGACTCCGACCTCGCGCTGCAACACAACAAAGTCATCAACCTCAAACTCGCCGTCGCCGCCATCGACGGCGTCACCATCGCCCCCGGCGAATATTTCTCCTTCTGCCGCCTCGTCGGCCGCCCGACCCGCCAACGCGGCTACGTCGAAGGCATGGAACTGTCCTTCGGCCAGGCCCGCACCGGCATCGGCGGCGGCATCTGCCAACTCAGCAACCTCATCCACTGGATGGCCATTCACTCACCGCTGGTCGTCATCGAACGCGCCAACCACAGCTTCGACCCCTTCCCGGACGACGGCCGCGTCCTGCCATTCGGCTCCGGCGCGGCGATTTTCTACAACTACATCGACCTGGTACTGCACAATCCGACGGATCGCAGCTTTCAGTTGAAGTTGAAAGTGGGGGAGACGCAGTTGGAGGGGGAATTGTTGTGTGATCGGGAGCGGGCTTATCGGTATCACGTGTTTGAAGTGGGGCATCGGTTTGTGCGGGAGGGGGAGCG
>NZ_JBWKZE010000042.1:0-45162 GCF_059424205.1 Pseudomonas sp. GW456-12-1-14-TSB6
GGCCATGATGTAGGGGGCGGGCGGGCCGAGGTAGTAGTTGAGGGCGCGTTCGGCGGCTTCGTTGAATTTTTTGGAGTCAGGGCATTCGTAGGGGGATGTTGGATTGGTGATGCTGGCCGGTGCGGTAACCGGGGGATTTGGAGAAGGTTTGATCATTTTCAGGTTCCGAAATGATGCTGAAACCGCTTCTCTGCTAAAAGAAGGGTGGCAGCTGGACGCAGGTTAGCAGACCGGGGAACCTAAGGAAGCCGGCGCGCCGAAGCGCCCTGCGTACAGCCGCCATCAAATGCAGGCATGGAACCTGATTGATAGTGCGCGTACGACCTTAGGTTGACCACGGGCTGCTAAACCCGATCACTGCAAATCAGTGACCCGATCCAAGTTACCGGCCGACCCCAAGGCGCACAAGCCGGCGGATTCTGGCGTAGCGGTAGGCTCTGGCGCAAGGATTTGTAGGCATTCGGAAGCATTCCGACATGTCTTTAAACGGCGTGATTCAAACCTGTTTATCAATCATCGCCCGACGAGGAGAAACCTGACGCGTTAAGCCTCAAAACCATTCGTCGCCAGCCCCGCACTCATCACGCCGCCCCTCGCTCAAAAACTGCATGACCAAAACCATCAACGCCGAAGACTTGCACATCGACCTGCATCCGCTGAACGAATCAGCGCTGTTCAAATGGCTGCTCGCCAGTTTCCTGATGGGCAAACGAATCCAGGCCGAAATTGCCGCCGAAGCCTATCGAGTGATCGTTGAACGACACCAGCGGGATACGCCGCGCAAACTCGGCCATTGCACCCATCGCGAACTGGTGCGGATGCTCGGCCAGGCGCATTACGTGCGCTACGACGAAACCACCGCCGAGCGCTTGCTGGCCCTGGTCGCCAGACTGAATGACGAATATGCCGGGCGGGTAATGAACATGGTCGAGGCGAGCGCCGACCGCCAGGACTTCGAAAAGCGTTTGCAAGCCTTCGAAGGGATCGGCCCGAAAACCGTGGAAATCTTCATGCGTGAAGCGGGCAAGGTGCTGTTTTGAATGTGCCGTCGATCTTCATCGGTTGCGCCGGCTGGAGCCTGCCCCGGCAGCACTGGACGGCCTTTCCGGAGCAGGGCACTCATCTGCAACGTTATGCCGCGCTGCTCAATGGCGTGGAAATCAACAGCTCCTTCTACCGTCCGCACCAACGCCAAACCTACGCCCGTTGGGCCGAGTCGGTGCCGGACGGATTTCGCTTCTGCGTGAAGATGCCGAAGTCGATCAGCCATGAGCGGCGTCTGTGGGACTGCGAACATGAGCTCGACGCCTTTCTCGAGCAGTGCTCGGGACTGGGTGATCGCCTGGGTTGCCTGCTGCTGCAGTTGCCACCGTCGCTGGTGTTTGACGAAGCGGTTGCCGAGGCGTTTTTTATCGGCTTGCGCCAGCGCTATTCCGGGGCCGTGGTGCTGGAGCCGCGCCACGAATCCTGGGCCGCCGCCGAACTGCTGTTGATGGCGTATCGCATCGCGCAAGCGGTGGTCGATCCCTCGCGAATCAGCACCGACACGGCTCCGTGCGGCTGGCCGGGCGTGCGCTACTGGCGGCTGCACGGTTCGCCACGGATTTATCACAGCGCCTATGATTCGGCGTATCTGGAAAGGCTCGCCGGCGATTTGCAGGTGGCGGCTGTCGATGGCATCGACACCTGGTGCATTTTCGATAACACCGCCAGCGGCGCGGCACTCGGCAATGCGCTGGAACTGCGGCGGATACTGGCGCAGGGCTGACACACCGCGTCGGGACTTCCCACCGGCGACCGGGTCTGTAAACTGGCCGCCCGAAACGGCGCGCGATGGCGCCGTCCTCACTGCCAGCGAAG
Organism: Pseudomonas sp. GW456-12-1-14-TSB6; assembly: GCF_059424205.1. Taxonomy (NCBI): domain Bacteria; kingdom Pseudomonadati; phylum Pseudomonadota; class Gammaproteobacteria; order Pseudomonadales; family Pseudomonadaceae; genus Pseudomonas; species Pseudomonas sp. GW456-12-1-14-TSB6. The sequence continues at coordinate 1,861 of NZ_JBWKZE010000042.1, forward strand.
GACTTTCCCATGGCCAACCAAGACATCACCTACACCCCGGACCCGGATGCAGACTCGATCTCTTCGGACGTGACCGAATTCAACGGCATCCTGATGTCGACCCAGATTCCGACCCGTTCCGACGGCAGCCTGGAACTGGGCGACGTCACCGCGCAGAGCGAATGCACGTTGCAGGCGCTGAAAGTGGCGCTGGAAAAGGCCGGCAGCTCGATGGATCGCGTGCTGCACCTGACCATCTACCTGACCGACATGGCTGATCGCGCTGCGTTCAACGAGGTGTACAAGCGCTACTTCGCCAAGCCATGGCCGGTGCGCGCGGCGGTTGGCGTGGCGGCGCTGGCGGTTGAGGGGATGAAGGTGGAAGTGACTGCGATGGCTGCCAAGGCTTGACCCCGTAATGATCGTTCCCACGTCGAGGCGTCGAACCGTCCGCGTGGGAATGCCTCAAGGGACGCTCCGCGTTCCAGCTCTGGAAGGGATGCGGAGCGTCCCGGGCTGCATTCCCACGCAGAGCGTGGGAACGATCTGTGACGCCGGGCGTGGGAATGCCTCAACGGACGCTCCGCGTTCGGCTCTGGAAGGGACGCGGAGCGTCCCGGGACTGCATTCCCACGCAGAGCGTGGGAACGATCAGTGACGGACCGCGTGGGAGCGATCTGATCGTGACGGGTTGAAAACAGCCACCCGGCAGCACAGGCGTGCCGGCCACGCGTTTCGCGGCTACAATGCGCGCCTCAACCGTGACAGCCTGACTAAAAAAACATATGTCCTTGCCCAAACATCACCTGGAACTGCTCAGCCCCGCCCGTGACGTGGCCATCGCCCGCGAGGCCATCCTGCATGGCGCCGACGCGGTGTACATCGGCGGCCCGAGCTTCGGTGCGCGCCACAACGCGTGCAACGAGGTGAGCGAAATCGCCGAACTGGTGGAATTTGCCCGTCGCTATCACGCGCGCATCTTCACCACCATCAACACCATCCTGCACGACAACGAACTGGAACCGGCGCGCAAGCTGATCCATCAGTTGTACGACGCCGGCGTCGATGCGCTGATCGTCCAGGACCTGGGCGTGATGGAGCTGGACATTCCACCCATCGAGCTGCACGCCAGCACCCAGACCGACATCCGCACCCTTGAGCGGGCCAAGTTCCTCGATCAGGCCGGTTTCTCGCAACTGGTACTGGCCCGTGAACTGAACCTCAAGGAAATCCGCGCAATCGCCGATGAAACCGATGCCGCCATCGAGTTCTTCATCCACGGCGCGTTGTGCGTGGCGTTTTCCGGTCAGTGCAACATTTCCCACGCGCAGACCGGGCGCAGTGCCAACCGGGGCGACTGCTCCCAGGCCTGCCGTCTGCCGTACACCCTCAAAGACGAAAAGGGTGGCGTGATCGCCTACGAAAAACACCTGCTGTCGATGAAGGACAACAACCAGAGCGCCAACATCCGCGCGCTGGTCGAGGCCGGTGTGCGTTCGTTCAAGATCGAAGGTCGCTACAAGGACATGGGCTATGTGAAGAACATCACCGCCTATTACCGCCAGCGCCTCGACGACGTGCTCAACGACCGCCCGGACCTGGCGCGCGCTTCCAGCGGCCGCACCGCGCATTTCTTCATGCCGGACCCGGAAAAGACCTTCCACCGTGGCAGCACCGACTACTTCGTCAGCGAGCGCAAGATCGACATCGGCGCGTTCGATTCGCCGACCTTCACCGGTCTGGCGGTGGGCACGGTCGAGAAAGTCGGCAAGCGTGACATGCAGGTCATCACCCACGAGCCGCTGTCGAACGGCGACGGCCTCAACGTGCTGGTCAAGCGCGAAGTGGTGGGGTTCCGCGCCAATATCGCCGAAGCCAAGGGCGAGTTCGAGGAAGAAGGCGAGAAGCGCTACCGCTACCGCGTCGAGCCGAACGAAATGCCGGAAGGCCTGTACAAGCTGCGCCCGAACCACCCGCTGAACCGCAACCTCGACCACAACTGGCAGCAGGCCTTGCTCAAGACTTCTGCCGAGCGTCGGATCGGCGTGAGCTGGCTGGCGAAGCTGCGTGAAGAGCGTCTGGAACTGACCGTGACCAGCGAAGAGGGCATCAGCGCCAGCGTCGCGCTGGAAGGCCCGTTCGGCGTCGCCAACAAACCGGAACAGGCGCTGGACACCTTGCATGACCTGCTCGGCCAGCTCGGCACCACCGAGTACCACGCGACCTCGATCAAACTGGATGCGCCGCAAGCGTTCTTCATCCCGAACTCGCAGCTCAAGTCGTTGCGCCGTGAAGTGATCGAAGCGCTGACCGCCGCCCGCGTTGCCGCCCACCCGCGCGGTTCGCGCAAGGCCGAGACCACGCCACCGCCGGTGTATCCGGAGGCGCATCTGTCGTTCCTGGCCAACGTCTACAACCAGAAGGCTCGCGACTTCTACCACCGTCACGGCGTGAAGCTGATCGACGCCGCGTACGAGGCTCACGAAGAGGCGGGCGAAGTGCCGGTGATGATCACCAAGCACTGCCTGCGGTTCTCCTTCAACCTGTGCCCGAAACAGGCCAAAGGCGTGACTGGCGTGAAAACCAAAGTCGCGCCGATGCAGCTGATTCACGGCGACGAAGTGCTGACCCTGAAGTTCGACTGCAAGCCGTGCGAGATGCATGTGATCGGCAAGATGAAGGGCCACATCCTGAATCTGCCGCAGCCGGGCAGTGTGGTGGGGCATATCAGCCCTGAGGATCTGATGAAAACGATCCCGCGCGCGCCGCACTGATTCAGAGGCAATAAAAAACCGGTGACGAAAGTCACCGGTTTTTTTATGTCTGCCAGAAATTCAACTGGCTTCGTAGCGCGATCCCGTTGCTGGCGCCGCTTCGCCGCTCAACGCATCGACCATCGGCGGATGCTCCTGCGCTGCTTGGCGCAGATCCTCGGTCACCCGCAGCTCTGCACCGGTCGGCGAGAAGGTCGCTGCCGCCGCAAACGGCGCCGGGTTGGCCGGCACCGGACGCTTGCCGCGACGCCAGAAGAAGAACGTCACCATGCTCAGGTTGACCAGCGCGAAGACCCAGAACAGACCGGTTTCGCCATGGGCGTTCATCGCCGGCGAGATCAGTAGCGGGCTCATCGCCGAGCCCAGCGAATTGATCAGCAACATGCCCTGAATCATCGGCACCAGGGTTTCAACCGGTGCACGGTCGGCAGCGTGACTGACGGCGACCGGGTACAGCGCGAACACGCCGCCGCCCAGCAGGAACAACATCGCCGCGAGCATGGCCGAGGACAGCGGCACCAGCACGATCACCAGCGACAGCACGGTGCACGCGGCGCACAGCACGGTCAGCACTTGCAGGCGATCCTTGCGATCGGACCAGCGACCGACCGGGTATTGCAGCAGCATCGCGCCGAGGATCGTCCAGGCCATCATGCTGCCGACTTCGCCGACGTTCAGGCCGATGCGTTGCAGGTACAGCGGCAGCAGGGTGTAGATCGCCGCGATGGTCACGCCGGAGCCGAAGCAGCCGACCAGCCCGGTGGGCGATACGCCGAGCAGCGCCCGTGGCTTGAGCGGTTCGACCTGTTCCAGCAGCGGCGAAACCCGCGGCAGGATCACGATCGGCAGCACCGACAAGGTCGCGAGCATGCCGGCGACCATGAACGGCGCCGTGTCGCCCAGCCCGGTGATTTTCCCCAAAAACGCCTGACCCAGCACGCCGGCGCCGTAGAGGACGATCATGTACAGCGCGAGCAGGCGGCCGCGAATTTTCGCGTCACCGGCCAGCAGCAGCCAGCTCTCGATCACCAGAAACACACCGACCGTGGCCCAGCCGTTGATCAGTCGCAGCACGACCCAGCCCCAGGTGTCATAAAACAACCCTTGCAGCAGGATGGTCGCGGCGATGAGCGAGGCGAAGCTGCTGTAGGCGCGGATGTGGCCGATGCGCAGGATCAGCCGGTCGTTGAAGATCGCGCCCAGGGTCAGGCCGATGAAATAGGCCGAGGACACGATGCCGATCATCGTCGCCGATTCGCCGGCCGCGCCCAGACGCAGGGTGGTCAAAGAAGACAGAAAGCCGTTGCCCAGGGCAACAATGAATAGCCCGAGCAGGGGCGCCAGCGCCATGGCCAGCAAACGCGGTGTCATAAAAACCTCAAGTGATCGAACAGCGGAACGTGCGCCTCTGCGCATGCGAGTGCCAAGCCGAAGTGTGTTGAAGACAAACGACCGCCGAACGGGCAGGGCGATTGAGCCTGGCGCACTTTGTGAAAGTGGCCGGCTGTTCAAACCTGAGGGTTGTCATGGCTGCGGGCAGGCGCCGTTCGGGCGACTGCAAGAGGAGGCGCGATTTTAAGCCTTGTGTGGCGTTTGCCAAGGTGCCGGGCCTGCGACGTTGGGACGCAGGCCGGCGGGGATTGGGTGACTGATCGTTCCCACGCTCTGCGTGGGAATGCAGCCCGGGACGCTCCGCGTCCCTCCCAACGCCGGACGCAGAGCGTCCATGGAGGCATTCCCACGCAGAGCGTGGGAACGATCAAGGTCAACGGCGTGGGAGCGATCTCTGGATGGGTGCTTGCGTCGTTCGCGAGTAATTTGCTGCGGCGCCGGTTAGCATGGCGCCATAACAACGAAACGATGGACCCCACCTTGATCGAACGACGCCAATTCAGCGGTGGCATGAAGGGCAAGAACCTTCGCTACCTGAACGAGCCCGCCAGCGGGCCGGGACGCATGACCCGCACCGGGTTTGTGCTGCTGGAGCATTTTTCCCTGCCGGCCTTCACCCAGGCGCTGGACACCCTGGTCACCGCCAATCTGCTGCGCCCCGGTCTGTTTTCCACGTGCACCTTTGGCTTGAGCGACGGTGAAGTGATCAGCGACCTGGGGCTGGTGATCCGCCCGGACGCGCGCCTGGAAACCAGCGTGTTGCAGGAACTGGATCTGCTGGTGATCTGCGGCGGTTACCGCACGGAATTGAAGGCGAGCGATGAGCTCATCAACCTGCTGAAGATGGCCGCCGAGGCCGGCGTGATCCTGGCCGGGTTGTGGAACGGCGCGTGGTTCCTGGGCCGGGCAGGGGTGCTGGAAGGCTATCGCTGTGCGATTCACCCGGAGCATCGGCCGGCGCTGGCGGAAATTTCCAAGGCGACTCAGGTCAGCAGCGAACCCTATGTGATCGACCGCGACCGGTTGACCGCGTCCAGTCCCTCCGGCGCGTTCCACATGGCGCTGGACTGGATCAAGGGCCTGCACGACAAGGCGCTGGTCGAAGGCATCGAAGACATTCTGGCGTTCGAGGAATCGCGTTACCGGCGGATCAAACCGACCGAGAACATCTGCGTCAGCGCGCCGTTGCGTGAGGTGGTGAAGCTGATGGACGCCAACCTCGAAGAACCGTTGGAGCTGGAGCAACTGGCGGTGTATGCCGGTCGCTCCCGACGTCAGCTGGAACGGCTGTTCAAGGAACAACTGGGCACCACGCCACAGCGTTATTACATGGAACTGCGCATCACCGAGGCTCGGCGGCTGCTGCAACACACCGAGCTGTCGCAGGTGGACGTGCTGGTGGCCTGCGGATTCGTTTCGCCGAGTCATTTCAGCAAGTGCTACAGCGCCTATTTCGGTTATCGGCCGTCCAAAGAAAAACGGCTCGTCAAATGACGAGCCGTTTGGCGTGCCGCTTCAGAGGTGATCGGCGTCGATGATCGCCTGAGCGAAGGCTTTCGGGTCTTCCTGCGGCAGGTTGTGACCGATGCCACCGTTGATCAGGCGGAACTGGTATTTGCCGGTGAAGCGTTTGGCGTAATCCTCGGGCGCCGGGTGCGGGGCGCCGTTGGCATCGCCTTCGAGGGTGATGGTCGGCACGCTGATCGACGGCGCGGTGGCGAGTTTCTGTTCCAGTGCCTCGTACTGGCTTTCACCCTGCACCAGGCCCAGGCGCCAGCGGTAGTTGAACACGGTGATGGCGACGTGATCCGGGTTCTGCAACGCCTTGGCACTGCGGTCGAAAGTGGCGTCGTCGAAGGCCCATTTCGGTGACGCCAGTTGCCAGATCAGCTTGGCGAAATCATGGGTGTTCTTGGTGTAACCCGCCTCACCACGGTCTGTGGCGAAGTAGAACTGATACCACCATTGCAGCTCGGCCTTGGGCGGCAGCGGATTCTTGCCGGCGGCCTGATTGCCGATCAGGTAACCGCTGACCGACACCAGTGCCTTGACCCGCTCCGGCCACAGCGCCGAAACGATGTCCGCCGAACGCGCGCCCCAGTCGTAGCCGCCGAGCACGGCTTGCTTGATCTTCAGGGCGTCCATGAAATCGATCACGTCACTGGCCAGCGCCGCCGGTTGACCGTTGCGCACGGTCTTGTCGGACAGGAAATGCGTGTCGCCATAACCCCGGGCATACGGCATCAGCACCCGATAACCCTTGGCCGCCAGCAGCGGCGCGACGTCGTCGTAGCTGTGAATGTCATACGGCCAGCCGTGCAGCAGAATCACCACCGGGCCATTGGCCGGGCCGGTTTCGGCGTAGGCCACGTCCAGCAGGCCAGCCTTCACGTGTTTCAGCGGGCCGAAGGGCAGATCGGCCTTGACGCTGGCGGCTGCGGTCTTGACCGGCTCGGGTGCTGCGGTTTGCGCTTGAGCGAAGGCGCCAAACTGCAGCAGCGCAGTGGCGAGAAGCGACAGGCCCAGCAGGCGACGACGGTTTTTTCCAGTGTGGACGGCGGTGTGCAGTGCAGGCTTCATGGCGAGTCTCCTTGGTAATCGGTGAGGGCCGGGCGGTGGCTGAACCCTTCGAATCTGGAGTCCATTAAAGGCTGTCCACGTATCTGCGCTGTTTCCGTTTTCGTCATCTGATGCCCAGGCATGTATCCGAGCGGCATTCGTACACACTGGGATACAAACCTGCAGCCAACAAAAAGCCCCGAATGTTCGGGGCTCTTGCTTGCCTTGGGTTTTCAGGCCTGCGTGACGTGCTTGGGCCCGGCCAGCGCCCAGGCGATCAGCCCGAACAGCGGCACAAACACGATCAATACGATCCAGACGCCTTTGTTGCTGGCTTTCCCCTCACTCTTGCGCACCCGGTTGATCGCCCACAATTCGATGAGCAAAAGCACGACGGCCAGTACGATCCACGTGGTTTCAATTTGCATGAGCTACCTCCTGATGGTCTTTGACTTAGGCGGGCCGTGACACTCAGGGTTCATTAAATTTGCTGGGTGGTCTGCCTGGCTCACGTGCACAAATGTTCTAAACCCATCGGCAAAGTCGCGGTAACGTAGACGTCCTCAACAACCAACACTGCCTTCGGAGCCTTGCGTGGACAAACGCAACTGGATCGAGCTGTCCCAGGATGCCGACACCGGGATCGAGTCGATTCGTGCCCATTTCCAGGGCCATGCCTACGATCCGCACTGGCATGACAGCTTTCTGGTGGGCGTCACCGAGCAGGGGGTGCAGCAGTTTCATTGCCGGCGCGTGCGCCATCTGAGTACGCCGGGCAAGATTTTCATGCTGGAGCCGGGGGAGATCCACGACGGGCACGCGCCGACGGAGGAGGGCTTCACCTATTCCATGCTCTACCTCGACCCGCACTGGCTGGAGCGCGAACTGCGCGTGCTGTTCGAGCATGCGCCGGACAACAGCCAGCTCGGGTTCACCGATACCCTGAGCCAGGATTCGCGCCTGTCCACGGCCATCAATCAGGCCTTCAACGCCTTGCATCAAGGCGACTTGCGCATCGTGCGCCAGACCGCCATCGACACCTTGCTCGGTTCGCTGACGTCCCACCTCGACTGGCGCAAGCGCCAGCCGTTCGATCCGCGCCTGCCACGGGTGGCCCAGGTGGCGCGGGACTATCTGCATGCGCATGCCTTCGAAGACATCGGGCTGGACGACCTGGCCCAGGCCTGCGGGGTCGATCGCTTTCGTCTGACCCGTGCGTTCAAGGCCGCTTTCGGGCTGGCGCCCCATGCCTATCTGATCCAACTGCGGCTGGCCCGCGCCCGGCAATTGCTGGCGCGCGGCGAAACACCCGCCACCGTCGCCAGCGCCCTCGGTTTCGCCGATCAAAGCCATCTCGGGCGCTGGTTCCGCCGTGCCTATCACCTGACGCCGGCGGACTACCGCAAGCGCTGCTCAAACCTTCCAGACTGAACCCCGCGCAACCGCGACCATGGCCTCCTGTTTTGATTCGGGAGTCCTGTCATGGAATCGTTGCTGCCTTTTCTGCTGTTTTCCTTCGTCGCCTCGATCACCCCGGGGCCGACCAATATTCTGGTGATGAGCCACAGCTCGCGGCGCGGTCTGACGGCCACCGTGCCGATCATCTTCGGTGCGTGTGTGTCGGCGGCGCTGGTGGTGTTGGTGGTCGGACTCGGCGTGGGGGAAACCTTGCTGCGCTATCCCCGTGTCCAGCAGGCGATGGCCTGGGCCGGGGTGTTGTGGCTGAGCTGGCTGGCGTGGCAGATCTTTCGCAGCACGCCGCCGTCGCTGGACTCGGCGACAGCGGCTGATGACGGCTTCAACGTGTTCGGCGCCGCCGGCCTGCAATTGATCAACCCCAAGGTGTGGATGATGGCCGTGGCGGTGGTGAGTGTGTTTGGCGGCAACGGCGACGACAGCGCGCGGATGGTGCTGTTGTCGACGGTTTTTCTAATGGTCTGCCTGCCATGCATGACGGCGTGGGCGCTGTTGGGCGTGGGCAGTGCGCGGTTCTTTGGCTCGCCACGAGCGTTTCGGCGAATGAATGCCGGGCTGGCGTTTTTGTTGTTGCTGTCGGCTTGGTTGGCGGTGTTGGTCTAGATCGGTTCAGACATCAGTCGGTAAAGAGCGCGACCCTGGCACTCTGGATATGACCGTTGGCGGCCAGGGCTCTGAGCTGTTGCATCAACGCGCTACGCTCACCTTTTGAGGTGACCGGGTCGACAACCTGATACTGGCGGTCGCACCAGAGATCCACCTTCCGCAGCCAGAATGTCTCAACCACGGGTTCTGCCTCCAGTCGTTTCAACAGATAGGCGATCTGCTGCCAATGGGACATCAAGCGCAAGATCGCCCAACTGCGTTGCGGGGGCAGGTCATGCCATTCGCAATCCAGTTTCGTGGCGACCCCGGTATTCAGTACGGCCCAAGGCTGCTTGTCCGATAGCGCGTAGGCGGCGAGGTACACTTTTTCCGAAGGATCACTCAACGCCCCGAGCATCAGCTGCAGATCTTCGTCGCCCAGCAGGCGAACCGCAGCCTGCCGCACAGAGGGATAGATCGAGCTCAGCGCTTCAATAAGCCAGTGCTTCTGGAGTCTGATTTCCAGCTCGGAAGCCAGGCCCAGCACGCCAAGCCATTCGCGTTTGCGGGTGGGGAAATCCAGGCTGAGCCGCTGCGTCAGTACCTCAGATGCATCGACGCCGTGACGAGGCGCTGCCCAACGCGCCAGGCTGCGAATCGCGGGCGAGGGATCGAGCAAAGCCAATCGCAGCAGGTGAACTGGATCGTCAGACAGCGGAAGGAGGGCGCGCAGTATGCTGACTCGTACCTTGGCACCCGGCCGCGCCAGTGCCTCAAGCAGCAAAGGCGAAGCCTGCGCTGGCGGCAGATCCTGACAGACCGACACCGCAGCCAACCTTACGGTCAGCTCCCTATGAGCCAGGGCGCTACGCAGGAGTCTCTCCGGGTCGAAATCCGTTTCCAGCAGCAAACTGAACAGGTAGCGCGCGGCTTTGCCTTGCCGCGTGAGAAAGTTTGCGAAGACCTCATCGCGGATATCCGGTGATTGAAGAACAGTGCGTGCGGCGGTGTAGGTGGGGGCATGGTCAACCCGCTGCCGCCCCGCCAGCGCCATGATCGACTCCAGCGCATACAGCAACGCTGGCGCCTGGGCGGGATTCAGGTAGTTGTTCAGCCCGGACAACGCCAGATCGCGAATCTGCGGCACCCAATCGTTGAGCCGCTCTATCAGGGCTACAAGCGCCTGCGGAGAGCAATCGCGACTGAGTTCTCTCACCGCGACTTCCCGGACGAAGCCGTTGTAGTGGGTGCTGAGTTCTATCCATGTACCGCTGCCATTGGCATTCGCGAGCAGTTCCAGCGCTTCGTTGCGCCGATACTCCGCCCACGTCGGCTCGGTCACGGGTTTGTTCTTCAGCCGGTCCCACCAGTCCTTTGGAGATGTCACGCAATGATCCTTTTTGTAGTTGTCCGGGTGCAGGGTGGCCACTTTACTGATTTTTGCGGTCGCAGGCGTAACGTCATTTCGCTGGGGCACGGCGTGGGAGCCGAGCAGAGAGTGCTGGATATACCTTCCGCATTCCTGACGGGAATGCACCGCATGAAATCAATGAATTTCTATTATCGATCCTCCTGACGTAGGGTGATTCAAGGACACGGAGAAATGCCCTTGAACGCTTCCCCTACTGAAAAATTCGACACCTCCCGCGCCAATGAATATGGCAAGCAAAGCCGCATTGCGCTGGCGGGCTATGACGCTTGCCATGACCTTGGCGCATGCATGCTGGCAGCCAGCCTCGGTAACGCGGGCTCGGCGCGGATTCTGGCGGTTGGCGCAGGCGGGACCGCCCAGGAAATCATCGCGATGGGAAGCCTGGAGCCAGGCTGGCGCTTCATGGCGGTTGACCCTTCCGAGCCGATGCTGGCGGCGGCGACCGAGCAGTTGCGGTCGCATGACTTGCTGGCGCGAACGGATCTGCATCTCGGGCCGGTCGATGACTTGCCTGCCGATGAGTCATACGACGCGGCCACGGTGATCGGCGTTCTGCATCATCTGGAAGGCGATGAGGCCAAGCGAGCGCTTCTGCAATCCATTCGGGCGCGTTTGAAGCCGGGTGCTCCGCTTATCGTGGCCGGCAATCACTACGCGTATGCCAGCCAGCCGTTGCTGCTGGAAGCGTGGGGGCAGCGCTGGCGGCAGAGCGGTGCCAGCGCCGATGAGGTGAAGGCCAAACTGGGGAAAATCCTTCAGGGCGCCGATCCTCCGCATTCCGAGGCGGCGGTTCAAAAGCTCTTGCATGAAGCCGGATTCGGCGAGGTCACCCGGTTTTTCAGCAGCCTGTTCTGGGGCGCGTGGTTGACGCGTCGAGTGCGTTGATCCGGGGCCGAGCGACGAATCCGACCACACGCATTTGAAATCCCCGCCATTGCCCCCCAGAATCGCGCCCCGATCCGGCCACCAGCGCCGGGCGTTCAGAATGAAAGGGGTTGCAGTTGAACGAACAGACATTGTCCATGCGCCTGGAGCGGGTGGCGGCGCACGTGCCCGCCGGTGCGCGGCTGGCCGATATCGGCTCGGATCACGGCTACTTGCCGGTGGCGCTGATGCGCCGTGGCGCGATCGCGACGGCGGTGGCAGGCGAAATGGCCGAGACACCGTTCCGTTCGGCGCAGCGCACTGTGCGCGAAAACGATCTTGAGCAGCAGATCGCCGTGCGCCTGGCTAATGGCTTGATGGCCGTCGACCCGGCGGACGGGATCACGGCAATTACCGTATGCGGCATGGGCGGTGAAACCATCCGCGACATCCTCGAAGCCGGCAAGACGCGCCTGAGCGGCCGCGAACGCCTGATCCTGCAACCCAACGGCGGCGAGCAACCGCTGCGGCAATGGCTGATGGACAACGACTACCGAATCCTCTGTGAGGAAATCCTTCGGGAGAACCGCTTCGACTACGAAATCATCGTGGCCGAGCGAGGCGGGCCGGTTTCCTATACCTGCGAGGAACTGTACTTCGGCCCGCTTCAGTTACAGGCGCGCAGTCCGGCGTTTGTCAGTAAGTGGCAGCACCGGCTGCGGCACAAGCAGCAGACGCTGGCTCACTTCGGACGGGCTCGGCATGCCGTTTGTGAACACAAGGTGCAGGAGCTGACGCAGCAGGTGCGGTGGATTACTGACGTGCTGGGGTGAAGCAGGCCCAACGCTGATATCATCCAACAACTTTCAAGCAGGCCAAAAAACACCATGAACCGTCAGAAAAAACTGCAACAGCTCTTCAAGGAAAAATCCAGAAAGGCCAACGCCAAACTGGCACCCAAGAGCAACAAGCCGAAGTACATCAGCAAGGCGGATCGCCTGAAGCTCGAGGCGCAAGCGGCTCCAGAGTCGATTGAAACCCCTGAGGCCTGATCAGGCAGGCGCGCAGCAGGTTTTACCTCAGGTACTCGGCGGCTTCGCCAGCTCGATTCCCGCCGCCCCCAGCCGCTTGAGAATCTCGAACAGCAAATCACTCTTGGTCGTCCCGACAATCCTCGGGCTCGCCACATACCCGGTCACCGTCAACGTAATCCCGTCCGGCGTCAGCTTGCTGAAGCGCACGAACGGTGCCGGTTTTTCGAGGATGGTTTCGTGTTCCTTGTAGGTGTCGAACAGCAGGTTCTGCACCTGTTCGGGGTCGATGTCCAGCGGGAACATCAGCTCCAGCGTCGCGACGCCCTGGGCGCTGCCGCCGAGGGTGACGTTGCGCAGGTTCTGCGAGATCAGTTGCGAGTTGGGCACGATCACGATCGAGCGGTCGCTGAGCTGGATTTCGGTGGCGCGCACGTTGATCCGGCGGATGTCGCCCTCGACGCCGCTGATGCTGATCAGGTCGCCGACCTTGACCGGGCGTTCGGTGAGCAGGATCAGTCCGGAGACGAAGTTCTTCACAATCTCCTGCAAGCCGAAGCCGATGCCCACCGACAGGGCGCTGACGATCCACGCCAGGTTGGTCCATTGCACGCCCAGCGATGACAGGGTCAGCAGGATCACCACCGCATAACCGATGTTGGAAAACAGCGTGCTGAGCGAGGCGCACATGCCCGGGTCCATGTCGGTCTTGGGCAGGAACTCGTTGTCGAGCCAGCGGCGCAGTGCGCGGATCAGGTAGATGCCGATCAGCAGCGCCAGCATTGCGTTGAGCAAATGGCCGGGGACGATGTTCAGCTTGCGCAGGCCGGCGCCGCCGAGGATCGTGCCGATGTTGGTCGCCAGTTGGCCGAGTGTGGTGCCGATCCCGCCGACGAACAGGGTGATGACCGCCAGCAGCAACAGCGCGGCCCGACCGAAACCGGCCAGCAGCGTTGAGGCCTGCTCAAGGCGTCGGTCACCGACCCCCAGCAGCTGTTTCAGCGCCTTGCCGCTGGAATGGCGGGGGGAGAAGAAGTATTCGCAGCTGTCGCTGAGCAATTGCATCAGCAGGTAAAACCCGGAAAACACGATAAACGCCCACACCAGTTCATAGGTGATGAACCGCGCCAGCGACACGTAACCCGTGAGCAGGGCGCCGAGCGACAGCACCATCGCCAGGGTGGCAACGGTGTAAACCACCCCGGCGAAGGTATTGCCCGCCACTTGGCAGTCTCCGGCTGCGGCCAGTGTTTTGCGCACCCTGCCGACGCGCATCAGCAGCGTGGTGACGATGCCCAGCACCGCCAGCGCAATGATGCCTCTGCCTGCGAGCACAATCTGACTGCTCATGCCGGCGGCATTGCTGACTTGCACCGCCGTCACCAGCACCAGCAGCGTCGCGGCGAGGATCCGTGCGTAGGGATGCAGCGCGAGCGCCACCGGGTCAGCCACCGCCGGCAGTCGCCAGGACGGGTGCTCGGTCGAGAGCAACGCGCGGCTCAGCCCTGTGATCAGCACGCAGGCATAAACCACTTTCCCGAACTCATCGGAAAATGTCGCCAGCATCGGCGGCAACGGCACGTGACGGGTGCAGGCGTAATAGAGCAGTTGCAGGGCGATGGCGGTGGTCGCGAGAGTCGCCAGCGCCGAGGCGAACGCCAGCGAACTGCGGCGCAGTCGACCCTCCGGCATGCGGTGAATGCACACCCACGCCAGCCAGCGGTCGGCCAGCCGCCGGCCCAGCGTCCAGACGACGAAGGCCAGCACCACCAGCAGGGCGGTGTAAAGTCGCTGACCCGGTTGCCAGGCTTCGGCGCCGGTCTGTTGCACCTGATCGACGAAAGAGCGCAGACGCTGGCGGTCATCCGCCGACGGATTGACAAGGGGAGCCCAGAAGCCGGGATTCAGAATGCTGTGGGTGCTGAGCGTCAGTTCGCTTTCGAGCAACGTGCGGCGGATACCGGCGATCTGGGTGATCAGCTCCGTGGCGTTTTGCTTGAGGGTGGCGAGGTTCTTCAACGCCGTATCGACTTTGGTTTTCTGCTCGATCAACGTCGCCCGTTGCGCGGCGATATCGGCTTGCTCGGCGGCGACCGCTTCGGCCGGCGCAGCCCCGAGTACGCCCAGTTGCACGGTCAGTTGCGCCTGCTGCGGTAACAGCGATGCCGACAGCCGATCGATGTCCAGAATGAACGTCTGCACCCGGTCCTGCGGGCCTTCGAGCTGGTTGTAATTGTTGGCGGACGAGATCTGCTGCTTGAGGCCGTCGAGGCGCAGTTGCAAGGCTTGCAGATCGCTCTGCGTGACGCCGGGGAGCGGGGCGCCGACATCGGGCGTGCCGGGCAGGTCGGCGGCCGACACCATCGAGACACCCGGACAGAGCAGCGTCAGGGTGATGAACATCAATGACTTCAATGCATTACGCATGGGACTGGGCGATTCCGGTTGATCACACAAACATTGAGGTTAGGTGATGGAGCGCCTACTGCATCATTTTCTGCTGCTAATCCTGGCTTAATGCGTGTCCGGTGAGATCGCCGGGCAGCCGATTGTAGGCGCCCGTTTTCACGACTAGACTCCCGGCCATGAAACGCTATCTGCGGTTTTGTCTCGTTTTCCTGATCAGCCTGGCGCTTCCCCTCAGCGGGATGGCGGGCGTGCAGGCACCGACAGAACCGTGCCCGATGCAAACGATGGGCATGGCGATGATGGACGGCATGAACATGGATTGCTGCCAGGACATGAAGAGTCCTGCCGACCATGGCTCCCCCTGCAAACCCGGCCAGGAGTGCAAGACCGGCGGCCTGCTGCAAGTCGCGATCCTCAAGCCGCCCGTTACCGTGTTCAGTCCTGTCACGCATTCGTTCTTCAGTGATTCCCTGCCGCTAGCGGCCCCGTCCGGGGTCTGGCGACCGCCCCGCACCTGATTCCTGTCTCCCCTTGAAGCTCATTTCGCCCAGGCGGAGTGATTTGGCTGTGCGCGTGTTTTACGCCGCGCGCAGTGGACGATCACAGGAATCGTAAACATGACATTCAAGTGCAATTGCACGGGTTGGCCGCTGGTGGCCGGCCTTGCGGCAAGCGTGCTCGCGTGGCCGGGTTTCGCCGCCGCGCTGACGCTCGATGAAGCGCTGCGGCTGGCCGAAAACAATGCGCCGTCGCTGACCGCACAAGATCAGAAAATCCAGGCCGCCAGCAGCGCGGCCATTCCGGCGGGCGAGTTGCCCGATCCCAAGCTGGTGCTCGGTCTGCAGAACTACCCCGTGGGCGGCCCGGATCGCTGGAGCGTCGATCAGGACTTCATGACCATGCAGATGGTCGGTTACCGGCAGGAAATGCCCAACGCAGACAAGCGCAAGGCGCGCATCGAAGTTGCCGACGCAGTCATCGAGCGCGCGGCGGCCGAGCGCCGTGTCGAGCGTTTGAAGGTGCGTGAGGCGACGGCGCTGGCGTGGATCAGAGGCTATTCGGTCGAGCGCAAAGAAGCGTTGTTCCAGGACTTGTTCAAGGAAAACCGTCTGCTGAGTGAGACCGTCCGGGCGCAGATTGCCGGTGGTCGCGCACAACCTGCCGACGCAGTGACGCCGAAACAGGAAGCGGCCCGACTCGCCGAGCAACAGGACAACCTGACCCTCGAACGCACCCAGGCTCGAGCCGCGCTCAAACGCTGGATCGGCACCGCCGCCAACGACAAGCCCGAAGGCGGTTTGCCCGTGTGGCCGGTCGATGCCCCGACCTTCAATCATCAACTGCAACACCACCCCGAACTGGCGGCGTTCGCCCCCATGACCCGCGAAGCCCAGGCCAGGGTGCAAGAGGCGGTGTCCGAGAAGAAGTCCGACTGGAGCTGGGAAGTGGATTACCAGCATCGTGGCCGTGAGTTTGGCGACATGGTCAGCGTGCAGTTTTCCTGGGATCTGCCGCTGTTTCCCGAGACGCGCCAGAACCCGAAAATCGCCGCCAGACAGGCCGAAGTCAGCCAGTTGCAAGCCGAGCGCGAAGCACTGTCCCGCGAGCACACCGAGCAGCTTGAAAACCAGTTGGCCGACTACCAGCGCCTCGATCGGGCCGTGCGCCGCACCGAGGACAGCCTGGTGCCGCTGGCCAGAGAGAAAGTCGATCTGAGCCTGGCCAGTTATCGCGCCGGCCAGGGCGATTTGAACGCGGTGGTCAACGCCCGCCGCGAACTCATCGAGGCCCGCCTCAAACAGATCGACATGGAAGAACAACGCGCGCTGACCGCTGCGCGTCTGCATTTCGCTTATGGGGAGACCAGCCTGTGAACCTTAAACAATGGAACGGCGTGTGGCTGGCCGGCCTCGCGCTGGCGGTGGGTGTGGGTGGCGGTTACGGATTGGCCTACCAGCGAATGAACGGAGTAGCGGCTTCAGCCCCGGCGCCGAGCACTGAGCCCAAGGCCTTGTACTGGTACGACCCGATGTACCCGCAGCAGAAGTTCGACAAACCGGGCAAGTCACCCTTTATGGACATGCAACTGGTGCCGCGATACGCCAGCGGTGGGGAGGGCAGTGCGTCCGTCAGCATCGATCCGGGGCTGAGTCAGAACCTCGGTGTGCGTGTGGCGCCGGTCAGTCGCGGTGCCTTCACCTCGAGCTTCGATGTGAGCGGTGTGCTGGCGTTCAACGAGCGCGATGTCGCGGTGATTCAGGCGCGCACCAACGGGTTTGTCGAGCGGGTCTACGCCCGAGCGCCGGGGGACGTGCTCACGGCTGGCGCGGCGTTGGCTGACATTCTCGTGCCGGAATGGACGGCGGCCCAGAGCGAGTTTCTGGCGCTCAGGCGTAGCGGCGATGCCGACCTGATCGCCGCGGCACGCCAGCGCTTGCGGCTGACCGGGATGCCGTCGAGCCTGATTGCTCAAGTGGAGCGCAGCGGCAAGGTGCAGTCCGAACTGACGGTCACCAGCCCTTTGGGCGGCGTGCTGCAAGCACTCGATGTGCGGGCGGGTATGGCCGTGGCGACAGGTGAAACCCTGGCGCGGGTCAACGGGCTGAGCAGTGTCTGGCTCGCGGTGGCGGTGCCGGAATCGCAGACCGGTTCGGTTGCCGTGGGGCAGGCCGTCGAAGTGCGCCTGCCGGCCTTTCCCGGTGGTGTGTTCAACGGAGCGGTCAGCGCGATTCTGCCGGACACCAACCCGGACAGCCGCACCCTGCGCGTGCGGGTCGAGCTGGCCAATGCCGATGGCCGCTTGCGGCCGGGGATGACCGCACAAGTGCGGCTGAAACGTTCGACCGGGCAGAGTCAATTGTGGGTGCCGAGTGAAGCCGTGATCCGCACCGGCAAGCGCGCCTTGGTCATGCTCGCCGAAGACGCGGGGCACTATCGTCCGGTGGAGGTGCGCCTCGGTCAGGAAAGCGCCGGCAGAACGGTGATCCTCGACGGCCTGGCAGAAGGGCAGAGCGTCGTGACATCTGGCCAGTTCCTGCTCGATTCCGAGGCCAGTCTCAAGGGCATCATCGCCGAGCCGCTCGAAACGAGCGGGAACTTTTCGGGGAGCCAGCCATGATCGCCGCGCTGATTCGCTGGTCCGTCGCCAATCGTTTTCTGGTGCTGCTGGCAACGCTGTTCGTCACGGGCTGGGGCGTGTGGTCGGTGCAGAGCACGCCGATTGATGCGCTGCCGGATCTGTCCGATGTGCAGGTGATCATCCGCACGCCGTACCCCGGACAGGCGCCACAGATTGTCGAGAACCAGGTGACCTATCCGCTGACCACCACCATGCTCTCGGTGCCGGGGGCGAAAACCGTGCGCGGTTATTCGTTCTTCGGTGACAGCTTCGTGTACGTGCTGTTCGAGGACGGCACAGATCAGTACTGGGCGCGCTCGCGGGTGCTGGAGTACCTGAGCCAGATCCAGAGTCGCCTGCCGGCCAGCGCCAAACCGGCACTGGGTCCGGATGCCACCGGGGTGGGCTGGATCTATCAGTACGCGCTGGTGGATCGCAGCGGCGGGCATGATCTGGCGCAGCTTCGGGCGTTGCAGGACTGGTTCCTCAAGTTCGAGCTCAAGACCCTGCCCAACGTCGCCGAGGTCGCCACCGTCGGCGGCATGGTCAAGCAGTATCAGGTACAGCCCGATCCGCTGCGGCTGGCCGGCCTCGGCATCACCCTGGCGCAGGTGCGCGAAGCCATCGGCAAGGCCAATCAGGAAACCGGTGGCGCGGTGCTGGAAATGGCCGAAACCGAATTCATCGTCCGTGCTACCGGCTACCTCAAGACGCTTGATGATTTTCGGGCGATCCCGCTCAAACTCGGCGTGGGTGGCGTACCGGTAACCCTGGGCGATGTCGCGACGGTTCAGACCGCGCCGGACATGCGCCGGGGCATTACCGAGCTGGATGGCCAAGGTGAAACCGTCGGCGGCGTGGTGATTCTGCGCAGCGGCAAGAATGCCCGCGAGACCATCGCGGCGGTCAAGGCCAAACTCGATGACATGAAAAGCAGCCTGCCGCCCGGCGTCGAGATCGTCACCACCTACGATCGCAGCAAACTGATCGATCGCGCCGTGGAAAATCTCAGCCACAAACTGCTCGAAGAGTTCATCGTCGTCGCGCTGGTGTGCGGGATCTTCCTCTGGCATTTGCGCTCTTCGCTGGTGGCGATCATTTCGTTGCCGGTGGGCGTGTTGATCGCTTTTCTCGTGATGCGTTATCAGGGCTTGAACGCCAACATCATGTCGCTAGGCGGGATTGCTATCGCCATTGGTGCGATGGTGGATGCGGCGGTGGTGATGATCGAGAACGCCCACAAGAAAATCGAGGCGTGGCACGCGGCCAATCCGGGGCAGGCGCTCAAGGGCGAGCGCCATTGGCAGGTGATGACCGACGCGGCGGCGGAGGTGGGGCCGGCGCTGTTTTTCTGTTTGCTGATCATCACGCTGTCGTTCATTCCGGTGTTTACCTTGCAGGCCCAGGAAGGGCGGCTGTTCGGCCCGCTGGCGTTCACCAAGACCTACGCCATGGCGGCGGCAGCGGGATTGTCGGTGACGCTGGTGCCGGTGCTGATGGGCTACTGGATTCGCGGACGGATTCCGGATGAACGCCACAACCCGCTCAACCGCTGGCTGATCCGGATTTATCAGCCGGCGCTGGACGTGGTGCTGGGCCGGCCGAAATTCACGTTGCTGGTGGCGCTGTTGGTGTTTGTCAGCGCGGCCTGGCCGATTTCGCGGCTCGGTGGCGAATTCCTCCCGCCGCTGGACGAGGGTGATCTGCTGTATATGCCTTCGGCCTTACCGGGTTTGTCGGCGCAAAAAGCCGCGCAGCTGTTGCAGCAGACCGATCGGCTGATCAAGTCAGTGCCCGAGGTCGAGCATGTATTCGGCAAGGCTGGTCGTGCGGAAACCGCTACCGACCCGGCACCGCTGGAGATGTTCGAGACCACTATCCAATTCAAGCCCCACGATCAATGGCGTGCGGGCATGACCCCGGAAAAACTCGTGGAAGAACTGGATCGCGTGGTGCGGGTGCCGGGGCTGACCAACATCTGGATTCCGCCGATCCGCAACCGCATCGACATGCTCGCCACCGGGATCAAAAGCCCGATCGGCGTGAAGGTCGCCGGCAACGATCTGGCCCAGATCGACGCCGCGACCCAGACTATCGAGCGTGTAGCCAAAGGTGTGCCCGGCGTCAGTTCGGCACTGGCCGAGCGGTTGACCGGTGGCCGCTACATCGACGTGGATATCGACCGCAACGCCGCCGGCCGCTACGGGCTGAACATCAGCGATGTGCAATCCATCGTCTCCGGTGCCATTGGCGGGGAAAACATCGGGGAAACCATCGAAGGGCTGGCGCGGTTTCCGATCAACATCCGTTATCCACGAGAGTGGCGTGATTCGCCCGGCGCGCTGGAGCAATTGCCGATCTACACGCCTTCCGGTAGCCAGATCACCCTTGGCATGCTGGCGAAGATCAAGGTCACGGACGGCCCACCGATGCTCAAGAGCGAGAATGCCCGACCGTCCGGTTGGGTGTACATCGACGTGCGAGGGCGGGACATCGCTTCGGTGGTGGCCGATCTGCGTCGTGCCGTCAGTGAGCAGGTGAAATTGCAGCCCGGCATGAGCCTGAGTTACTCGGGGCAGTTCGAGTTTCTGGAGCGGGCCAATGCGAGGCTGAAACTGGTGGTGCCGGCGACGCTGCTGATTATCTTCGTGCTGCTTTACCTGACGTTCGCTCGCTTCGACGAAGCGCTGCTGATCATGGCCACATTGCCGTTCGCATTGAGCGGCGGTGCGTGGTTCCTTTATCTGCTGGGCTACAACCTGTCGGTCGCCACCGGGGTCGGCTTCATTGCGCTGGCCGGGGTTTCGGCCGAGTTCGGCGTGATCATGCTGCTTTACCTGAAGAACGCCTGGGCCGAGCGCGAAGAACTCGGCGATCACTCCGAACGCGGGTTGATCGCGGCGATTCGCGAAGGCGCCGTGCAACGCGTGCGTCCCAAGGCGATGACCGTGGCCGTGATCATCGCCGGCCTGTTGCCGATTCTGCTCGGCAGCGGCACCGGCAGCGAAGTCATGAGCCGCATCGCCGCGCCCATGGTTGGCGGCATGGTCACGGCGCCGCTGCTGTCTTTGTTTGTCATACCGGCGGCGTATCGCCTGATGCGCCGTCGACGGTTGCCCGCTGAAAACAAGTCACCTCAAAGCGACGATGCTTCCATCCAGCCGTAACCCGGCGACGAAAAAAACCGGTGAGAACGTTCGCACCGGTTTTTAATTGTGGGGGTTGGTCATCAGATCGACCGCTGATTGACCCGCTGCATCAATTCCTCCGCCGATTCCTTGCGCTCGGAATAGCGATCCACCAGATCCGGGCGATCACGCAGCAACAGCGTGAACTTCACCAACTCTTCCATCACGTCCACCACCCGGTCGTACAGCGCCGAGGGTTTCATGCGGTTACCTTCGTCGAATTCCAGATAGGCCTTGGGCACCGACGACTGATTGGGGATGGTGAACATGCGCATCCAGCGGCCCAGCACGCGCAGTTGATTGACCACGTTGAACGACTGCGAGCCGCCGCAGACCTGCATCACCGCCAGGGTCTTGCCCTGGGTCGGACGCACCGCGCCGAGGGCCAGCGGCACCCAGTCGATCTGCGCCTTGAACACCGCCGACATGGCGCCGTGGCGTTCCGGTGAGCACCAGACCTGGCCTTCCGACCATTGCATCAGTTCGAGCAGTTCCTGGACTTTTGGGTGATCGCCCGGCGCATCGTCCGGCAGCGGCAGACCCGAAGGGTTGAAGATTCGCGTCTCGGCACCGAAGTGCTCCAGCAGGCGGGCGGCTTCTTCGACCAGCAAGCGGCTGAAGGAGCGCGGGCGGGCCGAGCCGTACAGCAACAGGATGCGCGGCTTGTGCGCGTCTTCGTCACGCGTGGTTGTTTGAACCAGTGAAGGATCGAGGTTGGGCAAATCGGTCATGTCGGCTCCGGTTACAGCGTGCTGATGCGGTCTAGCTCGCGCTTGAGAGCATCACGGTCAAGTTGGGCGAAGGGCAGGGCGAGGAAGGCTCGGCAGCGGGTTTCGATTCGGGCGAGAGTGGCGCGGAAGGCGGCGTCGATGGTGTCTTCATCACCGCGCACATCCGACGGATCCTCCAGCCCCCAATGGGCTTTCAGGGCCGGGCCGAAGTACACCGGGCAGGCTTCACCGGCGGCCTTGTCGCACACGGTGATGACGATGTCCGGCGGGTTGTCTTCGAAGGCCTCGTTGCCCTTGCTGGTCAATCCATCAATGGAAATGCCGGCTGCCTGCAACGTGGTCAGGCTGCGCGGCAGCACCTGGCCCTTGGGGAAACTGCCGGCACTGACCGCTTCGAAACCGGCCGACGCCAGATGGTTGAACATCGCCTCCGACAGAATGCTGCGGCAGCTGTTGGCGGTGCACATGAATAGAACGCGCATTTTCGATCCTCAGCAGCAGGCAGATGTGTTGAGCGGGCGATCGCCCATCACCGCCAGCCGCGCGCTGTTTTCTTCCAGCCAGGCGGTGTTGGCGGCGAGCGTGGTTTCAAGCAGCGTGCGAATCCATGCCGGCAAATCAGGGTTGAGCCGGTAATAAACCCACTGACCCTGACGGCGATCCAGCAAAAGACCGCAGGTGCGAAGCTGCGCGAGATGGCGGGAGATTTTCGGCTGGCTGTCGTCCAGCGCGCAGACCAGTTCGCAGACACACAGCTCACCTTCACGGGTGATCAGCAGTGTGGCGCGGGCGCGGGTTTCGTCGGCGAGGCATTTGAAAACGGAGGCGGGGTTGAGCATGACGATGCCTTCAGTACATATGGTTGTTCGAATATACGGATATCCATATGTGCTGGGCAAGTCTTGAGTTTGATGAAGTGGCAGCTCTCGACCGAAGGTGTGTTTAGCGCAGGCGCCTCAACGCTTGCTGAACGCCAACCGCGCAGCAAACAACACGAAAATCATCCCGGTGGTGCGATCCATCCAGCGAATCACCTTTTCCCGCCGCAGAAAACCGGACAGTGGCTGCGTCGCACCAATCAACACCAGCGACCAGATCAGCCCGAGCACCACATGAATGCTCACCAGCCCGAATGTCCACGGCACCAGCGGCTGACCTTGCGGAATGAACTGCGGCAGAAACGACACGTAGAAAATCCCGATCTTCGGATTCAGCACGTTCCCCAGCATGCCCTTGAAAAACCAGTTCGCCTCCGGTTTGCCATCGGCCTCGGCCGGTGCCAGCGAACGGCGAGGGCGCAGCAGCATGTTCAACCCCAGCCACGCCAGATACGCCGCGCCGCAATACTTCAACAGGTTGTAGGCCAGCTCCGACACCGCAATCAACGCCTCCAACCCAAACGCCACCGCCGCGCCCCACAACAGACAACCGGCATTGATCCCCAACGCCGCACGCAAGGCCTGCTGTTTGCCTTCGACGGTGGCCGTGCGCAGCACCAGCGCGGTGTCGAGACCGGGCGTCAGGGTCAACAGCGTGGCGGCGAGGGTGAAGGCGAGGAGGTTGTCGGCGATGGACATGGCGCGTGGGTTCCCGGTACTGGATGCGGGAACGGTAGCGGTTTCAGGCGGGGGTATCCAGCAGGGAAATCAGGCGCGGTTCGATGCGGTCGGGTTGTATCTCGAGGATCGCCAGCGTCACCGGCAACTTGAAACGCCGAGGGCCGGCGCTGCCGGGGTTGACGTAGAGACGATCACCGCGCCATTCGATGCGGGGTTTGTGGGAGTGGCCGGTGATGATGAGCTTGATGCCCGGATCGAGATCGGCGGGGACATCGGCGATGTCGTGAACGAGGAGGGTTGGCCAGCCGTTGAGGGTGAAGGTCAGGAGGTCGGGGAGGTTCTCGGCCCATGGGCTGTTGAGGTCGTTGTTGCCGCGCACGGCGTGGACCGGGGCGATTTTGGCCAGTTGGGCGAGGATGTCCGCGTTGCCGATGTCGCCGGCGTGGATGATCTGGTCACAGCCCTGGAGCGCGGCGAGGGCTTCGGGGCGGAGGAGGTTGTGGGTGTCGGAGATCAGGGCGGTTTTCATGTGGGTTTTCCGAGGATATTTCGGGTGGAAGTGGCTGCTTTCGGCCAATAGCAGACGTTCGCCCTCGACCGTTAACGGCCATTAGCGCGCGATGATCGTGTTGTTTATCGTAATGCGGCCGAGGCGCCATTCACATGCGTCGCATCCTAGGGTTAAACCTCCAGGTAAGTCTTAACTCCGCTATCCAGCTCATCAAATCACAGCGCAGGCGATTGATTGTTCTGTTTCCAAGCCCGCGGAGTTACACCTTCGGTTCGCACGAATGTGCGACAGAAGTGAGACTGGTCAGAGAAGCCACACTCCAGTGCAATGTCCGCAATTAGCAATCTCGACGTCTGAAGTAACTGCTTGCCCCTCAGAATCCGCTGCTCTCGCATCCATTCTTTGGGTGAGACGAGAGTGGTTCTTTTAAACTGACGGGTGAAATGGCTGCGCGATAGCGCACAGGCCTGTGCGATAGCTGCTACTGAAATATCTGCGTCCAGGTTATCGAGCATTAACTGCTCCGCGCGTTGAATCTGCCAAGGTTTCAATTGCCCAGTCTGTTTAGTCAAATCCTTAAGTGAGGACGCGCATGTTTCGTTTTTCATCCTGATTCCTTTTTCCCAGTAGCCGGTTGATAAGCTCAATCCAGCGGTCAGTCGATGGAAAAAATTTAACGGAATGCGTGTCGCAATAGGGGCGCATTTTTGCGCTGCTGGAGGCGCAAAAATGCGCATTTTCAATAGTGTTTCCGGTGCTAGCCTTTGCCTCCCGACAACTCGAATCGACATCATTCGACTCGTCATCTTCAAGGAGAAAGCAATGGCTGCTTCACAACCGCACGGCAAAAACACCGCTTACTGGGGAGTCTCATGGGAGGAGGGCTACGGCTATCCCCAGGCCAGAAAAGTTGGAAACGAGATCTATATCTCGGGTCAGTTCAACCACGATGAGGAGGGTAACCTGGTTGCTCCCGCGCCTTTGAATAGCGAGGGGAAGCCCAGCGATTTCTCGTCGATAGGAGAGCAGATGCGCGCCTCTTACGACAACATCGCCAAGTTGCTCGCGCTCTATGGAGCGACCCTTAATGATGTCGTCGAAGAAACGCTCTACGTATTGGATATGGACGCGGCCTTCGCCGTGGTAGGTGATGTGCGCAAAGCCGCATATCGCACTGAGCGGCCCCAGTGCGCGAGCAATATAATCGGTGTATCCAGGTTGGCTCAACGTTCACAGCTGATTGAAATTGTCTGCAAGGCTGTCATCGGATCTAGCGCCGACTAAGAGACGCTCCCGGTTTCGCCCTGCGCAACCGGGAGATCCAGTTGCCCTTCGATCAAAGGCTTTTGATGCGCTACGGCTGCTGCACAAAAAGTCATGAATGCTTTTACTCTCCATGACTTTCGAATGTCCTGATGCGTAAGCAGCCAGAGCTCATCCTGTAGTTCGCGCACAACTGGGCCGACGCGTCTTAACCCAGGCGTAATGTCTCCCAGCATGCACGGAAGAAACCCATAACCAAGGCCTGCCGCAATGGCGACGCTCGCCGCCGCGACTGAGTCGGTACGATAAGAAATACAGTCGGCGCTGACTCTGTTCTCGACGTAGCTCTTAGCCTTCAGTCCACATAATCCTGCGGAATAGGACACCCACGGTTGGCCTTCTGCGAACGGGATAGCAGTCGCTTGTTTTATGCTGCCATAAGGCGCCCATGCGATCGAAGCGAGCTTGCGCCCGACGAGACTTTCGGCAGGTTTTTTCGTCGCTCTCACCGCCACGTCAGATTCATCGCGAGCGAGACTTAACGTCTCGTTGCCAACCAGAACCTCGATGGCAATGCCTTCATTAAGCGCTTTGAAGTCGGCGATGATCGGCGTGAGGAAATACAGAAGCAGGGAGTCGCTAGTAGTGATCCGAAGCTTTCCCTGTGGCCCTTGACCTGCGCGAGAAACCCGACGTGTAACGCTGACGATATCAAGCTCGACGCGTTCGGCGAGCGCCCTTAACTCAATGCCCTCGGGCGTCAGCATGTACCCAGAACGGCGGTGGTCAAATAAAACGACCCCAAGTGTCTTTTCCACTTGAGCCACACGACGCGATACGGTGGATACATTGATTCCCAAGCTTTTTGCAGTCGTGGCTCTGTTGCCGCATTCGCTTAGCGTTTTGATGATTCGCAAATCGTCCCAAGAAAGCCGACTTGCAGCCTCGCTTAAACTCTGGGTGGCGCCGGTTGGTAAGGGCGGATTGATTGAAGCTTTTTTTGATGTTGGTTTCACGCCAAGCACCCCAAACTAAGGTTGCCCATCATACGAAATGGCTGGAGGCGAACCAAGGAGTCAAGTGCACAAGCGGACTCGGCTCGAGCAACCGGCCCGGATGTTCCGGTTAGATCGGGTGGCGTCAGTCGTTCTGGGCGAGTATTAGGCCTTTACCATCTTCCCCTGACCAACTTCGTCGTGCAGCTTTAAGCACTTCATTCTAATCAGTCGAATGTCCGCTTTTGGCCGAAAGCTGCCATTCCCCATGGCAGCTTCGACCAACGCTTATTCCCTCTTTCGCTCCGAACTAGCCGGTCGTCACCAAAGAGGGCAAACGTTTAGCTCTTCACCTCAACATGATCCAACGCCTGATTCACCGCCAACTCGCTCAACATCACCAGCTGCGCAATCCCGATCGCAGTCTTGCGATGGGCAGGCTCTAGCGTCGCAGCAAAGTTGTTAAGCATTTCGCTCGCGGAACCCAGTGATTCGCTGGCGTTGGCCAGCAGGGATTCGGTGTCGTAGGCCGGGTTGGCCAGGTACATGGGGTCGTGTTTGTGGTGGCTGCCCATGACTCGTTGCTGCGGAGTCAGGTAGTGGTCGAGGGCGCGTTCGGCGGCTTCGTTGAGGGTTCGGGAGTCGGGGAATTTGTAGGGGGAGACTGGATCGGTTTCCGGGGGATTCGGTGTTGGTTTGATCATGGTGAAACTCCTAATTATTGAAAAGGAGCCTTCACCCTCGCTACCAAACGAAGGGTGGCGGCCAATACGCGGGTTGGTAGACCGGTAACTAGGAACCCGGCGCACTCGAAAGTGCCCTGCGCATGGCCACCATCAAGTGCAGACCTGGGGAGGTCTGCGAATGGCGCGCTATGCGACTAGTTAACTCGGGCTACCAAACCCGATCACTGTTTTTCAGTGACCCGGAAACGATAAAACCCGTGTCCCAGACGCACAAGCCGGCGGATTCTGGCGTAGTCGTAGGTAATGACGCAAGGCGTTGTAGCCTTGAGGAAGTAACGCTGAGTGTCTTTAAACAGCAAAGGCCAAAGCCCTTAAACAACCTCCGATGGCTCCTTCAATAACCGGTGCATTGGATCTTTCCCCGGCGCTCTGCTGCCCTGAACCGGCTCCGGCCAGGCCATCACGCAGGATGCCGAACCCGGCTGGCATCTCTGGAGGGCGGGCACCCGAACTGGCGACTGTATTCCCGACTGAATTGCGACGGGCTTTCGTAGCCCACTCGATAACAGGCGCTCGCCACATCCAGCCCTTCGCCGAGCAACAGGCGGCGGGCTTCCTGCAGGCGCAGTTGCTTCTGATACTGCAGCGGACTCATGGCCGTCACCGCCTTGAAACGATGATGCAATGTGGAGTTGCCCAAGTTGGCGACCCGGGCGAGTTCTTCGATGCGCAAGGGTTGGGTGTAGTGGTTGTTCAACCAATCGATTGCCCGTGTTACTCGCCGTGTTTGCGAGTCGCCGAGGGCAAGCTCATACAGACGACGTCCATGCACACCCCGCAGGAGGCGGTAATACAACTCGCGAAGGGCGAGCGGTGCCAGCATGCCGATGTCTTTCGGTGTTTCCAGCAGCCGGACCAGCCGCAGCATTGTTTCCAGCAGGGGCACATCGACTTTCTCAAGAAAAAGACCAAGCTCCGGCTCGTCCGGGACGCCCGCCGGTGGAGCGTCGGCGATGACCTGAGCGATTTCCGTGGGCTCGAAATCAAACCGGATACACAGGTAGGGCGCCTCCGGGCTGGCCATCAGCACGCGACCGGACACCGGAAGGGTGACCGAAACCACCAGGTAGCTGAGGGGGTCGTACAGGTAGTGGTCGTCACTCAGGCCGATTTCCTTTTGTCCTTGCACGATCAGGCAAAGTGCCGGTTTGTGCACGGTATGGATCAGCTCCGAAGGTGCATCGAAACGGATGACATGCAGGGGAGCTATGGCGGTCTCATAGATCCCGGGTGTGGTAAAGCGTTGCGTCAGCAGGCGAACCAGTTCGTCACGGTAGACGGCTGTGTTTTGAAGGATGAAAGCATCGCTCTGTTCCATTTCAAGGCTCTCACAAGTGTTCATGAGCGTCTGCCTGAAGCATTTCAGGCAGACGATATTCACCCGAGATCATCAAAGTACTCATTGCCGATAGAGGATCATTCCGGCGTGATACAGCACGTCGTCATGAAAGTGGCCATCAGCGGTGAAGCCGGTGTCGTCCCAGTACTGGATGTAATCACCGACCAGTTCGTAGCGGCCCTGGTAGGCGCTCTTGTTTTTACCACGGGCCTCGTCGTAACGACCAGTCGTCAGAAGCTCATGACGGATGAATCCATCCGCGGTGACCCACATGCCTGCGTAAGGATGGTCCTGAGTGGTTTTTTTGGCATCTTTCATTACTTCTCTCCTCGGATGTTCAGACTGAGCCGATACGGCCCAAAGCCGTGCGATCAGAGCCGTTTTCGGCAACGCGAAACCCCGGAGTGCGATCACTGCCACCTTCAGTGACGCGCATGCCTGGCGTGCGGTCCGAACCATCTGCGGCAA
Source organism: Pseudomonas sp. GW456-12-1-14-TSB6 (assembly GCF_059424205.1). Taxonomy (NCBI): domain Bacteria; kingdom Pseudomonadati; phylum Pseudomonadota; class Gammaproteobacteria; order Pseudomonadales; family Pseudomonadaceae; genus Pseudomonas; species Pseudomonas sp. GW456-12-1-14-TSB6. Next base: position 30,280 of record NZ_JBWKZE010000042.1, read on the forward strand.
CGCGGAACCCTGGAGTGCGATCACTACCGCCATCAGTTACGCGCATGCCTGGAGTTCGATCAGCACCGTCAGCGGCCAGGTACAGGCTGGTCGAGGAAAGGTTGATCGCGCAGGCCACCATCGCGCCGATCACCAGTGAAAGGGAAAGCCGTTTTGTGTTTTTCATTGTTCAGTCCTCATTGACGTTGTTCATCAGAGCGGCCTGCCGTGGCCTGTGTGTGCATCCGTTGCGTGGTTTCAGATTACGTAGCCGAGCGCAGCGGTGTTAGGACGAAACTGCCGCAGATTTGCCTGATCCTCTCGGGTTGGTCGGGCATGTCCTGCGGCGCGTTTGTGCTGCGGCTCAGCCGGCCGTGACCGTCATGCCGCCGTCGGCCATGACCACCGAACCGACCATGAAGCTGGCCCGATCCGAGGCGATGAACGCGACCACTTCGGCGATTTCTTCCGGTTGGGCGGCGCGGCCGATCGGCGCCGCTTCGCCATGTTGGGCGAGAAAGGCAGGGCCGTCGTCGACCACATTGTTGAGGATATTGGTCACCACATCGCCGACACCGACAGCATTGACCCGGATGCCGTGGCCAATGACCTCAAGCGCCAGGGTGCGCGTCAGTTGGGCCAGCGCGCCCTTGGAGGCGGTGTAGGCGGCAATGGTGGGGAAGGCGAAATAGGAGGCGTAGGACGCGATGTTGACGATCGATCCGGACTTGTTGGGCATCATCGCTTTGACCGCCTCCCGGCTATGCAAAAAGGCCGCCGTGGCGTTGACCGCCTGAATGCGTTCCCAGTCTTCGCGGGTCATGTCGATGACCAGTTTGTTGATGATGATGCCGGCGTTGTTGACCAGAATGTCCAGCCGTCCGAATTGCTCGACGGCCAGGGCGACCGCGCGTTCGGCTGCCCCGTCCTGAGTGATGTCGGCCACCAGGGGGACCAGGCCGGGGCGGGCCAGTGCTTCCACCTCAGGGTTCATATCTTCAGCAATGACCTGGGCGCCGCGGGCATGCAGCAGCAATGCGATGGCCTTGCCGATGCCACTGGCCGCGCCAGTGACCAGTGCGACTTTACCGGCTACTTCGTTTGGGGTGCTGTTCTTGAAGTCGGTCATGATGTTCTCCAGCGTTTTTGATCGAGTAGGGATAAGCCGTGTTGGCGCCGGCGAGGCGCTGTCATCGGCGACGGGCCTACTGTCTCGCAGCGAGGCAAGGTCGGCTTTGGTGAGATTGCCCACGCTGTCGGGGTTTTGCGCTGAATGTCAGTGAGGGAGGTTCGGCGCTCGATTTAACCCACGGGAAAAGCCCGATATCATCGAGCCGGTCATCGTGACACGGCGTGTGGGCAAGCATCGGAGACCTGTCTGGCTTCGCACAGCCGAATCTGAAAAGGACGAGTTCATGGCAAATACCGGGCGTACCTCCCAGGACGCGTTGTCGACATCCTCTCGAGACTTGCGCATCAACGGCGAGTCGATGGGTGAGTTCCTGCCAGGCGAACCCCAGGCGTTACCCTCGCGTCCGGAAATCACGGACGTGGTGATTCAGCTGTTTACCCATCGCAGCGTTACTGAGCCGATTCTCGTGCCTGCAGTGGTGGAACCGCTGCTCGTTCTGGTTCTGGCCGGGGCGGCGACGGTAGAGGAGCGCGCATTGGGGGGCGAGTGGGAAGCTGCCGAGGTCAGTGCCGGCGATTTTTTCCTCACCAGTTCCGATGAGCCGTATGAAATGCGCTGGCAGACGCACGGAGGCGATACCTTCGAAGTCATGCATCTTTATCTGGGGCTGCCCTTGATCGAGCAAGCGTCTCGAGAGCTGTCGGGCCAGCACGCCGGGCCTGTGCGTTTGCGCGATGTTTCAGGGGCACGGGACGGGCGCGTCGCGTTTGTCATGGAGCAGTTGCGCACGGAACTGCTCCTGGAACGCTCGCCCAGCGCGCTTTTCGCCCGCTCTCTGGCGCAGGCGCTGGCCGTGCATCTGGTGCGCAGCTATCTCGCTGAAAGCCAGCCCGGGCGTCGGGTCAACGCCTTGCAAGCCTACAAGTTGCGCAAAGTCACCGACGCCATGCGCGCGCATCTGAGCGCTGAATTCAGCCTGGCCAAACTGGCCAGCCTTGCCGAGCTGAGCGAATACCACTTCAGCCGCCTGTTCAAGCGTGCGACGGGGCTGTCGCCATCGCAGTACTTCATCCGCTTGCGCATGGTTCGTGCGCGGCACCTGCTACTGGAAACCCGCCTTAGCATCATCGACGTCGGGCTGGAGATCGGCTACTCGAGCCCCAGTCACTTCTCGCAGGTCTTTCGACGTGAAGTGGGCGTAACGCCCAGCGAGTTCCGTGGGGCCTGAGCGGCGCTTCATCACAAATTTGCAAGCGATGCACACAGACACGAATAGGCAAAAGTGGCGCAGGTTTCGGCACGCGTCGACGAGGCCCGTGCCCTTAATCTTTTCGACGTACCCCGCAGCAACGAACGCGTCTTCAGCGGTCGGTGCTGAACCTCAAAGCAGACAGCAGGAGCTACGGATATGTCGAACATTCAAAACAAAGTCGTCCTGATTACCGGTGCAAGCAGTGGTATCGGCGAAGCGGCCGCCAGGCTGATCGCCGCCAAAGGCGCGCATGTGGTCCTCGGTGCCCGCCGTACCGAGCGTCTGGACAAACTGGTCAGCGAGATCCAGGCCGAAGGTGGTTCAGCAAGTGCCTGTGCACTGGACGTTACGGATCTGCAATCGATGCACGCCTTCGTGGCGTTCGCCAAGACGCAACATGGCAAGGTCGATGTGATCATCAACAACGCGGGCGTGATGCCGTTGTCTCCGCTGGCTTCGTTGAAGGTCAACGAATGGAACCAGATGCTCGATGTCAACGTTCGCGGCGTACTGCACGGTATTGCCGCTGTCCTGCCGGACATGCAGGCGCAGGGTTTCGGTCAGGTCATCAATATCTCGTCGATCGGTGGCCTCGCGGTTTCTCCGACAGCTGCGGTGTACTGCGCGACCAAATTCGCGGTCAGGGCTATCTCGGATGGCCTGCGCCAGGAAACGGACAAGATCCGCGTCACCGTGGTGTGCCCGGGTGTGGTCGAGTCCGAATTGGCGGATACGATTTCCGATGAGGTGGCCCGCGAGGAAATGAAAGCCTTCCGCCGTGTGGCGCTGAATGCAGACGCCATTGCGCGAGCGCTCGCCTATGCCATCGAACAGCCCGACGATGTCGATGTGAGTGAGATCGTGGTTCGTCCGACCGCCAGTCCGCACTGAGCCGTTCCGGGCGCAATCACCCGTGGTTTGTGCCCCGTTCCGCCTGGCTATAAAGACTGGGCATAGACCTCACAAAGCAATCGCCCACGTCTGACTGACCAAATCCTTGCCGAAGCTGTGAATCGGCTCTTCCTCGACAAGCTCAAATCCTGCCCGCTGGTATAACCGGCGGGCATCCACCAGATTGCTGGTGGTCCACAGGATCATCTTTTTGTAGCCGACATCCCGGGCAAAACGCAGGCATTCCTCGATCAGCCGATTGCCGATCCCCAATCCCCGCGCACTGGCATCCACGTAGAGCATGCGCAGTTTCGCGGTGGTTTCGTCGTGGCGGATGACGAACACCGAACCCACCACCTTGCCGTCCTTCTCCGCGATCCAGCAGCGCTCGCCGGTGGGGTCGAATTCGCGCAGGTATTTGGCGACGACCTCTGACACCAGCGCTTCGAACTCTGAATTCCAGCCGTATTCACGGCTGTAGATCGCAGTCTGCTGATGCACCACCAGACCCATGTCGCCGGGCTGCGGATCGCGCAGCAGATAGGTCGTTGGCTGACCACCCTCGAGCAGCGTCTGGATCTGCTTCATCGATGCGATCAGTTGCAGTTGCTGCGGTTCGGACAGGCGTTCGAGCAGGGTGATGACTTCTTGCCGCGAGGCTTGCTCCAGCGGCGCGAGGATTTCGCGGCCGAGGTCGGTGATGTGCAGTTGACTGGCGCGGGCGTCGGTGGCGGAGGGGACTTTCTGGATCAGGCCTCTTTTGTCGAAACCGCTGATGAGGCGACTCATGTAGCCTGCGTCGAGGCCCAGCATCTGGCGCAGGTCGGTGCTGGTCAGATCGCCCTGGGACGCAAGTTCGTAGAGGATGCGCAGCTCGGTCAGCGAGTAGTCGCTTTGCAGCAAGTGTTCCTGCAACACGCCGATCTGATGGGTGTAGAAACGGTTGAACTGCCGGACGATGTCGGCGCGGTCGGTGATCGTGGACATGGCGTGATGCTCATATGTTTGCTTTAGGCAACTATATAGTTGCCTGAGGCAATCAAGTCAAATGAATGGTTTCACGATCCGAACGAAAAATCAGCGGGTTGGAACCGCTCGGACGTGTCCATTTGTATGTTGCGCAGGCCCACTGTTTCCAAGTGTGTTGCATAGAGCGAGTCGGAAAAAAAGGTGATCAACAGGGCGCGACGGCGTGCGCCGCTGGAGTTCAGGCTGCCCGCGTGGATCAGGTCGGCATCGAAGATCAGAATGTCGCCCGCGTTGCCCGTCAGTTGCACGGATCGGGACTCGTCAGTGAAATCGAAAGGGGGCTCGCCCGAGGTAGGGCGATGGCTGCCGGGGACAATGCGGGTTGCACCGTTTTCGAGGCCGTAATCGTCGAGGTACACCAGCGCATTGACGGTGTCGCCGGGGCGTTGCGCCGACAAGTCGCGGTGCAGTTGTTGGTGGCCGCCATTGATGAGCGGTTCGCGGCCCTCGACCTGCGAGAGGAAGAAGCGCTCGCCGATCAACTCGCCCACCACCGCCAGCAAGGGTGGCAATCGGCACACGGCTTGAACGGTCGGGTCAGTGTCGAGCTGCGAATGACGCCAGTCGATGCCGCGGGGCACGGGCCATTCGTTTGAGGGTTTGATGTCGGTATCGAATGCGATGCGAAGGGCGGCCAGCCACATGGTCGGAACCGCTCCAAAGAGCATTTCGTAGCCTTTGCTATGGAGTAGTTCGCGGCTCGTCATGGCTTCATCAGTCTCCCTTTTTACAATCAGAGCGAGTATTGCCGATCGTGATCAAGCCGACGCGAACCTCGGTATCGCTGCCGTAACCCCAAGACAATCGGTTCCCGTAACTCACCAGATCGTAGATTTCGCTTTCGCCAAGTAGCTGATCATCGCGATTGTCGTACAAACGGAAAAACGCGGGAGATTCCCAGCGGACGAACCATTGAGTTTCGAAGGGGGCGTCTGGAGGCGCCTGCGGGTGAAGGAAGTTGGGCAGTAACCAAAAAGGTCTGAAAGTTTGCACCCTGAAGCAGCCATCGGGGCTGATATGAGCTGCGTAGTCAGGCTTCGCCAACGCCTTCTCCCACCACTCGGAAGCACCCCATAGCCCAACACAAAACACTAGCCCGGCCAGGAAGATTTTCATCCGTCGAGAAAAGGCCGAAGGCCGACTATTTGAGCGCGTAGACATAGGCATCCATTGCCGTCCCGTCATCCAGCTTCACCTTGGCCAACACCCGCTGATACTCAGCCCCTTCAAACTCATCCAGCGCCGCCCAGTGTTCGTGGAAATTCTCGGAAGCGAACACATAGCCTTCGATCACATCGCCATCCTCGGCAATCACCAGACCGGGAAAACCCATCGCCGCGCCCCAGCCGGCCTGCGACAGACGTCCCTTCAGCGAAGCGGCCTGCCACGTGCCGCCGATGTTCAGCATCACATGCTCATTCGGCCGACCAGGGCCCAGGGTTCCATAAACGAAAAGTCGTTCCACGATTGCTCCTGCCAGTCAAAAAAGGGAGGGATCCTGACGTATCAACGATGTGCAGGCAACAACGCGATCAGTTCTGCGTCGAGCGGGTTAGAAACCCGTCGATCAACGCCACCACCTGTTGCTGGATCACCTCACGGGAACGAGCGCCGCTGTCCGCACAGATGATGCCGTCGCCGGACGAATCCTCTTCGAGCAGGGGAATGGCCGGCGACTGCAATTCGCCCCTTCGAGGCCGTGCCAAATTGCCGTTTTTCATTGTTTTTATCGTCCTTGATCAAATCGGGCAAACGGGACGTTCGCCCAGACGTTCTACCAGTCTTACGAGATAACCGTCCGGATCCTGAACGAGAAATTCACGCTGGCCGACTTCGACATCGTCAGCGCGATACCAGGTGTCTTTGCGGGTTTTATAAAGTGGAATCTGGGCGACGCACTTTGCCAGGAGGCACAGAGGGTCAAGTGGCGAGGTAGGGTTTCACCGACTCTTGAAGAAGGTCTACCAGCTCGGGATCCACGTACTGATAGTCATCCGGAATATCCAGCGAGTGAATCCGCTTGTGCTCAAGCAGCCGGGCGTACTCGGCCTGCAGACGATTCAGGTGTTTGGTTTCCATCACAAAAATGAAATCGGCCCAGCGAATATCCGCTGGACCGACGGTTTTGCGTGCATTGGGGCTGGTGCCCGCGGAGCGGACATTGAAGCCGGGGCGGCGACGCCAGACTTCTTCGGCCGTCGGGCTGCGCCATTGGTTGCGACTGCAAATGAACAGAAGGTTCGTCACGCTTCATCCAACAATTGGCGGGTTGAGCGAATGGGATAGCTCATGCCGAGTTGGCGAGCCCTGACCAGTTTGGTGGACCGGATGTACATCAGCTTCCAGTTTTTTTCCGGCTTGAACGTCTGCGGGCGAACCGCTTTGTCACTGCCGTGTTTACGGGCCTGGGTACGTCTCCAGGCGCGAGTTCTTTTCATGGTCTGTCCTCGTGAATACCGGGTTCAGCAGCCGCGGTAATACGAGTCGGACGTATGGTAAGCGCGAATTGAGGAACACCGATAGCTGCACGCATCGAAAATCGTCACAAACCGCGATGACAGGGCCATCTCTCCATGCCTGTAAAAAAAACTGACTAGAATCCAAACACACCTATTCATTCAAGGAACGACCCATGTCCGGTTTACGCACGTTGATTGCGACCACGACCTGTATTGCGCTGTTGAGCACTTCGGTGTCAGCGCTGGCCGATCCTGGCAACGGAAAGGGGCAGGGCAAAGGTAACCCGCATAACAGCCAGGATCATGGCAATCAGGGGAAAAAAGGCGGGGGCGGTTATCAGGGGCACGGCCCGAGTATCGATCGCGGCGGGGTGATCGGGATTGTGGACGGCTATCGTGGCTACTGGACCCCAGGCCCGCCATTGCCGCCGGGCATTCAGAAGAACCTGGCGCGGGGCAAACCGCTGCCGCCCGGGATAGCTAAGAAACTCGATGGTCGACTGGTCGGCAGACTGCCGCACTACGACGGCTATGAATGGCAGCAGGTCGGCACCGATCTGATCCTGGTCGCGCTGGCTACAGGGCTGATTTATGAAGTGCTGAATGGCGCCTTTGATTGAAAAATAGATCTGTCCCCATATGAAAAAGCCCGGCGGATAAGGCCGGGCTTTCGTCGGGTACTGCGGTAAAACCGAGCATTCAGGCGTTACGACTTTCGATCAGACGGTCAGAACCACCTTCGGCAACTGCATCACTGAACAGCGGATCGGTTTCGGTCGCGGCAACTGCATCACTGAAAAGCGGATCAGTTTCGGTCGCGGCAACGGCGTCACTGAACAGCGGATCAGTTTCGGTCGCAGCTACGGCATCGCTGAACAGTGGGTCGGTTTGAGTCGCAGCGGCAACCGCATCGCTGAACAGTGGATCGGTTTCAGTCGCCGCAAAAGCATTCAGGGCGAAGAGCGAAAAGGCGATGCCGAGGATTGTCTGGCGTTTCATGGTTCTGTACTCCGTGTGCAGTGGGTTGGTATGGAGCAGATCCTACGCTTTCGATTTGATATGAGAACTTCATTGAATTAATGGTTGTTATTGATGCAGTCAATGATTGAGCTCGGTGGCCTGAGATGCGCTGAACGGCACCGATGACAACAACCCGCTTGCCAGTCACTGCGCAATAAACCTGCGAATCGCTTGAGTGGTTCCCACTGGCGCTTCCTCCATCAGCCAATGCCCCGCACCGGCGATCACCAAGGTGTGATCCTTCGCCAGATCCGCCGCCAGAGGCGCCCACATATCACCGGTGTCGCCGAAACCGTGCAACAGCTCCACCGCCGGGCCTTTGCCGCCGATGCGCGTGTGGATTTTCGCGCCGTCCACGGCGATGTCCTTAGTGCGGAACGAGGCGGGGAAGGGCGTCACATCCGCATGGGCCGGAACAATCATGGCCAGCAGCAGGGAAGCGGTGAGCAGGGTGCGGATCATGGCGGTCACTCCAGAGGGGGTGGCTGGAGCGTAGACGGATTTGTGGTCGCTGAAGTGCGAATAATGGGCACAGATCGGTTTGTGGACTGGATTTTGGCAACGCTTCAGGAAAGGTATCCGCTGACCCCATCCCACAACAACTTCAACGCCGTGACCACCAGCAAGCCATAACAGGCGCGGTACATCTGGCGTTGATCCAGTCTGGCGTGCAGCCGCCAACCCAGCCAGACGCCGCAGGGTACAGCGAGCAAGCTGACGAGCATCAGCGTCAGCACATTGCCGGTAGGTTTGGCCAGCAGCAGCCATGGCACTGCCTTGAGAAGATTGCCCACGGTGAAAAACAGGCTGGTCGTTCCGGCATACATCTGCTTGCTCAGCCCCAGCGGCAGCAGATAGATCGCCAGTGGCGGCCCGCCGGAATGCGCCACCATCGTCGTGATACCCGAAGTAATGCCGGCAGCCACGGCTTTGGGTGAGGAGCGCGGCCGCACTCGGACTTCTCCGCCCGCTTTGAACCACAAACCGACAAACAACAGCGTGATCGCCGCCATGACGATGGCGATGGCGCGGTGGTCCAGTACCCGGAAAAGCAAATAGCCGGCGCCGATGCCGACGATCAAACCTGGTACCAACAACTTCAGGTCGGGTTTTGACCAGGTGGAAGGCTTCCAGTAGCGCAGGCTGAACAGATCCATGGCGACGAACAATGGCGCCAGCAGCCCGCCAGCCGTGATCGGGTCCATCACCAGCGACAGCAGCGGAATCCCGACAATCGCAAAGCCGCCGCCGAACGCGCCCTTCATGAAGCAGATCAGGAACACGCCGGCGAAGGTGACGAGGAGGGTGGTGACGGTCAGATCCACGGCGTGTGCTCACTTCATTTCGGGCGGGGAGTGGCCTTAATTTCGCTCACGGTCTGCAGGATGAACAGTTACAGTTTCGAGGCCGATTCATGGACCAGTTGCCAACTGGATCGAATGTGGGCCTCGGGCAAAGTTCGGTTTGGGGAGATAGGGGCATATGCGGTTTGAAGACATCCTGACCGAAGACCTTTACGTGGTGTTCTGCGGAATTAATCCGGGCTTATTGGCGGCAGCGGGTATCCGGCATCCATCACTTTGCAACCGAAACCATGATCGACTCCAGTCCGGGATGGTTATTTTTATAAAAAAGTTCGGAGTCTGCCGCATCTTCAAGGAAAAACCAGATGGACTTCGAAAGTGCTGCATGAAACAAGACAAACAGGAAAATTGCGCAGTAAACCAATAGCAAACCATGGGTGCCGAACTGCGTCATCGTTGTTCCCATCATCATATAAGAGGCCGAATTTGCGAGTTGGCCGACAATAAGTGTGGCGGCCATTAATCTGATACGAACTCCAGACGGCACCGAGACAGTTCTCTTATCCATCCCAATCAGTGAAAGCGAGGCACTGGAAGCTCCTGCAATAAAGAGGCATGGAGCCAGTTGCCAGACTTCGACAGAGAGAGCCGCTGTGACGAGGGAGGCGGTTAATAAAGTCCAGAGTCCAATATATTTGTTTCGCTGGTTGTGTCTTCTGGCAACAAGCGGGCTCAAAAATAACAGGCCACCGATTGCGCCTCCCGCAAATATGGCGTTGAACAGGCCGACACTGCTTTCAGCGAGATTATGGGTGTGAATTTGAATTGGAACCAGCATGGGTACTGTGGCAGTAACAGCCAGGCTCAACATGAAACCAGCAACAGTCAGGAATCTTTCAGGTGGAAGAATTAATTTAAGTCTAATTCCCAAAAACATTTCCCGAACTCGTTGTGCCGGCGATTTTATCTGTGTCGAGTCGGATTTGACGCTGTGCGGCAATACGAACGCTAACCCCATTGCGAACACACCCACAATGGCTGCAAAGAGAAGTGAGGCTTGTGGGGAAGACAATCCAATGACAACGCCCGCCAGGAGCGGGCCAATAACGCGACTTATGGTTACGATGATGCGCCGGATGCGAAAGGCATGTTCTATTCGAACTTTTTCTACGGTTTCAGCTGGATAAACACCGAAAAGAGATTGAACGACGCCGAAAGCCGCGACCGCAAGGATGTCAATTATCAGCAGAGCCTCTATCGAATACGAAGCGGAAACAGACACGTAGCGCAGGATGCCGGTCAACGCAATGGCGATACAACCCGCTCTTAGAGCGGTGCTGCGTCGCATGACTTCGACGCGGGACGCCAAAAACAGTATGGAAATGACGGCGGCAAGGGCCAGCCCCGTCTCATAGGTTGCCAGCTCCAACAAGTTTCCACGCTGAACGATAATAAGGGGCACGGTTGCATTCCAACAGCCGAGATATATCCATATTAAAGCTTCAAGGCAAAGATACTTTCTAAATATGCTCAAGCCATATGTCCTTTAATTGCACGAGATCTGCAAGGGTTATCCATCTTGCAGATCTCATGCGTCAGGCTAACCTGCTACGAAGTGCTTGACGTTAAAACTTTCCGCACTAACGCCAAATTTCGAAAACAAGTGTCCATGCATCTGGTTCTTGTAGATGTCTCGGTTTTTGTCGAAGTATTCGCGGTCATACCACCTCACTCCGAAAAACATAGTCAGTCCTTTGACGACAGTCATCATTTGCCAGTCATAAAGAACCGATTCCAGCGGGCGTGCAGCCAGCTTTTTATCAGATTCTTTGACGGCGATGATACACCGGTCAAGTTCATCCTTGCTGGAAAAGACAACCTCGCAGTTGGTTAATGCAACAACAGGCTTGTCAATTTCACGCTCTCCACTAATGACCACTTCGCATTTCTGAGATTCCATTCTATCTCTCCAATTTGTCGTTGGTTGCGCATGTATTAATATGCTTGCGACTTGGCAAAAGGCAATGCGATCCCTGTGTAGAGTTTCCAGCCATGACTGCATGCCGATATCGTACAAAGCGGATGAACAGTATTAGACAGTATTCTCCTTGTCAAATGAATGGTGGGGTAAATGGCTGAGGAAAATATTTTATACTTATGATTAATAGTTATATCCAAGTGAAAGAAAGCCTTGTTGTAACAAACTGATCAGAATGTGGGGGGCGTGCATTGGTATTTAAATATCAATCCTGTGCAGACCAGAATTTCGGTATTGGCAAGCTATGGTTGTGCAAAGCGAACTTCATCTGGCGTTCAGCGCAATCATGTAAGCGCTGAACATGTCCGCCATCCCCTCGGCGCGGGCGGTGATTTCCGCGTCGGTGCGCGGGCTGAGTGAGAAATCCTTCCCGAACTGAGCGTGGCGAGAAAAGGGGACAGAAAAGGGGACGGATTTATTTTCTGAAAAGTAAATCTGTCCCCATTTTTAGTACCGCTAAATTCGAGGTCGTTCCAGCTTAATCCACTCTTGTACCGTCGGGCGTTGCCATTGGCGTTGAGCGTAATCCTCCAGTTGAGCCGGCATCCTGTCCCCATTGAGTATCAATCGGTTCAGCATCAACGCGAGATCAACATCGGCGATCGACCATTCACCAAAAAGGTAATCCGGATTGTCGGTCAGCAGCCATTGCGCGACATCAAGCAACTTTTGCTTGGCAGCCTCAGCCGACGCTGACAGCGGTCCGAATTTCTGTCCATAGAACACGACAAGGGTAGAGCGCTCCTGTCGGATCGGCAGCATATCACTGCGTAGCCACGCTTGAACTTGCCTCGCTGCCGCGCGTTTTTGTGGATGCTGTGGGTAAACAGGTGTTTGGGGGAACACATCTTCCAGGTATTCGGTGATCGCCGATGATTCCGACAACGCAAAGTCGCCCTGCACGAGGGTGGGCACTCTTTGAGTCAGGGAAAGACGGGCGTAATCGCTGGCCTGGTTTTCCAGTTTGTCCAAGTCCAAGGTACTCATTTCGAACTCGATTCCCTTTTCTCGAAGGGCCACAAAGCACGACATTGCGTAGGGACTGGTGAATTGAGCATCGACGTAAAGGCGCAGGCTTGAGTCATTCATAGCGTCATCTCCATATGCGGAATGGCCACGCTAAAAGATTGAGCGCTTTAAATAAAATTCATGTTTTTTATGGGGGCATTCCCATCAGGAATGGGCAAAAAGGCCGACACGATTTCCCATCACCGTTTGCAAATCAGCGGGGCGGAGTCATCCAAGGCGCACCCTCGGCAAAAGCTCCCTCGATCCAGTCCTTGAACGCCGTAGTTGTCGCCGTGTTGAACCGCGCCGAAGGCCGCACCAGATAAACCCCCGTGTCCGCATCCAGTTGCCACTCGGGCAGCACCCGCACCAGGCGCCCCTCGCGCAAGTCCTTGGTCATCAGCCAGTCGCCGCCGGCCAAAATCCCCACGCCCATGCGCGCGGCACACAGCTGCGCTTCGTTGTCGTTGCTGACCAGTCGGCTGCGGATTTTCAGAGTGTGTTTCTCGTCGCCACGGGTCAGTCGCCATTCGGGATACGAATGCAACCCGGTAAACCCCAGGCAATGATGATCGGCAAGATCCGCCGGCGTTTTCGGCTCGCCGTGCTGTTGAAGATAGGAGGGCGCGGCACACAGGATTCGGCGGTGATCGCAGAGTTTCTTCGCCACCAGCCGATTGTCCGCCAGCTCGCCGATGCGGATTGCTGCGTCGAAACCTTCAGCGACGATATCGACGAAGCGCTCGGCATATTCCACCTCCAGCGCCACGTTCGGATGGGCCAGGGCAAACGCCGAAACGATATCGCCCAGCCACAGCCGACCCATGGCGGCCGGCAGGGCGATGCGCAAACGCCCGCGAACTTCGGCGGCACCCTCGCGCGCATCCTGCTCCGCTTCGGCGATCAGGCTGACCGCATGCCCGAACCGCGTCACCAGCCGTTGCCCCTCATCGGTGAAACGCAATTGCCGGGTGGTGCGCTCGATCAGCCGCACCCCCAGCCGCGACTCCAGCGCGCTGAGCCGCTTCGACAACACCGAGGGATGGCGCTGCAACGTCCGGCCCGCCGCCGCAAACGAGCCGTGCTCGGCCAGGGCCAGCAGGGTGGCGACTTCATCGGCCTGACGGCTATCGAACAGATCCATGCAACGACAACCCTCGTGGATGACCCGAAAAAAGACTCAAGGCACCAGCACAACCGCCCCCGGCAAACCGCCCCGGTGCAGATCGGCATGGGCCCGGGCGGCGTCCGCCAGCGGATAACGACGCCCGACATTGGGCCGGATGATACCGGCGTCAATCGCTTGCAACACGTCCTTTGCGCGCTGCTGGTATTCCTCCGGCGTGGCGGTGTGGGCCGCGAGGGACGGTCGGGTCAGGAACAACGAACCCTTGGCATTCAAGGTGCTGATCTCGACCGGCGCCGGCGCCCCCGACGCCATGCCGAACGACACCAGCAACCCGCGCGGGCGCAGGCAATTCAACGACGCCTCGAAAGACACCCGGCCAATCGGGTCGTACACCACATCCACTTTCTTGCCCTGGGTGAGGTCGACCACCGTGTCGGCCAGCGTCGCCGCATCGAACACCAACACCTCATCACAACCCGCCAACCGGGCCCGCTCGACACTCTCGGCTCTGGACACCACACCAATCACCAACGCCCCCAAATGCTTCGCCCACGGCACCATGATCTGCCCCAGCGCACCGGCCGCGCCGTAGATCAGCACCGTCGAACCCGGCCCGACCGGGTAAGTGGACTTGAGCAAATACTGCGCGGTGATGCCCTTGAACAGCACAGCCGCCGCGTCCTCGAAACTCAGGCTGTCGGGGATCTTCACCAGCCGATTGGCCGGGTAAAGGCGGGCGCTGGCATAGGCGCCGATGGGGCCCGTGGCATAGGCGACCCGGTCGCCGACCGCCACGTTCGTCACATCGGCCCCTACCGCCACAACCCGCCCGGCGCCCTCAAGCCCCAACCCTGAAGGCAACGCCAACGGCGCGGCACCGGAACGTTGGCTCAAGTCGAGCGGGTTGACGCCAATGGCGAACTGCTCAAGCCAGACCTCGCCGGGGCCGGGTGTTTGCGCGGCGGACTGCTCAAGCTGAATGACTTGAGGCTCACCGGTTTGATGAATGACGGCGCTGGTGACCATGTTGAACGCTCCCTTACGTTGATCGTGGGGAAGAGTCTAAAGGCCTGCGTGGGGAGCACTAGTCGGGTTGAATGCAGTTCATATGTGCATTCGATGCAGTAATTAGATCAAGGCTCCGTGGTTCGATTTACTGAAACGCAAACAGCCCGGGCCGACGCCCTTCGTAGTTAACGAGGGTGTCGGCCCGGGCTGTTTTGCATTCCATGAACCTCTTGAGCCTCACTTTTTCCTGCAACGGGAGACTCAATAAGTCGCGCTGTAGAAGCCGCCGCGAACGGCTCCTACAGCCATCGCCTGGTTACGCGACCTCGACGTGATCCAGCGCCTGATTCACCGCCAGCTCGGCAATCATCACGATTTGCGTAATACCGATCGCCGTCTTGCGATGCGAGGGATCAAGCGTGGCCGCGAAATTACTGAGCATCTCACTGGCCGCTCCGAGGTTTTCGCTGGCATTGGCCAGCAGGCATTCGGTGTTGAATTTCGGATTGGCCAGGTACATCCGCTCGGGCTCGTTCAAGGACGACATGATCCCGGCGGCGGGGAAGAGGTAGTGATCCAGCGCACGCTCGGCGGCGTCGTGGAGTTTTTTGGAGTTGGGGGATTCGTAGGGGGA
>NZ_JBWKZE010000043.1:0-45090 GCF_059424205.1 Pseudomonas sp. GW456-12-1-14-TSB6
GCGCAAGAAGTTGCGCAGTACTGCGCAACTTCTTGCGCACTTGGCTGGAGGCCTTTAAACACATGGCCTCCAGCGGAATCGGTGAGCATTTTTACGAAACAAGTGCGCAACTTCTTGCGCAGTATGGCCAATCGCCGCTTTTCACGCGGATCGGGCAATTGCAGTGAGGCATTCCTCAATCGAACGTTGCTGGGTTTCGGCATACAGGCCCAACTCATCAATGGTCGAACGCCCCAGGGCCAACTCGAACGCCTGTCGATTGGAATGCTCGCCATAGTGCGTCTGCGCCGCGTCCCCCAGGTTCGACTGAAAAATCCCTGCCGCACTGACTGGCAGGAAATCTTCGTACACCAGCGGTTCGGCTTTCACATAGCCGTCGCGTAATAACCCTTGCAGCGAAGCATCAGCGGGACGACTCGCCGCCAGCCCTTTGTCTGTCAGGAAATACCGAAAGTACGCCAGTTCCTGCTCGCGCATGCCCTCGAGGCTGTCAGGGAATTCGCTGAAGTGCCGGGCCATCAGCGAGTTGTAGCGTGAGGCGTTGGCTTCGTTGGGGAAATCGCCCAATTCATCGCGCGCCGCGTTCAGCAGGCGGTCGTACAGCGCACGGCCCTTGGGAGTCAGCGCTGCGCCACGTTGTTCGATTTCGCCGAAGCGGGCGCTGTGGCTGCCGCGGGTTTGCGTCTGGTCGGTGAAGGCAATCGGTTCGTCCAGCGCCTTGAAACTGGTCTGACGCAACAGGATCGGATGCTGCCGGCGCGGCGGGCCTTCGATCACCGCTTTGGGCGTGATGCCGTGCAGTGGCATCTGCGCCTGAACGATGTCGATGTCCAGTGTGCGCGGGGTCAGGTGGTTGATGTGCGGGCCCTTGAACGCGACGACATCGGCGATCAGGCGATGCTGGGCGCTGAGCGTCTGGTATTGCGCGGCGGTGACGGTGGCGCTGTGGTGCCAGCGAAAAGTCTCCAGCGCTTGCAGGACAAATTCCCCGGCCTCGGACTCATTCAGGCCGCCAGCAGATTCAGCCTGTTCGATCAGCCTTAGCGCCGATGGCGTAAAGATCGAACGCTTATCCAGCACCAATTGCGCGAAGGCCCGCAGCTCGGGGTCTTCAATCAATTCCAGTCGCAACAACGAAGTGAACACCCGGAACGGGCTGACCTGCAGCGCATCTTCATGCACCGCCCGGAACGCCGTGGAATGCACTGGCACCCCGGCAGGGGTCAGGTCGTAATAGCCCACCGGTTGCATGCCCATCACTGCGAACAAACGGGCGAGGGTGGCGAGTTCGGTGGCGGTGCCGACGCGGATGGCGCCGTGGCGCTCCATGTCCAGCCGTTCGATTTCGCCGGTGCGGTGCAGTTGACTGGCGACTTGCGGCTCGCGTGCCAGCACGTCGCGGTTGGTCTGTTCTACCAGTTCCATCAACGCGCCGTACAGCGGCACTTCTTGGCGGTACATGTCGGACATCGCTTTGGAGAAGCGCTGACGGATCAGGTCGGGGCTGACGAAAGGCTGCACGGTCATGAAAAAAATTCCTGGCACGGTCACGTAAAGGATGTCGGAAAAGATCGCAGCCTTCGCCGACGCGGGCAAACGAAGAATCCTACGAACTTCATTCTGCCAACGACTGACCGTTTACCTGTCCTGGCGCGAGTTTTCCCCCAGAAACTCCCGATACAGACGTGCCGTGTTCGACGGTTGTTCGACCATCGGCATATGGCCGACACCATCCCAGACATCGACCCGCAGATTGCTGATGCCTTTGCTCCACACCGGCACGCTGCTGACGTCGATCAGCCGGTCCTTGCGGCCCCAGAGCAACAGCGCCGGGCATTTGATGTCCGGCAGTTTCGGCTCCATCGGCGGGCTGGCGCGAAAATCCCGGAAGATCTCTTCCAGTTCGTCGCGGCATTGTTCGTAGCGCTGGGCGATCGCGTCGAGCACCAGACCGGGCACCCACGGTGGCGAGGCCATGGTCATAGCATAGAAGCGTCGGAATTCTTCCCGGGAATTGATCAGAAACGGATTGTGCCCACGGGCCAGATGACGCTCCATGTCGCTGGGCTCGGGCGCGGTGACGCCCGCCGGGTCGATCAGCGCCACCGAAGCGATGCGATCCGGGTAGGTGGCCGCCAGCCACGCGGCGATGTAGCCGCCCATGGAGTTGCCGATCACATGGACTTTCTCGACGCCGCAAACGTCGAGCAACTGGATCATGCGCTTGGCCTGCACCGGAATGTCGTAGCCACCGCCGGCCTTGAAGCCGGTTTCACCATGACCGGCGAGGTCCGGGATGATCACCCGATACTGCCCGACAAAATGCCGGGCGAAGCGCAGCCACAGGTTTTTTTCAGCGCTGTAGCCGTGCAGCATCAAAATGCTGCTCGACGCTTCATAAGGCCCGCCTTGCCAGGTCGACACGGTCATTTCGGCAATCGGCACTTCAATCTTGTGCAACCGGTACAGCCTGGCCTCCAGGGCCGCGCTCAGATCGTAGAGCCAGTGGCCGACCGCCGGGTAGCTCAACCAGCTCCAGGCCACGAAAACCGCGAGGGCGACAAACAGCAAAAGCATCGTGGGTCTTCCTTGTTCAAGACAGAATGTGGTCGGCCGGTTTCAGCGCCCGGGTCAACCGGTGATAGCTGAAACTGAAGCCGGGGAACATCGCGATCACATGACCGCTTTTGCTTTGATACCAACTGTGGCAGCCGCCAGTTTTCCAGACCGTGCGCTCCATCTCCCGGTGAATCATCTGAGTGTAGGTACGTTCTGCTTCGGGGCGAACCTCGATGCTGCGCAGACCATTGGCCTGCAAGGTGCGGATGCAGTCGAGGATGTAGTTCATCTGCGATTCGATGATGAACAGCGCCGAGGTGTGGCCGATACCGGTGTTCGGCCCGGTGACGATAAACAGGTTGGGGAAGTCCGGCAGACTGGTGCCGAGGTAAGCGCGTGGATATTGCGCCCAGACGTCGCGCAGTTGCACAGCGTTTTTTCCGCTGACCGGGTAGGAAATCACGCCGTCGGTGGCGTCGTAACCGGTCGACCAGACGATCAGATCGACGTCGATGTGCTGGCCATCGGTGGTGACGATGCCGGTTTCGTCGAGGCTGGCGATGCCTTGCTCGCGGCTGTGCAACGTGACGTTGGGCCGGGTCAGTGCCGGGTAGTAGGTGCTGGAGAGCAGCACCCGTTTGCAGCCGATGGTGAAGTCCGGTGTCAGTTTTTTCCGCAACTCGGGGTCAGTCACCTGGCGTTTGAGAAACTTCAGGGCGTGTCGCTGCACCATGTGAATCGCTGGTTTCGAGTATTTGAAAGCGATGACCCGGGTTTCGAATTGCCAGTAGATCATCCAGCGCAGCAGTTTGTAGGCCGGTTTCAGACCCAGCAGCCAGCGCTGGAATCGCCCGAACGTACGATCAGCCCGGGGCAGCACCCAATGCGCTGTGCGCTGAAACACATGCAATTGGGCGACCTTCGGTGCAATGGCCGGAATCACCTGTGCCGCACTGGCACCGCTGCCGACAATCGCCACGCGTTTACCGTGATAGTCGTAGCTGTGATCCCAATTGTTTGTATGAAAGGTCTTGCCCTGAAAGCGATCCTGGCCGGGAAAGTGTGGGATAACCGGCTGGCTCAGCGGCCCGGTGGCATTGATCAGGAACTGCGCATAAAAAATGCCTTTGGTTCCGGTGTATACGGCCCAGCGTTTGTCGTTGTCGTTCCATTCGACGCGCTCGACATTGGCCTCCAGTTCTACCCGATCACCGAGGCCGAAGCGCTCCACCACATGGTCGGTGTAGCGGTGCAGTTCGGCCTGTTCGGCGAACATCTGCGTCCAGCGGTAAGGCGCAAACGATAGGGAATACAGCGGCGACGGCACATCCACCGCCGCGCCGGGGTAGGTGTTCTGGCACCAGGTGCCGCCGAAGAAGTCGCGGCGCTCCAGCAAGCGAAAGTCGTCGATACCGGCCTTGAGCAGGTTGACCGCCGCGCACTGGCCGCCAAAACCGCTGCCGATGATCAACACTTGATAGGTCTGCATGGGCCTCCTTTTTAGAGTCTTTTTTCCATTTTCTTCCTTTCATGTATAGCCAATCATTTGCTCGCCGTGTGGTGCTGATGACGGGGTATTCGGCCCGCTGGCCGGTGATGGCTATTTGACGTTGCCCTGATAGACTCCCAATACATCGGGTCTGCGGTCTGCGCAGTGCCGTCGAGTGGTCGAGGCCCCTATGGGAAGAACGGGAGGAAAGGGACTTTCACTGGCCAGGAGGCTCTATACATCGCGAATCCTCGGGCTGGTTCTGGGGCTTTTGTGCGTGAGCGTCGCGATGTATCCACTCGATCCGCCGGCCTGGGTCTGGGCGGTGATGCTGTTCAACGGCCTGGTCTGGCCGCACCTCGCGTATCAATGGGCGCGCCGGGCGAAGGTTCCGTACCACGCCGAACACCGTAATTTGTTGATCGACGCCTTTCTCGGTGGCTTCTGGGTCGCCGCCATGCACTTCAATCCCTTGCCCAGTGCCACGACCATTTCGATGATGGCGATGAACAACGTCGCTATCGGTGGTGCTCGTTTTCTATTGGCCGGAGCGGCGGCGCAGTTGCTCGGCGTCGGCGTCGGGCTGGTGGTGTTTGCCCCCGCGCTCGTCCCGATGACCACGCCGGCACAGCTCTATGCCTGTCTGCCGTTGTTGATGCTGTATCCGCTGGCGCTGGGCTGGATCTGCTTTCGCCAGGCCTACACCCTCGGCTTGCATAAACGCGAATTGCTGGCCCTGAGCCGCACCGACAGCCTCACCGGTCTGCTCAATCACGGCGCCTGGAAGGATCAACTGGAAGTCGAATTCGAACGCTGCAAACGCCAGCAGACAGGTGCGGCGATTGCGCTGATCGACATCGACCACTTCAAGGCGATCAACGACACCTACGGCCACGTGGCCGGCGATATCGTCCTGCGCCAGCTGAGCAAGATGCTCAAGCAGAACCTGCGTATGGCCGATGTGGCGGGGCGCTACGGCGGTGACGAATTTTGCGTGATCCTGCCGGACTTGCCGCTGTTCAATGCGGTGCAGGCGATGGAAGCCTTGCGTGAGCGTTTTTCCTTTCTGGTGTACGAACAGAACCCGGCGCTGAAAGTCAGCCTGAGCATCGGTCTGGCGGCACTCGATCCGGCCCAAGGCGACGCGACGCGCTGGCTCGATGACGCCGACCAGGCGCTGTACGAAGCCAAGGCTGGCGGGCGTAACCGGGTGATTTGCTGCAGCGACGACAAGCCGCGGCGCGAGGTATTCGATTCGGTTTGAACGGATCGGGTGTCGCATCCGGGATGGAGCCTTGGGGCGATGTCAGGTACGGTTCAGTACCCGACACGAAACAAGGATTGATTCATGACGTTCAATTTCCGTCGTTCTCTGCTGGCCGGTCTGTCCCTCACTTTTGCAGCCTCCGGTGTCTTTGCCGAACCGCACAAACAAGTGCTGGCCGATGCCGAGCAATACAAGCCAGAAGCCCTGAAATTGCTCGAGCGCCTGGTCAATATCGACTCCGGTTCCGGCTATGAACCGGGGCTCAAGCAAGTCAGCGAAATCGCCATCGACGAGCTGAAAAAGCTCGGCGCCACCATCGAGCTGGTGCCCAATACGCCGGAAAAAACCAACCACGTGCTCGCCACGCTCAAAGGCACCGGCAAGGCGAAAATCCTGCTGATGGCGCACATGGACACGGTGTTCAAGGAAGGCTCCGCCGCCGAGCGACCGTTTCACATCAAGGACGGCCGCGCCTACGGGCCGGGTGTGATGGACGACAAGGGCGGGATCGTCGCCGGCATCTACGCGCTGAAAATTCTGAAGAACCTCGACTTCAAGGACTACGCGCAAATCACCTTCCTGCTCGATGCCAGCGAAGAAACCGGCTCGGACGTCGCCACCGACCTGATCAAGAAAACCGCCAAACTCCACGACGTCACCCTCAACCTTGAACCGGGCCGTCCGGCCGATGGTCTGGTGGTGTGGCGCAAGGGCAGCGCCACGGCGCTGGTCGAGGTCAAGGGCAAGGCGGCCCACGCCGGCGTCGCGCCGGAACTGGGGCGCAACGCGGCGATGGAGGCGGCGCATCAGATCCTGCAACTCGGCAAGCTCGGCGACGAGGCCAAGAAAACCACCATCAACTTCACCGTGCTCAAGGCCGGCGACCGCACCAACGTGATCCCGGATCAGGCCACGGCCAAGGCTGACGTACGGGCGGCGGTGCCGGAAGAATTTGACCGGATCGAGAAGGATCTGGCGCGGGTGTCGCAGGACAAGTTGATCCCCGATACCGAAGTGAAGACCTCGCTGCAACGCGGCTTGCCACCGATGCCGCAGACGGCGGAGTCGGATCGTTTGATGGCGATGGCGCAAGGGATTTACGGCGAAATCGGCCGCAAGTTGACCGAAGAAGGCAGCGGCGGGGCGGCGGATGCGAGCCTGTCGGCCGGGGTAGGGACGCCGACGCTGGATGGGTTCGGGATTGTTGGCGGCAACATTCATACGCCGGAGGAATACGCGGAGGTGGAGAGCGTGGCGCCGCGGATTTATCTGTTGTCGCGGATGATTATGGAGTTGGCGAAACGGTAACAGCCGCCTGATCGTTCCCACGCTCTGCGTGGGAATGCCTCAACGGACGCTCCGCGTTCGGCTCTGGAAGGGACGCAGAGCGTCCCGGGCTGCATTCCCACGCGGAGCGTGGGAACGATCGACGATCAGGTGCACCGTTTTGTGGTCGTGCGCGATCTGGCGGACACCTTTTCCAGTCTCGACCTCAAGGGCATTTCCGATTGTGATCTGACGCGCATTACCAGCGCAGTGCATCTTCTGATGCGGGAGGGCTGCGCCATTCTGAACGTGATTCAGACGCGGGCATTACAGCGGGAGGAAGGCTTCAAGACAGCGGTCTAGCGGTTTCGCGGCGGGCGCCATGCGAGTGGACTCGTGATGGCGTCGGGCCGCTCTGCCTCTTTGTAGCGTGGTGCGAGGTTACTCTTTGACGCTCATGTATTCCTTGGCCCAGAGGATGTATTCCTCAGGCTGGGTGTAGGTGTGGGTCAGTTCGGTGGCGCTCAGGTCGGAAGCCTGGGTGAAGATCTGGCGCTGTTCGCGAAGGCTGTCGTAAGTCGCTTTGATCGCCGCGAAGTAGGCACCGTGGCCGTCGATGGTCACGCGCACACCCAGTTCGGCCAAGCGTTTGTCGTCGCGCAGCGCCGGGTTGCCGTAGGTCACCAGCATCAGCGGGACGGTCAGGTGTTCGGCGATCTGCTCGAGCTGGTCGAAGTCCTGGATACCCACCATGCAGATACCGTCGGCACCGGCGGCCTGGTACTGCTTGGTGCGGCTGATGATTTCCTGGTTCGGCAGGATGCCGGCGTTGGTCCGGGCGATGATCGCCATTTCCGAATCGACCCGGGCTTCCAGTGCCGCGCGGATCTTGCCGACGCCTTCTGCGACGGTGATCAGGTCGGTGGATTTGCGGCCGAATTGTGCTGGCAGCAGGGTGTCTTCGATGGTCAGCGCGGCGACGCCGGCGCGTTCCAGTTCAACGATGGTGCGCATCACGTTGAGGGCGTTGCCGTAGCCGTGGTCGGCGTCGGCGATCACCGGTAATTGGGCGACGCGGCCGATGCGGGTGGCCTGCTCAGCGAATTCGCTGAGGGTGATCAGGGCAAAGTCCGGAGCGCCCAGCACCTGCAATGAGGCGACCGAGCCGCCGAGAATCCCTACTTCAAAACCCAGGTCAGCGGCGATGCGGGCAGACATCGGATCGAACACCGAGGCGGTGTGATAGCAGGTGTCGGAAGCCAGCAGCTGACGGAAGTTACGGCGCAAATCTTGATGAGAAAGCCTGGTCATACGAGTTCCACCAATACAAAGGAATGGAAAGGCTTGAGCAAAGGTGTCAACGCCGAAGGTGAAAAGGCTATCACGCCAATGGGTCAAGGATCATGACGAATTAACGAGGACGTTAACCAGGAAAAACCTGTTCAGGCGCTTTCTCTCCAGGAATCTGAGCTCAGGCCGCCACCGCCTGCTGCTGTCGATTGGGCAACGGCACCGCCCGCACCGAGTTGCCCGGTTGCAATTGCAGGCGTTTGGCGGTCAGGCGGTCGATCACCAGACTACTGCCGACCCGGCGTCCCGCCGCGACGGTGATGCGGCAGTTTTCCAGGCGCCGATTGTGGATCAGCCACAGCGGCGCCTGATCGTCCGGCGTGCCGATGCTCAGGGTCAGTTCCAGGCTGTCGCGCACCGTGCGGATGCTTCGGATCGGCGCCTCGATCACCGGGCCGCCGTCAAATATGTCGATATAGCCTTTATGGGCAAAACCCTCGGCCTGGAGGATTTTCAGCGCCGGCTCGGTGTTGGGGTGGGCCTGGCCGATCACGGCCTGGGCCTGTTCGGTGAGCAGGCAGGTGTACAGCGGCTGGCGCGGCATCAGTTCGGCGATGAAGGCCTTGTTGCCGAGCCCGGACAGATGGTCGGCGTGGCTGAAGTCCATCTGGAAGAAGTGCCGGCCCAGACTGTCCCAGAACGGCGAACGGCCTTGTTCGTCGGCACTGCCGCGCAGTTCGGCGATCATTTTTTCGCCGAACAGGTGCGGGAATTCGGCAACAAACAGCAAACGCCCCAGCGACAGCAGACGTCCATTGCTGCCGTGGCGCTGGTCGTGGCGCAGGAACAGCGAGCACAGTTCCGATTGGCCGGTCAGTTCATTGTTGAGGAACAGCGTCGGAATCTGCCGCTGAATACCCAGGTCCGGCGCCGAACTGACGGTCAGCCCGACCCGATAGTTGTACCACGGCTCGCGCAGGCCGACGGCCCCGGCCAGGGCGCTGACGCCGACCACGCGCTGTTCGTCGTCTTCAAGCACGAACAGGTAATCGGCATCGGCCCGCTCGACCTGCTCGGCGAACGCCCGTTGTGCCCAGCGCACCCGGTGGGCCAGGCGATCTTCGTTGGCGGGCAGGGTGGTGAACCCCGGCCCGGCCTGTTGCACCAGCGTCATCAACGCTGGCAGGTCGCTGACTTGAACCGGACGGACAATCATGCTGCAACTCCTTTTGCGCGCCTGCTCGGGCACTGTCGTTGGGTAGGGGCGCGATTCACAGGGCGATTACCCGGATCGTGTGGCCAGCGCTGACATTCAACGCCGCACTGATCGCCGGCGTAAGCGCCAAGGGCTGACCGGG
The DNA here is from genome assembly GCF_059424205.1 of Pseudomonas sp. GW456-12-1-14-TSB6. Taxonomy (NCBI): domain Bacteria; kingdom Pseudomonadati; phylum Pseudomonadota; class Gammaproteobacteria; order Pseudomonadales; family Pseudomonadaceae; genus Pseudomonas; species Pseudomonas sp. GW456-12-1-14-TSB6. The sequence goes on from NZ_JBWKZE010000043.1 coordinate 9,230, forward strand.
CTGGAAATCCAGCTCGGCAACCACTGCCCGAAAGCCATGCAGAGCATCGTTGCTCACCAGATAGCGTCCGCGAGCATCGATCAGGGGTTCTTCCTCAACCGTAACTGTCTGGCTCTGCGCGATCGAACGGATGTTGGCGGTGCGTGCATACAAGGTCGGGCCGGCATCGAACAGGTCGATGTAGCTGTTGGTTTCAAAACCTTCGCGCTCGAGGATGTCGAAGGCTTCCTGGCCGTCCGGGTGAATGCGGCCGATGCAGTCCTGCGCCGCTTGCGGCAGCATTGGCACGTAGATCGGGTATTGCGGCATCAGCTCGGCGAGAAACGTACGGCTCTGCAAGCCGCACAGGCGTTCGGCCTCGACGTAGGGCAGGTCGAAGAAATGTTTGCCCAGCGCATCCCAGAACGGTGAATGCCCTTGCTCGTCGCTGTAACCGACGATTTCGGTGATCACCGCTTCGGCAAAACGTGGCGCGTGGGCGGCGATGAACAGCAGGCGTGCCCGCGACAGCAATTCGGAAAACGGCGTGCGCACCAGCGCCGCGTCGATGTGAAAACCGCGCAGTAGCGTATGCCCGCTCAGGTCGTGACACAGCGACAGCGCCGGCACGCCGTGCTCGATATTCAGCTCCCGCGAGGCGCTGGTGAAGTGGCGGTTGCGCAGGCTGTAGAACGGCTCGTTGAAACCTGCGGTGGCGAGAATTTCCGAACAGCCAACCAGTCGATGGCTGTCGATGTCTTCCAGCACGAAGAAGTAATTCTCCGGGCCTTGAGCCGCCGCATCGCTGTCGAACGAGGCGCAGGACGCGGCGATTTTTTCGCCCAGGCGTTCGCTGTCGTCCGGCAGGGATGTGACGCCCACCAGGCTGTCGCGCGCCAATTGTTGCAATTGAGGCAGGTCGTTTGGCTCGACTGGACGTAAGACCAGCATGGATGCACTCCTGTATCAAAAGGTTCGGCCCATTCGCCGAACCTGACTATCACTGTCGGTTTCCACGCGTTAAAGCGGCGGTCGCCTGATTTGTTGTCAGACGCCGCTCTTTTTCTTGTCAGCCATTGCTCGGGTCAGGCAGCGCGGTACTGGCGCCGAGCTTGTTCAGGAAGAACAGGTACACCAGACCCAGTGCGATCCAGATCAGGCCGAGTTTTTGTGCATCGACGCCCATGTTGTACATGATGGCCGCGACGATGATGAAGCCGATCACCGGGCAGATCAGGTGACGGATCACCTGGCCGGATTTCTGCCGGCGCCAGTAGTAATTGATCACGGTCAGGTGCAGCAGCATGAAGCCGCTCAGGGCGCCGAAGTTGACCAGCGAGGTCAGGGTGTCCACCGAATTGATGAACAGGTAGCAGATCACCAGCGACAGCACGGCCACCAGATAAATGCTCAGGTACGGCGTGTTGTGTTTCGGGTGCACCTTGGCCAGCACTTTCGGCAACTTGCCGTCGCGGGCCATGCCGAACAGCAGGCGCGAGACCGCCGCTTGCGAAGTGATTGCCACCGCCACGCCCCAGGCCAGGGCCGTGGCCACGCCGGTCAAGGTCGCGAGCCAGCTGCCGGCAGCGATTTCGGCGATTTCATAGAACGCAGTGTCGGCGGACTTGAAGCCCATGCCCGCTGCCAGATCGGTAGCGATCCAGGTTTGCGCGACGAAAATCACACCCATCACCACCAGCGTGATCAACGCCGCTTTGCCGACGCTGCGGCCCGGATCGCCCTTGATCTCTTCGGCGAGGGTGGAGATCGCATCGAAGCCGAGGAACGACAGCACCGCAATCGACACCGCTTGCATCAGCAGGGCGAAGTTGAAGGTTTCCGGGTGATACAGCGGCGCGAGGGTCAACTGGCCGTTGCCGCCACCGTTGTGCAGGGCGTTCCAGGCGTAGAACAGGAAAATCCCCAGTACCACCAGTTGCGCCAGCAGAAACAGGATGTTCATGCGAGCAGTGAAGGTGATGCCGCGCAGGTTGACGAAGGTCGCGCTGACCAGGAACGCCAGAATGAAGCCGACTTTCGGGATGTCCGGGTACAGATGGTTGAGCGCCATCGCCGCGTAGACGTAAAGCAGCGGCGGAATCAGCAGGTAATCGAGCAGCATCAGCCAGCCGGCGATGAAGCCGACGTGTTGATTCAGACCCCGTTGCGCGTAGGAATACACCGATCCGGCAATCGGAAAGGCTCGGGCCATGCTGCCGTAGCTGAGCGCGGTGAAAACCATCGCCACCATGCCGATGATGTACGCCAGAGGCACCATCCCCGGTGCCTCGGCGTTGACGTAGCCATACACGCCGAACGGGGCGATGGGGATCATGAAGATCATCCCGTACACCACCAGGTCGGTCAGTGTCAGGCTACGTTTCAACTCCTGTTTGTAGCCGAACTCTTCTATTTCCATGAAGCGCAACTCCTTGTCAGCCAATCGGTCGTTTTAGTTGTTATATCGGTCCGTCGTTTACAGCATCAGCAGTGGTTACAACATTTTTTACAGCAGTGGTGCCAGATAATTCGCCCAGCGAGAAACCGCTTCCGGGCTGCGCAGCAGGTCGTTGCGCACTTCGATCAACACCGAATCGAGGCCCCGGGCGTCGCCGTGCACCGGCACGGTCATGTCGCCCAGCGGGTCGATCCTGTACGGCTGGTTGCCGGCGACTTTCAGCGGATGTCGCTCCAGACCGTCGAGCATCCGTTGGGCATAGGCCCGGGCCTGACCGAACAGTACGCCGACTTCCAGCTCCCGCGGCTGGCCGTAATACACCGGGGTGAAACTGTGAATCCCTACCACCCGCACCGGTCGACCTTCGGCCAGACGTGCATCGATCAGTTGTTGCAGGCGCGTGTGAAACGGCTTGAACAGGCACTGGCGACGGTATTCGCGGGTGGCCTCGTCGAGCTCGCGGTTGCCCGGCACCTGGTAGATCTCGCTCTGCGCCGGGATGCTGTCGGGCGCATGCCGGGGGCGATTGAGGTCGATCAGCAGGCGCGAATAGTTGGCGCTCAACAGCGTGGCCCCCAATTGCTCCGACAGTTGCTCGGCCAGCGCCAGGGCTCCAATGTCCCAGGCGATGTGTTCGCGCGCGGCCGTGTCATCCAGGCCCAGGTTGTTCAGGGCCTCGGGGATGTAGCGGCTGGCGTGTTCGCACACCAGAATCAGCGGGTGCGTCGAATCTTCACGGCTCAGGTTGTAGACCGGTCGGGTGTACAACCCAAGCTCAACGGATTCAGTACAGGCGTGCATAGTGCTCACAAAGATCAGCGGGCGAGAGCTGTTCCGTCAGCGCCAGTTCCTCGGTTTTAAGGGCGAAAAAAGTATCGAGCAACGCGCTTGGCAGCGCTTCGACCAGCGCTTCACTGCGACGCAGGCAATCCAGTGCCTGGGCCAGGGAGGCGGGCAGGGCAACGATGCCCCGGGCCTTGCGTTGTTCGTCGTTGAGTGAATCGGGGATTTCATCGGTGATCGCGTTCAGCGCCAGACGCTGCTCGATGCCCAGGCGTCCGGCGATCAGCAGCGCAGCCATTGCCAGATGCGGTGAGGCGGTGGCGTCCATGGCGCGGAATTCCAGGTTGTATTGCTTCGCCACGGGCTTGTTGCCCACGCTCACGGTCGGGCAGATGCGCAGCGCCGCTTCGCGATTCTGCTGGCCCAGACAGGCGTAGGACGCGCTCCAGTGATGCGGTTGCAAACGCTCATACGACACCGGCGTCGGTGCAGTGAACGCGCACAGTGCCGGCAAGTAATGCAGCACACCCGCCGCCCAATGCTGGCCGAGGGTCGACAGGCCATTGCTGGTGCCGGCGTCGTAGAACATCGGCTGACCGGCCAGATCGAGCAGGCTGACGTGCAGGTGCACGCCATTGCACACCGCGTCGGCAGCGGTCTTCGGCGCAAAGCTCAGATCCAGGCCCATCTGCCGGGCGATTTCGCGGGTGATCTCGCGCACGTTGACCGCGCGATCGGCTGCCGCCACGCCGAGGGTCGGGCGGCAGGTGATTTCGTATTGGTGCTTGCCGTATTCGGGCAGGAACATTTCCGGCTCGACGCCACCGGCGCGCAACGCGCTGAGCAGCCAGCCGCCGAATTCGGCGCCCTGGCGCTGGGCTTCGAGCGAGAACGCCAGATGTTCGGCAAACCCGGCGTGCAGGTTGAATTCGTGTTCGAACGCGGCGTTGATCTGCAGGCCAAGCTCATCGCGGTAGCGCTCGACCTCGTTGCGCAACAGCGTGCGCGGGCACGCCGCCCATGGCCGGCCATCAGTCTCGCGGATGTCGGCGTGGATGAAATCCAGCGCCGGCGCTGCGGCGTCCGGGCCGTTGCCGACGGTGACGCGACTGGTCAGATCGGGAATCAGCCGCAGATCACCATAAGCGCCCCACGGACTGGTCGAAGCGATGATGTCCTGCGGCGTCAGCGCGCTGTTGGCCGGCACCCAGCCACAACCGGCGGCCTGATAGTGCTCCAGCTCATCGCTGGGAAACGAGCGGCCACGGGTGACGCCGATCAGGTCGGTGGTGACGATGGTGGTCATCGGCAACGGCGACAGGCGCTCGCTCATGGCTGCATCTCCTGCAACCGGCCGAGCACGGTGTCGGTGTCGGTGATCCAGCAGTAGCCCTTGATCGCGTTCAGGCAGGCGTCGTGACGTGCTTCGGTCCAGGTCGCGCAGGCGTCCGCCACCAGGGTGACGAGGTAGCCACGGTCGGCGGCGTCGCGCACGGCCATGTCCACGCATTGGTCGGTGACGATCCCGGCGATGATCAGGTGACGGGTTTGCAGATTGCGCAGCACGTAGTCGATGTTGGTCGAGTTGAAGACGCCGGAAGAGGTCTTCGGCAGCACGATTTCGTTTTCCACCGGGCTCAGTTCGGCGATCACCTGTGCCTGCGGGCTGCCCTTGGGCAGGTGCATGTCCGACAGTTTGTGATCCAGCGAGCGGTCACGGCCATCGGCGGTGAGGCTTTCGATCAGGGTGTGCAGCACGTTCTGCCGAGCGTCGCGGAAGGCCTTGAGCAGACGGACTTGATTGGGCACCACTTGCGAGCGCGTGCGGTTGAGGAAGTACGCGGCGTCCGGGCCTTCGAGGTGCGGGTCGAACTGCGGCTCGAGCCAGGCGCGCTGCATGTCCACCAGCAACAGGGCGGAGTGGTCGGTGACAAACGGCAGGTCCCGTGGCGAGCGATGGGGAAGGCTGAACATCCTTATTTATCCTCCAGCAAGTGGGTGTCGAAGTCGTTGCGCAGGGCATCGATGCCTTCCAGGCGATCGGCCAGGTCCGGGCTGCGCAGGGTCAGGCAGGCAATCAGCGCTTCAACCTGAGCCAGCGCCGGGACCATCGTGTCGAACGGCGAAGCCGACTCCACCGGGGCGCTGATGATCATGTCGGCCAGTTCGCGCAGCGGTGAGGCATAGATGTCGGTGAACAGCACGACGCGAGCGTTGTTGTTTTTCGCGGCGCTGGCCACGCGCAAGGCCTGGGTCTGGTAACGGCGATAGTCGAACACCAGCACCACATCCTGACGTTGCAGGTCGAACAGGCGGTCGGGCAGTTGCGCGTTGTCCTCCAGCGCAAAGCAACCGGGGCGCAGCAAGCGCAAATGATTGAGCAGGTAAGTCGCCATCAGACTGCTGAAGCGTCCACCGAAACAGTAGATCTGATGCCGGGTGTCGAGCAGCCAGTCGGCGAGAATGCGCACGTCTTCCGGCTGGGTCAGGGCCTGGGTTTCGGCCAGTAAATTGTGGCTGTGAGCCAGATAGTGACTCCAGGCGTCGTCCTTGTTCTGATGCGAGCGCGGCTGCAACAGGGTACGCGGCGAGCGCAGGCGATGGTCCATGTCGCTGAGCAGGGCGTCCTGGAAGTCGGCGTAACCACCGAAGCCGAGTTTTTTCACCAGCCGCACGATGGTCGGATCGCTGACGCCGGCATGTTCGGCCAGGCGCGCCATCGGGCCAAGTCCGTTGCGTGGATACTGATCGAGCAAGGCGCGAACGACTTTGCGCTCCGACGGCGTCAGGTCAAGGCCGGGGTCGGTGATCAGGTCTCTTAAAGGGGGCATCCGGGCTCCTGCTGGATGGGGTGTTGAATTCGCTTCACAATCCGTTAAAACAGTATTTATGTAACTGGCGCTACATGTCTAGCGAATTTTTCGGCGTTTAGACCAGGCCCCAAAATGGGGCGCAATGCCCGTAACGCAAGGGCTACACGGATGTCGATCAGTCTTGTAGTCCATTGCCCATCGTGGTGTCAGACATTGCCGCTTTCAAATGCTTAAGGCATCAATCGACTTGTCCGGAGCCTCCCGGTTTACGGCACAATTGCCGCTCTATCCGCGATTTCGCCGATGACCGTCCTGTCTTCCAGCCGAGTGACTCCCCGTGCAGACCACCCGTTTGACATTGATCTGCCATGCCAGAACCGTCGCACAAAAATTGGCGTGTTTTCCTACGAACGAACCTGTTGAAGAAACGGCGCTGGCGTCCTGCTCGCTGGCTTTGCGTTTCGACACAGCATCGCGTCTGATTTGCGGCCCGGAGCTGCGCACCCGCCAGACGGCGGCGTGGTTCGGCCATGATGCACGCATCGACGAGGCCCTGCGCGATTGCGACTGGGGACGCTGGCAGGGTCAGTCAATCAAGGAATTGCAACGAAACGAACCCGAGGCATTGCAAGCCTGGCTCGAGGATCCCCACGCCGCCCCCCATGGCGGTGAGTCGGTGGCGCAGTTGCGTGAGCGGGTCGCCGCGTGGCTGGTTGCACTGCAAACCATACCGGGGCACGTGGTGGCGGTTACCCATCCGTTCGTGATTCGTGCTGCCTTGATGCAGGTCGTGCAGGGTGAGGCGTTTCACAGCCTGGATGTCGAGCCGCTGGCGGCGGTCGATCTGCGATTTGCCGGGCGCTGGCGGCTACGCTTGTCCGGCATGAGCCTGGAAGGAGCAGAGTAATGAAGCGATTGCTGGTGATCGGCATCGGTGCCGGTAACCCGGACTACATCACGATGCAGGCGGTGAAGGCGCTGAATCGGGTGGACGTGTTTTTCCTGATGGACAAGGGCCAGAGCAAGGACAAGCTGATCGACCTGCGGCGAGAAATCTGCGAACGCTACATCACCGATCGTACCTACCGTTTCGCCGAAGCCCACAGCCCTGAGCGCGAGCGTGGCGATGTGGACTACAGCGCCAGCGTCGATGATCTGAACCGCGCCAAGCAGCAAACCTTCGAACGGCTGATCAATGACGAATTGTCTGACGGGCAGTGCGGCGGTTTTCTGGTGTGGGGCGACCCGGCGTTGTACGACAGCACCATTCGCATCCTGCAGGCGATTCTGGCCTCGGGGCGATGTGCGTTTGAATTCGAGGTCATTCCCGGCATCACCAGCGTTCAGGCCTTGGCGGCGCAACACAAGGTGCCGTTGAACACCATCGGCCGCTCGATTGAGATCACCACCGGCCGACGCCTGGCGGCGGGGCAGGTGAGTGACACGGACAGTCTGGTGGTGATGCTCGACGCGGAAGATTCCTACCACCAGGTGGCGGATCGGGAGACCGAGATTTACTGGGGCGCCTACCTCGGCACGCCGGATGAAATCCTTATCCATGGCAAGCTCAGCGACGTTGCCGATGAGATCGAGCGGGTGCGCAAAGCTGCGCGGGCCGAGCATGGCTGGATCATGGACACCTATCTGTTGCGCAAGCCTTGATCTCACGCCCAAAGCGCTCGCGATACACCGACGGCGGCACCCCGACCACGCTGCGAAACGCCACACGAAAGCTTTCCACCGAGCGATAACCGCAGCGCAAGGCGATCTGCTCGGTGTTCTGCGGCGTGCTTTCCAGCAATTCCCGGGCTCGGGCCAGACGTTCGTGTTGCAACCAGGCCTTGGGTGACTGGCCGCTGGCTTCGCTGAATTTGCGCAGGAAGGTGCGTTCGCTCATCGCCGCTTCGCTGGCCAGATCGCGCACTTCCAGCGGTTCGTGCAGGCGCTCGCGGGCCCACTGCATCACGCGCGACAGATCGCTGCGCGGCGTCGGGCTGACCGGCGTCGGAATGAATTGCGCCTGACCGCCGGTACGCTGTGGCGACATCACCAGCCGTCGCGCCACCGAGTTGGCGATCTGGGTGCCGAAGTCCCGCGCCACCAGATGCAGGCAGGCGTCGATCCCGGCTGCGCTGCCGGCCGAGGTAATCAATTGGCCGGAATCCACGTAAAGCACATCCGGATCGACATCGATGGCCGGAAAGCGCTCGGCCAGCTCCGAGGTGTAGCGCCAGTGAGTGGTGGCGCCGTGACCGTCGAGCAGGCCGCTGGCCGCCAGAACAAACACGCCTGAGCAGATCGACAGCAACCGGGCGCCGCGTGAATGGGCATCACGCAATGCTTCAAGCAAGGCTTCCGGCACCGGCGCATTTCGGTCGCGCCAGCCGGGAATGATGATGGTCCGCGCATCCGCCAACAATTCCAGACCACCGTCCGCCAGCACCTGAATCCCGCCCATCGCGCGCATCGGCCCTTGATCGACCGCCGCAATGCAGTGCGCGTACCAAGGGAAATCGAACTCCGGCCGGGCCAGGCCGAAGATCTCCACGGCGATGCCGAACTCGAATGTGCAGAGGCCGTCGTAGGCCAGAATCGCGACCAATCCAGGTGAATCAGGCATTTGGCGGAAAATTCCCGGTGAGTGTCTTGTGCGCCACTGTAGCGGCAAGCGGCGCCTCGATAAAGTCTGTTCATCCCCACCGACAACGGAGTGATTCAACATGCCCAGCCTGGTTCGCGAGATTCCTGCAGCGCCTTCGGCCATTGCCCTGATGCATTTCAGCAACCGTCTGACCTTCGAAACCGATTGTTCCGATGTCTTCAGCAGCCAGCAGGCCGGCGAAGTCGACTTTGTGCTGGTGGACGTGCGCGGGCCGCTGGCCTTCGAGCGTGGACATGTGCCAGGGGCGATCAACATTCCCGGGCGTTTGCTGACGGCGGAAGGGCTGGTGGACTACCCAAAAAACACGCTTTTCGTGGTTTATTGCGCCGGCCCTCACTGCAATGGTGCCAATAAGGCCGCGGTGAAGCTGGCGGCGTTGGGCTATCCGGTCAAAGAGATGATCGGCGGGGTGACCGGGTGGCTGGATGAAGGCTTTCAGTTGAGTGTCGCGACACCACGCGTCGCCACCGCGCCGATCGCCTGCGATTGCTGATAGCCGGAGGGTTGCCGCTTCGGCGGCACTTTTGTCGGCTTTGTCCTACAACCCTCGCACCGCTCCGGCGCACACTTTTCCCACGTGATGGCACTCGCCGATTTTCTGTAAGTATTTGTCGCTTAAAAACAATTTGCCCCGTGCGCGCCGCCATAGACTGCCGGCCACTTCGGTTTTTTTGCGCTGTACAGCCCAAGGCCGAACCTGACAATCGAAAGCTGCCAATAAAAGCCTCCGCACACGGGAGTAATAAATGAAAAAGCTGGTTATGTTCGGTGCCCTGGCACTGTCGATGTTGTCCCTGACCGCCGTGGCCGAAGACGCCAAGCCGATCCGTATCGGTATCGAAGCCGGTTACCCGCCATTCTCGATGAAAACCCCTGACGGCAAACTGGCCGGTTTCGACGTGGACATCGGCGACGCGCTGTGTGAGCAGATGAAAGTCAAATGCACCTGGGTCGAGCAGGAGTTCGACGGCCTGATCCCGGCGTTGAAAGTGAAGAAGATCGACGCGATCCTGTCCTCGATGACCATCACTGACGACCGCAAGAAAAACGTCGATTTCACCATCAAGTACTACCACACCCCGGCGCGCTTCGTGATGAAGGCCGGTTCCGGCGTGAAAGACCCGCTGGTCGAGCTCAAAGGCAAGAAAGTCGGCGTGCTGCGTGCCAGTACCCACGACCGTTACGCCACCGAAGTGCTGGTGCCGGCCGGGATCGAGCTGGTGCGTTACGGCTCGCAGCAGGAAGCCAACCTGGACATGGTGTCCGGTCGTATCGACGCGATGCTGGCCGACTCGGTCAACCTGAGCGACGGTTTCCTGAAAACCGACGCCGGCAAAGGCTTCGAATTCGTCGGCCCGACCTACGAAGACGCCAAGTACTTCGGCGGTGGCGCCGGTATTGCGGTGCGTAAAGGCGATACCGAGCTGGCGGAGAAATTCAACGCCGCCATCAACGAAATCCGCGCCAACGGCAAGTACAAGCAAGTGCAGGACAAGTACTTCGACTTTGACGTGTACGGCCATTAATACGCCGTAGAAAAAAGTGGCCCCGTTGACGCGGTGGCCACTTTTTTTTCGCCCGTGATTTATCCTGTCAGCACATTTTCAATGCAGTCATTGCCCCGGCAACGACCACAGAATTCCCGGAGTTCCCCATGCAACGCATCGACCATCTTCTGCCCTGGAGCCACCTGGGCAGCGAACGTTCTCTGAGCGTGTTCCGTTACGGCGCCGGCCCGCGCAAGGTCTACATCCAGGCCAGCCTGCACGCCGATGAACTGCCGGGCATGCGCACCGCGTGGGAACTGAAAAAACGCCTGGCCGAGCTGGAGAGCAACGGCCAGTTGCAAGGCGTGATCGAACTGGTGCCGGTGGCCAACCCGATCGGCCTCGATCAGCACCTGCAAGGCAGTCACATGGGGCGTTTCGAGCTGGGCAGCGGCAAGAATTTCAACCGCTCCTTCGTCGAACTCAGCGCGCCGGTGGCCGAGCGCATCGGGCATCAGTTGGGCAGCGATGCCGAAGCCAATATCACGTTGATCCGCCAGACCATGGGTCAGGTGCTCGATGAATTGCCAGCCCCGGCTTCGCAACTGGAAGCGTTGCACCGACTGTTGCTGCGCCACGCCTGCGAGGCCGATATCACCCTCGATCTGCATTGCGATTTCGACGCGGCGATTCATATCTACGCCTTGCCGCAACACTGGCCACAGTGGAAATCCCTCGCCGCACGCCTGAAGGCTGGCGTGGCGCTGTTGTGTGAAGACTCCGGCGGCAGTTCGTTCGATGAATCCTGCTCGTCGCCGTGGTTGCGCCTGGCCCGGGCCTTCCCGAACGCGGCGATTCCGCCGGCCAACCTCGCCACCACCCTGGAACTGGGCAGCATGGGCGACACCCGCGTCGATCAGGCTCAGGCCAATTGCGAGGCGATCCTGGGCTTTCTCGCCGAGCAGGGTTTCATCAGCGGCGAATGGCCGAAAGCGCCGGACGAATGCTGCGAAGGCATGCCGTTCGAAGGCACCGAATACCTGTTCGCCCCGCACCACGGCGTGGTGAGTTTCCTGCGCGATGCCGGTGAGTGGGTCGAGCGTGGCGGTGCGCTGTTCGAAGTGGTCGATCCGCTGAACGACCGCGTGACCACCGTTCGCGCCGGCACCAGCGGCGTGTTGTTCGCCATCGATCGCGGACGCTACACCCAGCCGGGGATCTGGCAGGCGAAAGTGGCGGGGCGTGAGCCGATTCGAGTCGGGAAGCTGATCAACGACTGACACCCCATCCTCCGGATCACAGTGTTAGGCTCTGCCCCGAACCCTGCACTGTGTGAAGGAAGGCTTATGTTGAAGGTGTTTGCGCTGTTGACGCTGCTGGCGTCCACTGCCGTTCAGGCTCAGACCTCGCTGCAAAACGATCTGCCGCTCAACTACCTGGCCCAGGTGCACCCGGACGCTGAACAGCGTCCGCTGGTGATTTTCCTGCATGGCTATGGCAGCAATGAAGCAGACTTGATCGGTATGAAATTTCAACTGCCCCAGCAGTACAACTACCTGTCGGTGCAGGCACCGATGGCGTTGGGAGAAGGGCGTTTCCAGTGGTTTCGCAAGAAAGGCGAAGGTGCCTACAACGGCGAGACTGATGATCTGAAGGCCAGCAGCCAGAAACTGCGAGCCTTTATCGCCGCTGCGGCGCAGAAATATCACGCGCAACCGGAGAAGGTGTACCTGATCGGTTTCAGCCAGGGCGCGATGATGACCTACGAGGTCGGGTTGCGGCAGCCTGCGGCGGTGGGTGGCATCGCGGCGTTGAGCGGGCGGGTGTTGCCGGTGCTCAAGAGCGAGCTGAAGTCGGAGCAACAGCATCCGCCGCTGGAAATCTTCATCGGCCACGGCACGGCGGATGACCGGGTGCCGTACAGCGGTGGCACCGAAGCCGATGCGTTGTTGCAGAAGCTGTCGTACAAAACGCAATTTCATGCCTATCCCGGCGTCGGCCACAGCATCAGCGCGGCCGAGCTTCGGGATTTGAACGACTGGTTGCAGCAACTCAACCCGTGAAGATCATTTTTCCTTGAGGATGGTTTTCACCAGCGCCTCGTGACCGCTCTTGTCGCTGGCCCGGGAAATCACCTGGACCAGCGCCATGCGCGTGCCGGAACCGGCCAGCAACGTGGTGTTGAGGGTCTGGCCGCCGCCCTGGGTGGCGGTGCTGTCGACTTGGCGCAGGCCCAGGCCGTTGCCTTTCTGGGTCAGGCTCTTTTCGCTGAGCTTGTTGAAGTCCGGCAGGGCCTTGCGCTGGGCGTCGATGAAGTCGGACACCGTGCCGTCGAGGAACGCACTGTCGTTGTCCTTGACGTTGTTGCCTTCGGGAATCTGGTTTTCGGCGGCGATGACCACGGTCTTTGTCGTCTGGTTGGTGTACATCGTGCCTTTGGCACCGGTCGGGCCGGCGGGCAGAGGGTCGGCGACAAAGCCCTTGGGAAGGACAAAACTGAATTTGCCGTCGAGCATCGAGACCTTCTCGGTGACAGCCTTCTCTTTGGCCTTGGCCGCTTGAGCATTGATGGCGCCGAAACCGGCCACCGCCGCCAACAACAGGACGGCGGCTTTCTTGCAAAGCAATGACATTCGAATCTCCGAGGGATGGGTCGCGCTTGGGCGGCGATCATCCCATGGAGGGTGCCTGGCACTCCAGCGCGGTTTGTCCGGTCGGGTTCAGTTCGGCGATGGCGCCGGCGTCGGTTTGGCCAACAGCTGCCGAGTGACGCCCAGCATCGCCACCGAAACGGCCACGGCCACCACGAAACCACCGAAACCCAGATTGGGAACCGTCAGAGCCAGCACCAGACAAAACGCCGAAAACGAATACATCCCCGTCGCCGTCGCCTGCAACAACGCGGCGGTAAACGTCGGGCCACGGGTCTGCTGGGAGAACACCGCCATCACGCTGCCCAACACCGGGAACACCGCGAGCAGACCGCTCCAGCGTTCGCCGACGGTGCTGGCCAGCATTGTCACCACCAGCGTTAGCGCGGCCCCGGCGATCATCCGCCAGACCAGCTTGTCCGACTTCGGCGCCGGGCCGCTGACCACCGGTTGCACCTTGGGGAACAGGTACGGCGCGGCAAGAAGGGCTGTTGCAGCGGCGGCAATCGAGAAAGGCAACGAGGCCGGAATCAGCGACAGAATCAGCGCCAGCACGGCCCAGACCGATAAAGAAACTATCAATGCCAGCGGCCAGTTCGCCCGCTGCGCCACCTGCGCATAAGTGACACAAAACGCGATCATCGCAAACATGGCCGACAGCGCCGCGACCGCCGATTGCGCGGCAAACGCCGGCCCTTGCTCGATGGCGAGGAAAAACAGGATCGGCCCGACCACCACCGGCAATCCCGACAGCCACCCGGCGACGCTGGGGCCCCAGCGCTTGCCCGCGAGGGAAATCAGCAGCAGGAAACCGGGAATCAGCAGCAGTTTGAGGATCAGCACGCAGGTGTCTCCGTCGGGTCAATGAGGGCCACGTTAGCATTGTGGTTCACGGATTGCTGCATATGCATGCAAAACATGTATACAAAAACATGGGTGCGATTGCCGACTATGCTTTGGGTATCAGGGTTTACCGGAGTCGATGCCGCAATGAGCAGTACACCGAAGTTGTTGCGTGGATGCTGCGGGATCGGCTTGTGGGCCTTGTTGCTGACACCCACCTGGGCCAGTTGGCAAGACGTGGTGCCCGGTGCGCAAATCATTGGCACCGGCGATTTCAGCATTTTCGGTTTCGACGTTTACAACGCCCGGTTGTGGAGCGCCGCGCGTCCATTGGCCGATGGTCAGCCCTTCGCCCTGGAGCTGATCTACCGGCGCAGCGTGTCCCGCGAAGATTTGGTCAAGGCCAGCGTCGACGAGATCAAACGCCTGGCAGGCGCCTCCATCAGTCCTGCGCAACTGGCGGTGTGGCAGGCCCAGATGCAGCAATCGTTCGTCGACGTGCAGGCCGGCACGCGGATCACGGGGGTGTATCTGCCGGGGCAGGGCGCGCGGTTCTTTGTTGGCCAACAGTTGCAGCACGAAATCAACGACCCGTTGTTCGCCCAGGCTTTTTTCAACATCTGGCTGGATCCACGCACACGCAATCCCGAACTGCGCCGGCAATTGCTGGGTACTGCCCAACCCTGAACGCAGCACATCGGCGCTTGGGCCTGCCGACTGAAACGTCTAAGCTGCGCCTTTCGACTTGTTTCTGGATGTGTTTGTGAAGTTCAGCTTGCCCAAAATCGCCACGGCGCCGTTCTGCCCGCCGGAAGTGGCCGGAAGTGTCCCGGTCGATCCCAACGCCTCGTTCTTCAAACGCGTGCTGCGCTTTGCCGGCCCCGGTTTGCTGGTGTCGATCGGCTACATGGATCCGGGCAACTGGGCCACCGCCATCGAGGCCGGTTCGCGTTTCGGTTACAGCTTGCTGTTCGTGGTGTTGCTGGCGAGTCTGGCGGGCATGGTCGTGCAATGCCTGTGCTCGCGGCTGGGCATCGCCACCGGGCGCGATCTGGCGCAGCTTTCCCGCGAACGCTACAGCACTCCGACGGCGCGGCTGCAATGGGTGCTGGCGGAAATCTCGATCATCGCCACTGACCTGGCAGAAGTGCTTGGTTGCGCACTGGCGTTTCACTTGTTGCTGGGTTGTTCGCTGACGTTCGGCATCGCGCTGACCGCATTCGATACGCTGCTGGTGTTGGCCCTGCAAAACCGCGGTTTCCGCCGGCTGGAGGCGATCATGCTGGTGCTGGTGGGCACCATCGGCGCGTGTTTCTTCGTCGAGCTGCTGCTGATCAAACCGTACTGGCCGGACGTCGCCCAAGGCTTCAAACCCTCACTGTCGGCGATCAGCGATGCCGCGCCGTTGTACCTGGCCATCGGCATCCTCGGTGCCACGGTGATGCCGCACAACCTGTACCTGCACACCTCGATCGTGCAGACACGGCTGATCGGCAAGGATCTGGCCAGCAAGCAGGACGCGGTGAAACTGGCGCGCATCGACACCATCGGTTCACTGGCGCTGGCGTTATTGGTCAACGCGGCGATCCTGATTCTCGCGGCGGCAGCCTTTCATCAGTCCGGGCACACCGACGTGGTCGACATCCAGGACGCCTATCACTTGCTCGATCCGCTGGTGGGCGGCGCGCTGGCCAGTGTGCTGTTCGGCGTGGCGCTGCTGGCTTCGGGGCAGAGTTCGACCTTCACCGGCACCATCGCCGGGCAAGTGATCATGGAAGGCTATCTGAAACTGCGAATCCCTTGCTGGCAGCGACGCCTGATTACCCGTGGGCTGGCGCTGATTCCGGCGTTCATCGGCGTGTGGCTGATGGGCGACGGCGCGGTGGGCAAGTTGCTGGTGCTGAGCCAGGTAGTGCTGAGCCTGCAATTGCCGTTTGCGCTGTATCCGCTGATTCGCATGACCAACGACAAACGGCTGATGGGGCCGTTTGTGAACCGGTTGCCGACCAAGGTTCTCGCGTGGGGATTGTTTGTGGTGATCAGCGGGGCGAATGCCTGGTTGATTCTGCAACTGGCCGCGTAGCCGGTGTGATCGGCCCGACACTCCGCGCTCCAATGGGACGCAGAGCGTCCCGGGCTGCATTCCCACGCGGAGCGTGGGAACGATCATGCGTGAAGCGTGGGGCGATCATTACGATCATGAGCCAAACGCTTCGACTACAAAATCAATGAACACCCGGGTCTTGGCCGGCAGCAAGGTACGGCTGGGGTAGTACAGCGAAATCGCGCCGGCATCGCATTGCCAGTCGGGTAACAGCCGCACCAGTTCACCGCGTTCGATCTGCGCGCTGACATCGGGCAGCACCAGCATCGTCACGCCCAAGCCCAGCAGCGCAGCCTTGCGCATGGCCATCGGATCATTCAGCACGATGTTCGGGTTGAGCAGGGCGCTGGCCTGTTCGCCGGCTTCGTTGTGCATCTGCCATTGGCGCAGGCGCCCGGTGCGCAGGCCGCGCATGACGATGCCGTGGTGATCGGCGAGATCGGCCGGATGTCGCGGCAGTGTGCGGCCCGCCAGATACGCCGGCGACGCCACCGCCAGCACTTCGGCGGACGACAATGGCCGGGCGACCACGCCGGGCGTCAGTTCGAACCCGCCGCCAATCGCCACGTCATAACCCTCGGCGATCAGATCCACCTGACGATTCTCGAAGTGCCATTCCGGGCGAATCAGCGGATAGCGCGCCAGAAACTCCGGCAGCAGCGGCAGCATGTGATCGATGCCGAACGTCGGAGGCAGGCTGATCTTGAGCACGCCCGCCGGCTCGCCGCGCTCGGTCGCCACCGTCGCAATCGCTGCCTGCAAGGCGTCGAGGTTGCCGCCGATGCTCGCCAGAAAACCTTCACCAGCCTCGGTCAGCGACAGCTTGCGGGTCGAGCGTTGAAACAGCCGTACGCCGAGGTTGCGTTCAAGAATCGCCACGTTGCGACTGACCGCCGCCGGAGTCAGCGCCAGCAACCGCGCAGCAGCAGAGAAGCTGCCGGTCTCGGCGCTGCGAACGAAGGATTCGAGATTGGCGAGGGTTTCCATGGATTTCGACCTGATAGTGATACTTGAAGATCATTCAAGGCATTACCGGCTAATCAAGTGGGAATGGCAAGCGCAAGATTCGTTTCGAGTCTTACCCCACTTTGAGGAGAACACCATGAGCACTATCGGAATCATCGGCGCTGGCGCCATCGGTTCAGCGTTTGCCAAAGCCTTGTCGCGTCAGGGCATCCCGTTGGTCATCGCCAACAGTCGCGGGCCGGAGACCCTGGCTGAACTGGTCGCAGAACTCGGCCCGACTGCCCGTGCCGTTACCCGTGAAGAAGCGGCGGCCCAGGACATCGTGCTGGTCGCGGTGAACTGGTCGAAACTGCCGATGGCACTGGCCGGGCTGCCGGACTTTGGCGGGCGGATCGTCATCGACGCCAACAACTCGATTGAAGCGCCATCGTTCAAACCGGTGGACTTGCAGGGTCGACCTTCCAGCGAAGTGTTCGCCGAGTGGGTGCCGGGTGCGCGGGTGGTCAAAGCGTTCAACCATTTGCTGGCACGCTTGCTGGAAGCGGATCCGGCGTCGGAGGGTGGCAAGCGCGTGTTGTTCCTGTCCGGGGATGATGCGCAGGCCAAGGCGGAAGTGGGTGCGCTGATCGATCAGCTCGGCTTCTTCGGTATCGATCTGGGCGAATTGAGCGTGGGCGCGCGGCTGGTGCAGTTCCCGGGCGGGCCGTTGCCGGTGCTGAATCTGGTGAAGTTCGCCTGACGTCCGGGCAAAAAAATACCCGGTGCGACGTGAGTCGTACCGGGTTTGTTGCCAACGGGCAGTGGATGTCGTGGATCCGCCGCCCGCTGTTGAACCTCTTTTGCGCTTAAGCGCGTTCCAGTGCCAGGGCCACGCCCTGACCGCCGCCGATGCACAGGGTCGCCAGACCCTTTTTCGCATCACGCTTGATCATTTCGTGCAGCAAGGTCACCAGCACACGGCAGCCCGACGCACCGATCGGGTGACCGAGGGCAATGGCGCCGCCGTTGACGTTGACCTTGTCCAGATCCCATTGCAGATCCTTGGCCACCGCCAGGGACTGTGCGGCGAAGGCTTCGTTGGCTTCGATCAGGTCGAGTTGGCCGATGCTCCAGCCGGCCTTGTCCAGGCAGCGGCGAGTGGCGGAAACCGGGCCGATGCCCATGATCGCCGGGTCGACGCCGGCGTTGGCGTAGGCGGCGATTTTCGCCAGCACCGGCAGGCCCAGGGCCTTGGCTTTTTCGGCGCTCATCAGGATCACGGCAGCCGCGCCGTCGTTCAGCGAAGAAGCGTTGCCGGCGGTGACGCTGCCGTCCTTCTTGAAGGCCGGACGCAGTTTGGCCAGGGATTCGGCGGTGGTGTCGCCGCGTGGCTGCTCGTCGACCTTGAACGCCACCGGATCGCCTTTGCGCTGCGGGATCAGGATCGGGGTGATTTCATCGACAAAACGACCGGCCTCGATGGCGGCGGCGGCTTTCTGTTGCGACGCGGCAGCGAAGGCGTCTTGCTGTTCGCGGCTGATCTCGTATTTCTCGACCAGATTCTCGGCGGTGATGCCCATGTGGTAATCGTTGAACGCATCCCACAGGCCATCGCTGATCATGGTGTCGACGATTTGTGCGTGACCCATCCGCAGACCGGTGCGCGCGCCCGGCATTACATAGTTGGCCAAGCTCATGTTTTCCTGGCCACCGGCGATGATCACGTCCGCGTCGCCGCAACGGATCGCCTGAGCGCCGAGGTGCAGGGCCTTGAGGCCCGAGCCACAGACCTTGTTCAGGGTCATGGCCGGTACGGCGTGGGGCAGACCGGCCTTGATCGCCGACTGGCGCGCCGGGTTCTGGCCGGCGCCGGCGGTCAGCACTTGGCCCATGATCACTTCATCGACCTGGGCACCGTCCAGACCGGTCTGCTCAAGCAACTGGCGGATGACCGCTGCGCCCAGATCCACGGCGGAGACGCTGGCCAGCGATCCCTGGAAACTGCCGATCGCGGTACGCGTGGCGGCAACAATGACGACGTCTTGCATTTTCGAATTCCTCACTCGGCAGCGAACTGCATTTCTGGTACGTGATCCGGGACGATCAGCTTACCAGCGGTTTTGGCGACGATTTCCTCGACGCTGACGCCAGGTGCGCGTTCCTTGAGGACAAAAGCGCCATTTTCGATTTCCAGGTAGGCCAGGTCAGTCAGGACGCGCTTGATGCACCCGGCGCCGGTCAGCGGCAGGCTGCACTGGCTCAGCAACTTGGACTCACCGTCCTTGGACGCGTGGGTCATGATGACGATGATGTTGTCGGCGCTGGCTACGAGGTCCATCGCGCCGCCCATGCCCTTGACCAGTTTGCCGGGGATCATCCACGAGGCGATGTTGCCTTGTACGTCGACTTCGAAGGCGCCGAGCACGGTCAGGTCGACGTGGCCGCCGCGGATCATCGCAAAGGACTCGGCGGAGTTGAAGATCGACGCGCCGATACGGGCGGTCACGGTTTGTTTACCGGCGTTGATCATGTCGGCGTCGATGGTGTCTTCAGTCGGGAAAGGGCCCATGCCGAGCAGGCCGTTTTCCGATTGCAGCATGACTTCCATGCCTTCGGGGATGTAGTTGGCGACCAGGGTCGGGATGCCGATACCGAGGTTCACGTAGTAGCCGTCCTGCATTTCGCGGGCGACGCGTTGAGCCATTTGTTCGCGGGTAAGTGCCATGTTCTTGTTCTCCGTCAGCCTGGATTATTTGCGGATGGTGCGTTGTTCGATGCGTTTTTCGAACGTGCCGCAAATGACCCGGTCGACGTAGATGCCGGGCGTGTGGATGTGTGCCGGATCCAGCTCGCCGGGTTCGACGATTTCTTCTACTTCGACCACGGTGATCTTGCCGGCGGTGGCGGCCAGCGGGTTGAAGTTCTGGGCGGTGTGGCGATAGATGACGTTGCCGAAGTGGTCGGCTTTCCAGCCTTTGACGATGGCGAAGTCGCCGGTGATGGATTCTTCCATCAGGTACTTGCGACCGTGGAATTCACGCACTTCCTTGCCTTCGGCGACCGGGGTGCCGACGCCAGTGGCGGTGAAGAACGCCGGAATGCCGGCACCGCCTGCGCGCATTTTCTCGGCGAGGGTGCCTTGCGGGGTCAGGACGACTTCGATGTCGCCTTTGAGCAGTTGCTCTTCGAACAGTTTGTTTTCGCCGACGTAGGAGGCGACCACCTTGCTGATCTGGCGGTCGGTCAGCAGCACGCCGAGGCCGAAGCCATCCACGCCGCAGTTGTTGGAGACGACGGTGAGGTCGCGGGTGCCCTTGCGCTTGATCTCGGCGATCAGGTTTTCCGGAATGCCGCACAGGCCGAAGCCGCCGGCGATCACGGTCATGCCGTCTTCAAGACCTGCCATGGCTTCCTCGTAGGAATACACGCGCTTGTCGAAACCTGCCATATGCACCTCTTTTATTGTTTGTCGGGCGGCTGGCTAGCCGAATGACTGGAGTGTCGCGCTCAAGGATATATTTGTTAAGTTGATTTTTAAGGTTGATTGATTGATAAAGCTCAATAATTGGCTTCGTTGATCTTTCCCATGCTCCGCGTGGGAACGCCTCCGGGGACGCTCTGCGTCCCAGTGACGCGGAGCGTCACGGGCTGCGTTACCACGCAGACGGTTCGACGCCTCGACGTGGGAACGATCAAGACTCTGATAGGGAAGCATAGCGTTCATGACCATCAAGCAGATCCGCGCCTTTCTCGCCGTCGCCCAGAGCCTGAGCTTCGCCGTGGCCTGCGAGCGCCTGCACCTGTCGCAATCGGCGTTGAGCCTGACCATCAAGGCGCTGGAAGAAGGCCTGGGCGGGCGCCTGTTCAGTCGCAACACGCGCAATGTGGCGCTGACCCCGGAAGGGGAATCGCTGCTGCCGCTGGCCCGGCGCCTGATCGCCGACTGGGACAACGCCGAGGACGAGATGCGCCAGCGCTTCAGCCTGCAACGCGGGCGGGTGACGCTGGCGGCGATGCCGTCGTTTGCCGGCAATCTGCTGCCGCCGATCCTCAAGACCTTCCGCGCGCGGTATCCGAACGTCAACGTCACGGTCAACGACGTGATCAACGAGCAAGTGCTGGAAATGGTCCGTGATCGTCAGGTCGAACTCGGCGTGGCCTTCGAGCCGATGCAGAACACCTCGCTGACGTTCACGCCGCTTTACCGCGATCGCTTCGTCGCCGTGGTGCCGCAGGATTCGCCGCTGGCGAACCGTAGCGACATTGATTGGCAGACCTTGCTGCAGGAGCCGTTCATCACCCTGCAACGACCGTCCACGGTGCGGGTGATGCTGGAGGAACACTTGCAGGCTCGAGGCATGAAACTGCCGGTGGAATTTGAAAGCCATCAACTGGCGACGGTCGGGCGGATGGTGGCGAGCGGGCTGGGCGTCAGTGCGGTGCCGGCCTTGTGTGCCGGGCAGATGCGCGAGTTGGGCGCGCATTGCCTGACCTTGCACGAGCCGGTGGTGGAGCGGGCGATTGGCGTGTTGACTGATTCCGGGAATGAATTGTCGGCGGCGGCGCAGGCGTTGTTCGACATCCTTAAGGCTGAGCATTGAGGCGTTGTGCCAGTAGCGGCAGCAACTGTTCGCACGACGCTTCAATCTTCAAATCCAGCAACTCATCCGCCCGCGTCTTCCCCAGATTGATCGCAATCAGCGGCTTGCCCCGATCCGCAATCACCCGGCACAGGCGAAACGCCGAATACGCCATCAGCGACGAACCGACCACCAGCATCCCGGCGGCATTTTCCGCCAGCGCCATGGCCCGCGCCGCCGTCGGCTGTGCCACGTTCTCGCCAAAAAACACCACGTCCGGTTTCATCCGCTCGCCTGCGCAATGCGGGCAATGCGGCACCTGAAAGCGCGCCTCGAAGGCCGGATCGAGCAGAGTATCGCCGTCCGGTGCCTGCACGGCATCGACGCCCGCCAGATACGGGTTCTGCGTTTCCATCAGTTGCTGAATCGAGTCCCGCTCGCTGCGCTGGCCGCAATCCAGACACAGCACCCAGTGCAGGCTGCCGTGCAGTTCGATGACATCGCGACTGCCGGCCTGATCGTGCAGGGTGTCGACGTTCTGGGTAATCAGGCCGCCGATCCGGCCGTGGCTTTGCAGACTGGCCAGCGCCTCATGGGCAGCGTTCGGCCGTGCCTGGCGCACCCGTGGCCAGCCGAGCATGGCCCGGGCCCAGTAGCGCCGGCGCGATTGCGGGGCGGCGAGGAATTCCTGGTACATCATCGGCTGCCGGCCACGGCGTACGCCGTCGCTGTCGCGGTAGTCCGGAATGCCCGACGGCGTACTGATGCCGGCGCCGGTCAGCACAATGAAGTCGCCATCGGCAATGATTTGTTGCAGAGAGTCGAGCGGGTCGGGGAGGGGACGGTCGAGCATGATCAGCGCTCCGCAGGCTGTAAGTGCCTTGCAGGTTAGCACCGACGGACGCCTCTTTTCAGAGGCGTCCGCTGCCCGAGGTTACTTGCGCGCCTCCAGAATCAGGTTGAACGGCGTCTGCGTCGCCCGCCGGAAGTGTTTGAAGCCCGCTTCGGTAAACACTTTGCGCAAGCGCGACTCGCCCGCCTGCGCACCGAGGCCGAGTCCCACTTCCTGGGATAGCGAATTTGGCGTGCAGATGAACGTTGACGCGGCATAGAACAAGCGCCCGACCGGCGTGATGTTTTCGTCCAGGGTGTCGTTGGCAAACGGCTCGACCAGCAGCACCGTGCCGTCGTCTTTCAATGATTCAAACGCATGCTTTGCCGCACCGACCGGGTCGCCCATGTCGTGCAGGCAGTCGAAATAGCAGATCAGGTCATAGTCATCGCCGGGATAGCTTTTCGCCGTGCCCTGGAAGAACCGCGCGCGACTGCTGACGCCGCCTTCTTCGGCCCGTTGAGTGGCGACGGTGATCGAAGGTGCGTGATAGTCGAAGCCGACGAACCGCGAGTTGGGATAGGCCTGGGCCATGATCACCGTGGACGCACCGTGACCACAGCCGATGTCGGCGACCTTGGCGCCTTCTTCGAGTTTGGCCACCACGCCGTCCAGCGCCGGCAGCCACTCGGCGATCAAATGCCCCTTGTATCCGGGGCGGAAGAAGCGCTCGGTGCCGGTGAACATGCACGGATGGTGATCGCCCCAGGGCAGGGCGCCGTTGCCGCGCATGGCTTTGACCAGTTTGTCTTTGTCATGGAAAAACGACGCCACCACGCCCAAGCCGCCGGCCACGTACACCGGCGAATCCTCCTTGGCCAGGGCCAGCGCCTGTTCTTCCGGCAGACGAAATTTGCCGTCGTGGTGTTCCATGTAGCCGGACGCCGCGTGGGCGCTCAGCCATTCGCGCACCAGTCGCGGGTTGCAGGTGGTTTTTGCAGCGAGGGTTTCGGGGCTGATCGGCTGGCTGTCGGCCATTGCCCGATAGAGGCCGAGTTCTTCGCCGACAATGACATTGGCCAGCATCGCCGCGCCGCCCATGTCGTTGACCAGTTTGCCCATGAATTCATTGAGTCTGGCCTCGTCCATTTCATGTGCTCCTTTGACAGGATCACAGTCCGGTGGCGTTGGGGGTCGAGGCATTCACCACCGGGCGGTGGTCGTGGAAACGGGCAGGGCGACACTGCTGTCCTGCGTCCCCCTCGACTGGGTACTGATTGAGTCTAGCCGCTGTTGGCGGCGGCGGGAGCGGGCTGTGTGGATTTCGGGGTTGTGTATCGCGACGGTGTCTGTATCCCACTGTGTACAGACCCGCCGCCGATACAAAACCCGCCACTTCCCGCGCATTGCCCACACAGCCGCGATACACCCGCCGGTTTTACTGAACCTGTCAGTCGCCACGCCCGGCGGCTCCTCAGCAGAGATCTTGCCCATGCAGATTCCCCACCCCACCTTGCAGGCCAGTGTCGGGCTCGGCCTGCGTCGCGGCCTGATGAAAGACCTGCAGGCCGCGCGCACCGGCGATTTCGACTTTCTCGAAGTGGCGCCGGAAAACTGGATCGGCGTCGGCGGTGCCCATGGCGCCGCGTTGCGCGAGCTGGCCGAGCGCTATCCGTTGTCCTGCCACGGGTTGTCGTTGTCGCTCGGCGGTTCGGCGCCGCTGGACGTGGGCTTTCTCCGGGAAGTGCGAACCTTTCTCGATCAGCACAAGGTGCCGCTGTACAGCGAACACCTGAGCTATTGCAGCGACGACGGTCACCTCTACGACCTGCTGCCGCTGCCGTTCACCGAAGAAGCGGTGCACCACGTCGCCGCGCGGATTCGCCAGGCCCAGGACATTCTCGGCAGGCGGCTGGCGGTGGAAAACGTTTCCTACTACGCCGCGCCCCGGCAGGACATGGACGAAGTGACCTTCACCAACGCCGTGCTGCGCGAGGCCGATTGCGACCTGCTTCTCGACGTGAACAACGTTTACGTCAACTCGATCAACCACGGTTTCGACCCGCAGACGTTCCTGGCCGCCATCGAGCCGGGCCGGGTGGTCGGGATGCACGTGGCTGGGCACTTTGACGAGTCCGACACGCTGAAGATCGACACCCATGGCGCCTCGGTCAAACCGGTGGTCTGGTCGTTGCTGGCCGACGCTTATGCCCGATTCGGCGCGCAGCCGACCTTGCTGGAGCGGGATTTCAATTTCCCCGCGTTCTCTGAACTGGTGGCCGAGCTGCAGACCATTCGCCGTCTGCAAATCGAAGGAGGCCCGCGTGGATAATCTTCTGCGGCAACAACAGGCGTTGACCCGCTACCTGCGCGATCCAGAGCATGAAGCGCCGCCCGCCGACATGAACGCGGCACGGGTCAATGTCTATCGCGATCTTGTGTTCAACAACGTCTCGCAACTGCTGGGCAGCACGTTTCCTGTGCTGATCCGGATCATCGGCCAGGAACGCTGGCGCACATTGATTCGTGGCTTCCTGCGGGACTACCGGGCGCAGACGCCGAAATTCGGCGAGATCGCCGAGGAGTTTGTCGGTTACCTGGCGTCGGAGCCCGCTGTATTGAGCGCGGGTGACTGGCCGGCGTTTCTGGTGGAACTGGCGCATTACGAATGGGTGGAAATGGTATTGCAGCAGTCTGACGCTGAACCCTTGCCTGCGAGCAATCCGGCGCACTTGTTGGAGCGGCCGTTGCAGGTCTCGGCGCTGGCCTGGGCATTGGCGTACACCTGGCCGGTGCAGATGCTCGGGCCGGATCATCAACCGGCCACGCCGCCGGCCCAGCCGACGCTGTTGCTGGTGCGGCGCACGACGGACTGGAGTGTGAAGTTTTCCGAGTTGAGCCCATTGGCGTGGCGGCTGTTGCAGCGGATCGACGAGTTCCCGTTGCTGAGCGGTCGCGAGCAGTTGCAAGGGTTGGCGATGGAGGCGGGATTGCCCGGAACTGCGTCGTTCATGGACAGCGGACTGGCGTTGCTGCGCCAGATGCATGAGGACGGTGTGATCGGCATTGTCTGAAATCAGTCGTCAGCAGCCAGCCAGCGTGGAGGATCAGGATGAAGGCGGTAGAAGCGACGCAGTTGTGCCATGTCCTTCTCGAACCAGTCACCCAGCCATTGTTTGTATTGCCGCTGAGCCGACGTTTGGACAGAGGGTTGCCCGAGGCAGTCATACACCGCCTGCGCGGCTTGCATGCCGGTCATCAAGGCCTTGAGCACGCCATGGGAAGACGCCGGGTCAAGCTGACTGGCCGCGTCGCCGACCACGAAGTAGCCGCCACCGGCTGCTGCGGTGCTGATGCGCCACGTCACATCGGCGCCGTGGATGGCGCCTTGCGTGGGCAAATGTTGCAGCGGTTCCGGCACGGTTGGGTGGCCAAGGTTTGGCGCTTCGAATGCCAGATGCGTCCAGTGCGTCAATTGCGCCTGTACCCTGGCGATCCACGTCCATCCAGCAGGGCCCGCCGACAAGTGCGGTGCGTGTTGGTAAGCGAGTGGACAACCCCGGACGTAACCGTAGCGGGCAATCAGGCGTGGCGAACAGCGGCGGACGGTCAATCCCAGCTGTCGATGCAGCCAGGCTGACGCACCGCTGGCATCGATCACATAGGCGGCGTGCAACGGGCCTGAATCGGTTCGCACACCGGTCACGCGGTTCTTTTCGCTGAGGACGGCGAGTGCGCGACACGGCTGACGCACCATCACTCCCAGCGCTGCGGCGTGCTGCAATAACGTCGTGTCCAGCGTTTCACGGGGAATCTGAAAGCCTTGCCATGGACCCTTGTCGTCACTACCGAAACCGTTGAAACGCAACGGCTCGTTCCATTGCACCCAGTACCCGTTGAAGCGCAACGCATCCTGCGCACACAGTTGCCCGGCGACGCCCAGTTGCTGCAAAACAGGTTCAATGCCAGGATGCAGGCTTTCACCGGGGCGAAATCGCGGGAAGTCATGACGCTCGATCAATGCCACGTGCAGACCGCGTTGTGCGCAACCGATCGCTGCCGCCGATCCCGCCGGACCGCCGCCGACCACCACGACATCAAAGGGCTTCAAGGGCGAGCTGCCACGTGGTGTTTTCGTGTTTGACCAGTATCGTTTCGGCGCTGACAAACAGTCGTACCAGTTGCTTGACCTGCACATCCCTCCATCTGAAGTCTTCGACAGGGATGCTTTCGGTGCCACGTTTGTATATCAGGAAGCGAAAGACCCAACCGCGTAACACGATGCCGACCTGCTGTTGCGCCGAATCAAGTTCCGGGTCGGGGCGCTGCACACGGATGAAGGACAGCAACGGCCACGTATTACGCAAGGTCATGTCGGTTCCCGCACCGAGTACGTTGTACACGCGGTACATCGAGAGCACCCGGTCTTGATATTCCTGCTGGGTTATTGCGCCGGTCTGTTGCAGGGAGAATCTGTTTTCAAGGGCGACTTGTGTGTAATCGCTGTATTCGTAGGCGCGATAGCGGACGAACATCCGACCCTGATTCTGGATCAGTTGCGGGGGTGGCTGGTTGTCCCAGGCGACGTTGCCGGTTCCGGTTTCCGCATCGGTCAACGGGATGATGGTGGGCAGGCTGGAGCGTGGTTCGTATATGCGAGCGGAATCGGGTGCCAGGCCTGGCCAGAAAGAGCCCAATGCTGCGCAGATTCTTGCATCCTCGGGAAAAGGGCTGGCCATCTGGTAACCGGCGAGACGGTTGATCCAGCTGCCGTCCGGGCTCTGCTCGCGAACCTGGCCCACCCCCCACCCGGGGGCGAAAAGCCCGGCTTCGCCGTCCGGCAATGTAGAAGGGCGATCAATACCGGGAAGGTGTGTGCCTGCCAACGGCGTTGAGCCAAGCTTGTGCGGCAAGCCGACTATCGCGGTGACTCCTCGATCCTCCGGGGAGAACGGTTGACCCTTGAGGGCCAGGTTGGGGCAATAGCGCACATTCGATAACGCCTGCAGTCGGGCATGCCAGATGTTCGGGTCGGTAAAGGCTGGCACCTGGCTGGCCCAGTGCATCAGGCGGCGCGGGTGGCAAAACGGAAAGAAATCCGGGGGGGCAATGATCGAATAGGCAGGTATCGACTGCAGATGCCCCAGCGACGTGCAGTGCGCACTGATACAACCGTCGGCCGTGCCGTCCCGATGGTGCAGGGCGCGATAGCCGCCTTGCCTCACCAGCTCGGCGACACCCTCGCGGTGGTTCAGATCTTCGATCGTGCCATCGTCGTGGAGCATTGACCGACCGTGGATCATGCCTCCCGAGTCCCTGGGCATCGTGAATGACAACAACTGGCCCCGGTAATGGGCCTGCTCGGCGAGCCTGGGTCTGGGCCGGGGCAACAGTAGACTCGACCCCGATCCGCGCTCCACCTCCAGCGTTGCCAGACCATCGGTGATGACAAATGGGTATTGGGAAATATCCGGTTCTTGCCAGCCGGTGTCGCTGTGACGCAGATGGATGTGGCGAATCTTTTCATTGATATGAAAAGCTTTGAATTTCACCTCCAGATCCAGTCCCGCAAGGCATTCCTTGCCATCGAACAGCTTGTGCATCGGCACCCAGAATTTCAGTGCGGGATCGACGTCTGGCTGAGCATCCATCGGGCCGAACTGTTCGTGATTTCCTTGGCGTTGCACGGCGATATAGGCGCTGTAATGCACCGGCATTATGCGAATGCCATAGGCGTCATTCTCAACGAAGGGCAAGAATGAGCGCAGATCGGGGGAGTACAGTTCGCTGCTATTGCCTACACGGGCAATGCCTGTACGCGAATAACACAGATCGGCGTGCTCACCATGCACCGTGTCGGCGGCGCAACGGTATTCGCTGGCAAACACTGCCACGGCCAGCGGTTCGCCCTGGACTTGTCGCTGTAAATCCTTGGGCGTGGGCGGCTGGACGCCGAAGACATAGTTCAGCACCGCCTCGATTTCGGCTGGGGTTGGATACGTTTGCAGGGGCTGACCGCCCGCGTCGCGCGTGACCCGTGGTGACGCCAATGCATGAAAGAGCAGGCTCTGAGCGGGCCGGGAAGGTTCGATCGCTCGATTGCCGGCCGGGCAAAAGTCCTCGAAACCGGGAACAGTCCGGTCGATACGCAGCGGTTTGAGCAGTTCGGCCTTGAGCGGTACCGCAAGAATGTCCAGACCATGGGCCAGCAACAGCGAGTGCCAGCCACCCGGCGCGAGCCGCCGGCATGCCTGGTTGACAGTTTCGAGCAGAGACATGGATCACCACGCAACGGCTGAGCGAGGTGTCATCCCACAATAATTCTGCCCGGCCGGCTACTGTCAGATCTGACAGTAGCGACCGCTGGCGCTCAGCTCAGTGGCAATTTCAGCTCCGCACACAATCCGCCACCTTCACGATTGCTCAGCGTCAGCGAACCGCCCAGCGCCAGCGCCAGTTGCTGGGCGATCGCCAGCCCCAGCCCGGTGCCGCCGGTGCTGCGGTTGCGTGAGTTCTCCACGCGGTAGAACGGCTCCATCACCTGGGCCAGCTCTTCTTCGGCGATGCCCGGGCCGCGATCCATGACCTTGATCGAGAGGCCGTTCCTGTCGCGTTGAATCAGCAGTTCGGCAGCGCCGGCGAACTTCAACGCGTTGTCGGTCAGGTTGACCAGCACCCGGCGCAAGGCGTGGGGGCGGGTGTCGATGACCGCCTCACTCTTGCCGCTCAACTGCACTTGCTTGCCCATGTCCTGATAGTCGAACACCAGGCTGTCGAGGAACGAATCCAGGTTGGTGCGCCGGCTTTCCTCGGTCGAGCCGTGGATGCTGCGGGCATAGGCCACGCCTTCGCGCACCAGATGTTCCATCTCGCCGAGGTCGTTCCACAGTTTGTCTTTCTCGGCCGAATCGTCCATGAACTCCGCCCGCAGCTTCATGCGGGTGATCGGGGTTTGCAGGTCGTGGGAGATCGCCGCCAGCAGTTGCATGCGCTCTTTCAGGTACGCGGCGATGCGCGCCTGCATCGAGTTGAAGGCGCGGGCGGCGTAGGCCACTTCGTTCGGGCCTTTTTCGTCGAGGTTGATCGGGTGAGCGTTGGGGTCGAGGGTTTCCACGGCGTTGGCGAGGCGGGTGAGGGGGCGGATGGCGATGCGCACCGCCAGCCAGGTGCAGGCGAGCATCAGCGCCAGTTGCCCGAGCAACACCACCGGCAGCCACGGTGACAGCGGCACCATCGACGGGCGCACATCGATGGTCACCGGGCTGCCGTCGCTCAGGCGCAGGTGGCCCTGAAAGTGTTTTTTCGGGCCGGGAATATCGGTGAACGTCAGCGGATAGGCCTCGCCAATTGCATCGGTAATCGAGGTGACGGCAATCGGCACGTCCTGCGGATCCAGCGGTGTGCCCGGTTCGCCTTCGCTCAGCAGATAGCCGTAATTCTTGCGAGCCAGGCGTTTGAGCCACATCGGGCGCTCTTCGGCGGGCAGTCGGTCGAGGATGGCAATCGAGGTCGAAACGTCGGTTTCGAGGTTGCCGAGCATGGTGTTCTTCGCGCTTTCGTAGCGCTCGTAATATTGC
The DNA here is from genome assembly GCF_059424205.1 of Pseudomonas sp. GW456-12-1-14-TSB6. Taxonomy (NCBI): domain Bacteria; kingdom Pseudomonadati; phylum Pseudomonadota; class Gammaproteobacteria; order Pseudomonadales; family Pseudomonadaceae; genus Pseudomonas; species Pseudomonas sp. GW456-12-1-14-TSB6. The sequence goes on from NZ_JBWKZE010000043.1 coordinate 38,944, forward strand.
GCACCGAACGACAGCGCCTGAGCGAGGATCAGGCCGATCAGGAAAATCAGCGACAAGCGGGAGGCGAGGGTGCGCGGCCAGCGCAGGGCGAGATTCATGCGGGGGCTCCGAGGACTTCGACCGGCAGCGAGAACACATAGCCTTCGCTGCGCACGGTCTTGATGTAGGCCGGTTCACGGGCGTCATCCAGCAGGCGCTGGCGCAGACGGCTGACCAGCAGATCGATGGAACGGTCGAACAGATCGGCGTCGCGGCCCTGGGTCAGATTCAGCAATTGATCGCGGCTCAACACCCGTTGCGGATGGTCGAGGAACACGCGCAATAGACGGTATTCCGCGCCACTCAGCGCGACCATGGTGCCGTCCTTGTCCAGCAGATGCCGGGCGGAGGTGTCGAGCTGCCAGCGGCCGAACGCCAGCAGCCGGCCACTTTCGGTGACCACCAGATTCGGCGGCAGCATTCGCGTGCGGCGCAGCACGGCGTTGATCCGCGCCAGCAGCTCGCGGGCGGCGAAGGGTTTGGTCAGGTAGTCATCGGCGCCCATTTCCAGGCCGAGGATGCGGTCGGTTTCATCATTGCGCGCGGTGAGCATCAGGATCGGCGTGGCCTTGTGTTTGCCCGAGCGCAATTCGCGGCACAGCAGCAGGCCGTCGTCGCCGGGCATCATGATATCGAGCACGATCAGGTCGACGGTGTTGGCTTCCAGAAAACTGCGCATCTGCCGGCCATCGGCAACTACTGTGGTGCGCAGGCCGTTCTTCTTCAGGTAATTGCCGACCAGTTCGCGAATCTCGCGGTCGTCGTCGACGATCAGGATGTGATCGACATGTTCCATGGGGCCAAACCTCAATCAAAGGGGATTGCCGGGCAGTCTATCGAGCCTGCGCGAGGCCGCCTGCCTGCCTTTGTATTGCAGTGTATCCAGCGCTGTGACGGATACACACCGACGCAAAAAGCGGATTTTTACAGGGTTTTGTATCGCTGTGTATCCCGGGCGGGCGCGGATACGTAGCGATTTATACACGGCATTTGCCGACACATGCGCGATACCTCGCGAGCTTTAAATGAGCTCCATCGAGGCACACACAGAACGCCTCGGCCCAATCAACGATTCAACCATTGAAGCCCCGAGGAAAACGCCATGAACGCCAAGACCAAATCGATCGCTGCCGCTTGCCTGTTTGCCGCTCTGAACATCTGCACCCTGTCGGCCCGCGCCGAAGCCGATGTCACTCCGCAAACCTACTCCTACGGCAGCCACCTGGACATCCAGAAAGTGGTGTCGCTGAAACAGGACAACTCGATGACCTGCGGCATCGTCGACGCCCGCCTGACCTACCTCGACTCGGCCGGCAAGACCCAGGTGCTCGACTACCGCAAATTCGCCGACGGCTGCAACGAAGACAACTGATTACCCACCTCTATAAAAGGAACATCGCCATGAACAACGTATCGCGCTATCTGACCGCTGTTGCCTTCTCCCTCGCCGGCGTCGCGGCCCACGCCAACGCTGCCGTCGAACAGAACAGCTGTGGCAGCAGCACCTGCTTCCAACTGGCCCCGGTGGCCAAGCCGGGCAGCGACGGCCTGATCGCCGCCGACGGCGCCAGCCGCACACCACAAGGCCAAACACTGGCTGCCGACGGCTCCAGCCGCACGCCACAGGGCCAGACATTGGCTGCCGACGGCTCCAGCCGTACGCCACAGGGCCAGACATTGGCTGCCGACGGCTCCAGCCGTACGCCGCAAGGCCAGACGCTGGCCGAGAACGGTGCCAGCCGCACGCCGCAAAGCCAATGGCTGGACAGCCAGACGGTTTGAGGATTGAAGGGGGCTGCCCGTAACGGGCGCCCCCCGAACCACTCAACAGACCACCCCTCATTCAAAAGGTGAACCTCATGTTTCTCATCGCTTTCCTGGGCGGTCTGTTGACTGTCCTCAGCCCGTGCATCCTGCCGGTGGTGCCGTTTCTGTTCGCCGGTGCCGACCGCACCCGTTCTTCGATCCTGCTGACCCTCGGCGGCATGGCCCTGACCTTTGCCCTGATCTCCAGCCTGGCGGTGGTCAGCAGCGAGTGGGTGATCGAGGCCAGCAACACCGGTCGCCACATTGCGCTGGCGGTGATGGTGCTGTTTGCGCTGTCGCTGATTTCCGCGCGCATCGGTGACTGGCTGGCCCGGCCCTTCGTACTGCTGGGCAATCGCCTCGACCCCGACGCCCGGAAAAAGACCGGGCCCATGGCGTCGATCATGATCGGTGTCGCCACCGGTCTGCTGTGGGCGCCGTGCGCCGGGCCGATCCTCGGCGTGATCCTCACCGGTGCCATGCTGCAAGGCGCCAACGCCCAGACCAGCCTGTTGCTGCTGGCCTACGGCGCAGGCAGTGCGTTGTCGCTGGGAACGCTGATCTTCGCCGGTCGCGGCCTGGTCAACCGACTGAAACCGTCGATTCCTTTCACTGGCTGGTTCCGCCGCGGCGCGGGTGTTGCGGTGCTGGCGACGGCGGCGGTGATCGCCACCGGTACCGACAACGTGCTGCTGGCCAATACCTCGTCCCAAGGCGTGGCATCGGTCGAGAAAAGCGTGCTGGAGAACGTGCCGAAAGTCGTGGACTACTTCGTCAGCAAAGTCCGTGCAGACTCGACTGAAGACGAGGCGGGCAAAGGCGCGATGCCGTCGCTGTCCGGTGCGGTGCAATGGCTGAACTCGCCGGAACTGACCGCTGAGTCCCTGCGCGGCAAAGTGGTGCTGGTGGACTTCTGGACGTATGACTGCATCAACTGCCAGCACACCCTGCCGTACGTCAAAGAGTGGGAGAAGAAGTACGGCAAGGACGGCCTGGTGGTGATCGGTGTGCACACCCCGGAATACGGCTATGAGCGGATCATCGACAACGTCAAGGATCAGGTGAAGAAGCTCGGCATCACCTACCCGGTAGCCATCGACAACAACTACGCGATCTGGCGCAACTTCGATAACCAGTACTGGCCGGCGCATTATCTGGTCGACGCCAAGGGGCAGGTGCGTTACACCCACTTTGGCGAAGGCAGTTATCAGGCGCAGGAGCAGATGATTCAGCAACTGCTCAAAGAGGCCAAGGCGCCGGCTGCGTAAACCGCAAAACTCAATGGCTCACAGGTCGCGCACCATGAGCCATTGTTCGTTGCCCCAGGCGTGAAAACGCTCCAGCACCGTCCAGCCGCGTTTGGCGTAATAGTCCTGTTTGCTCTGGGTGTGCAGATAGAAACGCGGCAGGCCCCGTTTTCTCGCCTCCTCAGCAATTCCCTCGATCAGCCTTTCTGCCAGACCCTGGTCGCGTGATTCGGGGCTGACCAGCACACAGGCCAGCCACGGCCCCAGATCCGGTCGAAGGGCCAGATCCGCCCGAGCCAGTGCCGCACCGCCCAGCAGTCGATCTCCGTCCAGCGCAATCAGGCAACGCCAGTCGCCATTGGTCTGGCCCTCGGCAAATTCGCGCTGCCATTCGGCCAAAGGTTGCTCGGCATATTCGTAGTGAAACTGGCGGTGGATCCACGCCGCGTAAGTGTCGCTGTGCTGCAGGTGATCGGCGAGCCATTCGAAGCGCAAGGACATGATCGAATTCCGTTCCGGTGAGGGCCTGCATGAGAGCCGATCAGCCGGCGCGTTGGCAACCCCCCGACAGTGTTTCGGGGCCTTTACAAAATCCCGCCATTCATCGGCCAATGCCCGGTTTTACGGGCTCTCCGGACGATTGGCAGGGACGCCGGACAGCGCCCGCGCGATAGTGGGCGAGCAGGGCCGCCAACGGCTCTGACATCCATAAAAAGAATGCGAGGTTGCCATGCCGAAGTTCGTGATTGAACGCGAGATTCCAGGAGCCGGAAAGCTATCGGAGCAAGAACTCAAGGCCGTATCGCAAACGTCCTGCAACGTGCTGCGTGAACTCGGGCCAGAGGTGCAGTGGCTGCAGAGTTATGTGACTGCCGACAAGATCTATTGCGTGTACATCGCACCCAACGAGGAACTGGTGCGCGAACACGCAAAGCGTGGGGGATTTCCGGCCAACAGCGTGTCCCGGGTGACGAGCATCATCGACCCGACGACCGCCGATTGACCCCTCTGCCGTGGAGCCCCCATTCATGAGTACCCCCATTGATCTCACTGCCCTGAAGGAACGCCAGAAAGTCGCCTGGGCCAGTGGCGACTACGCCGTGATCGGCACCACGCTGCAGATCGTCGGCGAAACCCTCGCCGAAGCCTGCGACCTGCGTTGCGATGAAGAAGTGCTGGATGTCGCCGCCGGCAACGGCAATGCCACGCTGGCGGCGGCACGCCGGGGTTGTCTGGTGACGTCCACCGACTATGTCGCGGCGTTGCTGGAACGCGGCCAGGACCGGGCGCGCGCCGAGCATCTGGAGGTGACCTTTCAGGTCGCCGATGCCGAAGCGCTGCCGTTTGCCGATTCCAGTTTCGATGCGGTGCTGTCGACCTTCGGCGTGATGTTCGCCCCGGATCAGGCGAAAGCGGCCAAGGAGCTGGCGCGGGTCTGTCGCCGGGGCGGACGGATCGGCCTGGCCAACTGGACGCCGGAAGGCTTCGTCGGCCAGATGTTCAAGACCCTCGGTCGCTACCTGCCACCGCCACCCGTTGCGCAACCGCCCTCGAACTGGGGCGCGGAAGCCTGGCTGCATTCGCATTTCGACGATCGCCAGTTTCAGTTGCAGGTGACTCGGCGCCACTTCAACTTCCGCTATCGCTCGGCGGCGCATTTCATTGATGTGTTTCGCCACTGGTACGGGCCGGTACACAAGGCGTTCGCGGCGTTGCCGCCGGAGAGTGGGCAGGCGTTGGAGACGGATCTGACGCTACTGATCGACGGGCTGAACCGGGCGGGGGCGGAATCGATGGTGGTGCCGAGCGAGTATCTGGAGGTGGTCATCACTAAACGCTGAGCGTCATGCAAAACAACTGCGGGAGCGAGCCTGCTCGATCCCGCAGGGATTGCGACAGGGCTTCTATTTCAGATGCGCACTGTCAAACCACTCCAGCGCGGTGCGCCAGATGCAGATGCCGAGGAAGTATGCCGACGCCAGCAACCACAAGCCCATCACCAGCGGGTTGATCACCGGGTGATTCAGCACCAGCGACAGGCTGCACAACAGCCAGATCGCCGTCACCGCAATGTTGATCGGCATGAACCGGCGTACCCGGAACGGGTGGAGGAACTTCATGCGGGTCACGGTCAGCAGCGCCAGGCCAATCACCGTCAGGAAGGTGAGCCACGGCCCCGGATCGATGATGTACAGACACAAGGCAACCACGTTCCAGGCGGCGGGGAAACCGACGAAATAGTTGTCCTTGCTCTTCATGTTGACGTTGCAGAAGCAGAACAGCGACGACACCAGAATCAGCGACACGGTCAGCAGCAGGGTGTAGTCGGGCAGGGGAATGTAGCGATAGATGAACAGCGCCGGGATGAACACGTAGGTCAGGTAGTCGATCACCAGATCGAGGATCGATCCGTCGAAACTCGGCAACACCGACTGCACGTTGACCTTGCGCGCCAGCGCTCCGTCGAGGCCGTCGACGATCAGCGCCACGCCCAGCCACATCAGGCAGTGGATCGGCTGGTTTTCCAGCAGGGCAAGGGTGGCCAGGAAGGCGGTGACCACGCCGGTCGCGGTGAAACCATGGGCGCCCCAGGCCTTGAGCCTGGCGATGTGGACGGTCGATATCACGAAGGCGTTCTCCAGAAAATGCAGCAAGCCGCGTAAACCCTCGGGCAGCAAGGGCGGCGACCAACCGGGTCGGGGTTGCAGCTATCGACCGGTCGGGCCGGGTCAAGGTTCACCCATTCGTGAAGATTAGCTGGCCGGGGAAAAATTTCTCTGGAGAATCACTCGCCCCAGGGCCACGTCAGCCAAACGGTGCTGGCGCAACGCATCAGGAGGGCTATCGTTGCCTGACGCAGTCATACCCCTTTGCCTGAGGACGACGTCATGAACACCAGCGATCTGCTCGAACAACTGCTGCGAGGCCAGGCCTCGGCGGGACAACCAGGTGGCGCGTCGGCCGGCGGGGGAGCGGGTGGGCTTGGCGGGTTGCTCGGCGGTCTGCTGGGCGGCGGCAGTGGCGGCGGTTCTGCTGCCGGAGGGCTGGGTGGCCT
>NZ_JBWKZE010000044.1:0-39746 GCF_059424205.1 Pseudomonas sp. GW456-12-1-14-TSB6
GTAGGTCATCGTCAAGATTAAATTCCGAAACCCCAATTGCGAAAGCAGTTGGGGTTTTGTTTTGCCTGCAGGAAAGTTCGTACAGCATTGTCGGACGCCTTGCGGCTGTCCTCGCCGGCCGACAATGCTAAGGTTCAGCCCTAGCTTTTGTACTTTTCCAAGGAAGCCTTCATGCCGGACACCCAGTCCCTCAACGCTGCATTCATGGTCGTTCAGAGCAATAGCCTGGATGAACTGCGCAGCCTTGTGATCAGCATCATGCGGCGTTATCCACTGGCTCCCTTGGAGAACGAAATTGCACTCGTACAGAGCAACGGCATCGCTCAATGGCTCAAGCTGGCACTGGCTGAGGATCCTGAAGCAGACGACTTGGGCGGCTGTGGTATCGCCGCCGCAATTGATGTGCAACTGCCGGGCAGTTTCATGTGGCAGCTTTACCGGATGGTGTTGGGCCGAGAGGAAATTCCGGCAAAGTCGCTGCTCGACAAGGCACCGTTGACATGGCGTCTGATGCGCCTGTTGCCACAGGTTATCAACCTTCCGCATTTCGAACCGCTGCAACGCTTCCTCACCCATGACACCGATCTGCGCAAGCGTTACCAGTTGTCCGAACGCTTGGCTGACCTCTTTGACCAATATCAGGTTTACCGCGCTGATTGGCTTGAGGATTGGGCAGAGGGGCATCATCAGCTACGCAATGTGAGGGGTGAAGCGAAGCCGCTTCCTCCGACCAGTTGCTGGCAGGCAGAGTTGTGGCGCGCCCTGCTGGACGACGTGGGCGAGCAAGGCATGGCCCAAAGTCGGGCAGGCGTGCACCAGCGATTCATGGAACGCATCAACAGTCTTGAAAGCGCACCGAGCGGACTTCCCCAGCGAGTAATCGTTTTTGGAATTTCCTCGTTGCCCGCACAAGTACTGGAAGCGTTGGCCGGGCTTTCCCGTTTCAGCCAGGTTTTGTTGTGCGTCCATAACCCCTGTCGTTATCACTGGGCCGATATCGTTGCCGACAAGGATCTACTACGTCATCAGTACAAGCGACAAGCCCGCAAAAACGGCATGCCTGTGGTGCTGGACTCGGAATCACTCCACCAACATGCTCACCCGCTCCTCGCTGCGTGGGGCAAGCAAGGTCGTGATTACATCAACCTTCTCGACAGCTACGACGAGCCGGACAGCTATCGCGCAGCATTTCGTAACGGGCGTATCGATCTGTTCAGCGAAACCCAGCCGGAGAACATGCTCAATCAGTTACAGGACGATATTCTGGAACTGCGGCCACTCAGCGAGACTCGAGCGCGCTGGCCGGCAGTCGATCTGACTCAAGACGATTCGATCCGCTTTCATATTGCCCATAGCGCCCAGCGCGAAGTGGAGATTCTTCACGACCAGCTCTTGGCCCGTTTCAGTGCCAACCCTCAATTACGCCCTCGCGATGTGATCGTGATGGTGCCTGACATCGATAGTTATGCGCCGCATATCCGCGCCGTCTTTGGTCAGCTGGATCGTCATGACCCACGCTTCATTCCCTTCACCATGGCCGATCAGGGGCAACGCGGACGAGATCCATTGCTGATCGCTGTCGAGCATCTGCTCAAGCTGCCGGATAGCCGTTTTCCCGTCAGTGAGATCCTCGACTTGCTCGACGTTCCTGCGTTACGCGCCAGGTTTGGTGTGCAGGAGCGAGACTTGCCGACCCTGCATCGCTGGATCGAGGGGGCCGGGGTGCGTTGGGGCATCGATGCCGGGCAACGTGTCGAGCTGGGATTGCCCGACGAGCTGGAGCAAAACAGTTGGCGCTTTGGCTTGCGCCGGATGCTGCTCGGTTATGCCGTCGGCAGTTCCGGCGCCTGTGGGGATATCGAGCCGTACGATGAAATCGGTGGTCTCGATGCCGCGCTGATCGGCCCGTTGGTAGCATTGCTGGATGCACTGGAACTCTCGCATCAGCAACTGATGAAGCCCGCGCAGCCACAGGAATGGGGGTATCGGCTTCAGGCGTTGATGCAGCTTTTTTTCAAACCCGAAGACGAGCATGACGACTACCTGCTGGCTCAACTCGAGGAGTTGCGCGAAACCTGGCTGGAAACCTGCGAAGCCGTCGATCTGCTGGACGAGCTGCCACTGACCGTCGTCCGTGAGGCCTGGCTGGCAGGGCTGGATCAGGGGCGTCTGTCGCAGCGCTTTCTGGCCGGAGCCGTTAACTTTTGCACGCTGATGCCGATGCGCGCGATTCCGTTCAGACTGGTTTGTCTGTTGGGCATGAACGATGGCGATTATCCACGCGCTCAACCACCGTTGGACTTCGATCTCATGGGCAGCGACTACCGGCCGGGAGATCGTTCCCGTCGTGAGGATGATCGTTATCTTCTGCTAGAGGCACTCTTGTCCGCTCGTCATCAGCTCTACATCAGTTGGGTCGGTCGCAGCATTCGCGATAACAGTGAGCGGCCAGCCTCTGTGTTGATCGGCCAGTTACGCGATCATCTCGCCAATGGGTGGCGATCGGCCGACGACAACGAGGACCTCCTGATTGCCATGACTCAGGAGCATCCGTTGCAGCCATTCAGTTCGCGCTACTTCCATGAGGAAGACAAGCTTTTCAGCTACGCCAGCGAATGGCAGGTGCTGCATCAACCTCACGAACAGAACGACGTCGCCACAATGCTTGCCCCCCATGTCCAGGAAGAACCGTTGAGTCTGGAACTGCTGCAGGACTTCCTGCGCAGTCCGGTCCGACACTTTTTCACTCAGCGACTCAAGGTTTACTTCGAAGCGGCGCAGGTACCTCAGGCTGACGAGGAACCCTTTGTACTGGATGCGTTGCAGCGATACATGCTCAGCGACAGCTTGCTCGGGGCAGCCTTGAGACACCCGGACAATGTTGATCAGGCGCTCGAGTCTCAAGCCCGACGCCTGCAGAACAGCGGACTGCTGCCCATGGCCGGGTTCGGTGAATGCCTTCAACGAGAGCTGATCGAGCCTTTGCCAGACTTGTTGCAACGATATCAACAGCTGTTGGCGTTATGGCCAACACCGCTAACCAACGCGCTACCGATCAATTTTGAATGGCAGGAACTGCGCCTTGAAGGATGGCTGGGCGGTTTGCACAGGCGCGCCGATGGCGGCGTACTGTCGGTCACGACAATCCCCAACAGCATAGGCTCGATCAAGAGCCGCAAATGGCATCGCCTGACCAAGCCCTGGGTCAGCCACCTTGTCGCCTGTGCCAGTGGACTCTCCCTCACGACCGCACTGGTGGCCAGTGATGACACGCTCCTTCTTGAACCTCTGGAACAGACTCGAGCGCGGCGAATTCTCGAGGATCTGCTGCTCGCCTGGCAGACGGGAATGCGCCAGCCACTTCCTGTCGCGGTAAAAACGGCTTTTGCATGGCTGGCCCAGACCGATCCGGTCAAGGCTGAAGCGGCTGCCCGTAAGACCTATGAGGGTGATGGTCAGAACAACGAAGGCGAGCGTCGCGAAAGCCCGGCTCTTGCCCGACAGTTCCCCGACTACGATGCACTGCAGGCGGATGAAACCTTCTCCGGTTGGTGTGATGCGCTTTATCGCCCGTTGCTCGAGGCACCTTGGCGCTCATGGGCCCACGAGGAGGCAGGCGCATGAGTAACCAGCCACCACTCGCCCTGGCATTCCCGTTAAAGGGCAGCCAACTGATCGAAGCCAGCGCGGGCACTGGCAAGACATTTACCATTTCAGCGTTGTATCTGCGGTTGATCCTCGGTCACGGAGGCGAGGTAAACGGTTTCGGTCGTGAGCTGTTGCCCCCGCAGATTCTAGTGGTGACCTTTACCGACGCGGCGACCAAAGAGCTGCGCGAGCGCATACGCACACGTCTGGCCGAGGCCGCCCGTTTCTTTCGTGACGAGACGCCTGCCCCTGATGCGCTGATCGATGAACTGCGTGAAGAGTTCGATCCGCAACAATGGCCCGGTTGCGCCAACCGCCTGGACATCGCTGCGCAATGGATGGACGAAGCCGCGGTTTCGACTATCCACAGTTGGTGTCAGCGAATGCTGCGCGAGCATGCGTTCGACAGCGGCAGTCTGTTTACCCAGACCCTGGAAACCGATCACAGCGACCTGCTCGGCGAAGTGTTGCGCGATTATTGGCGGCTGTTCTGCTACCCGATGCAGGGCGACGCCTTGAGCTGGGTCCGCAGTCACTGGGGAGGGCCGGCGGCCCTGTTGCCGCGTGTACGGGGGCTGTTTGGCACCGAGCGCGAAGGGAACTCAGACCAGACGCCATCCGAACTGATCGAAGAATGCCTGCAGGAACGCCGTGCGGCATTGGTGGAGTTGAAGGGACCATGGCGGCAGTGGGCCGATGAGTTGCTCGCGATCTGTCATCAGGGCGTCGCCAACAAAACGGTGGACGGGCGCAAGATGCAGGCCCGCTATTTCGAACCCTGGTTCGAAAAGCTCAAGGCCTGGGCTGAGGACGAGACGCTCGAACAATTGGATATCGGCACCGGGTTCGCCCGGCTCACACCGGAGGGCATGGCTGAAGCCTGGAAAGGCGAGCCGCCGAGTCACCCGGGCCTGGATGCCATGCCTGTGCTCAAGTCTAGTCTCGACAATTTGCCGACGCCCGATGCGGCCGTGCTGCAGCATGCTGCCAAATGGGTTGGTGCTCGCTTTGAAGATGAGAAGCGCCGTCGAGCCGAAATGGGTTTCGACGACATGCTGCTGCGTCTGGATGCGGCCTTGCAGTCCGACGGCGGGGAGCGTCTCGCCACGCTCATTCGCGAGCAGTTCCCCGTAGCTTTGATCGATGAATTCCAGGACACGGATCCGGTGCAGTACCGGATCTTCGAAAGCATCTATCGCATTGAAGAGGATAACCCCGAGACCGGGTTGTTTCTGATCGGGGATCCGAAGCAGGCGATCTATGCCTTCCGGGGCGCGGATATCTACACCTATCTGCGAGCCCGGCAGGCCACGTTCGGGCGTCTGCATACCCTGGGCACCAACTTCCGTTCCAGTCACGGGATGGTCCGTGCGGTCAACCATGTGTTCGAGCGTGCCGAGGCCCGTGAGCAAGGGCGCGGGGCGTTTCTGTTCCGAGAGAAAAACGGCGATAACCCGGTGCCGTTCCAGCCTGTGGAGGCGCAGGGACGCAAAGAACATTTGCAGGTAGCCGGGCTGGACGTACCGGCGCTGAACATCTGGCATCTATCTACCGACAAGCCACTGTCCGGGGCAGTTTATCGCCAGCAGTTGGCGGCAGCCTGCGCCAGTGAGATCACAGCCCTGCTCAATGGCGGGCAGACCGGTCGCGTCGGGTTTGCGCAGGAGGGCAAGGATTGGCGTGGACTGCGGCCAGCGGACATTGCGATCCTGGTGCGCGACGGTAAAGAGGCGCAGGCGGTACGCGGTGAGCTCGCAGCGCGCGGAGTCCGCAGCGTTTATCTGTCGGACAAGGACTCGGTCTTTGCCGCACAGGAAGCCCATGATCTGCTTTCGTGGCTCAAGGCGTGCGCGGAGCCGGATGTCGAGCGTTCCCTGAAAGCGGCGTTGGCGTGCATCACGCTGAATCTGCCACTGGCTGAGCTGGAGCGTCTGAATCAGGACGAACTGGTCTGGGAAACCCGGGTCATGCAGTTCCGTGGTTACCGTGAGCTATGGCGCAAGCAAGGGGTGCTGCCGATGTTGCGGCGCCTGCTGCACGACTTTCAACTGCCGCAGATGCTCATTGCCCGCAGTGATGGTGAGCGGGTGCTGACCAACCTGTTGCACCTGTCGGAGTTGTTGCAACAGGCCGCGTCGGAACTCGATGGTGAGCAGGCACTGATCCGCCATCTGGCCGAGCATCTGTCGCTGTCTGGGCAGGCAGGTGAAGAGCAGATCCTGCGTCTTGAAAGCGACGAACAACTGGTCAAGGTCGTGACCATTCACAAATCCAAGGGGCTCGAGTACCCGTTGGTGTTCCTGCCTTTCATCTGCTCGGCTAAACCGGTAGATGGCAGTCGATTGCCGCTGCACTACCACGATGAATCCGGCAAGGCTCGCATCAGCCTGAAGCCCGACGCGGAACTGATCGCTGTGGCGGACACCGAACGCCTGGCAGAGGATCTGCGTTTGCTCTACGTCGCGCTGACCCGCGCACAACACGCTTGCTGGCTTGGGGTGACGGATCTCAAGCGCGGCAACCATAGCAGCTCGGTGCTGCATCTTTCTGCGCTGGGCTATCTGTTGGGCGGCGGCGTAACGTTGAATGAATCCAGCGGATTGGCCCGCTGGCTGGACGATCTGCAACAGGATTGTTCGGCGCTGAGCGTTGTTGAAATGCCACAAGCCACCAGCGAGGTTTACCAGCCTCCGCGTAACGAAGCTACGCTGCGTGCCACCCTTTTACCGAGCCGCAGGGCCAGCGAGAACTGGTGGATCGCTTCGTACAGTGCCTTGCGCATCAGTGACGTGCTGAGCGCTGGCAACGACGAAGCCCCCGACAGTCCGCAAGCGCAAAAGCTGTTCGACGACGAACGCCTCGATCCTGAAGCACCGCGCGAGATCATCGCCGGCGGAGCTGATATTCACCGTTTCCCTCGTGGACCGAATCCGGGAACGTTTCTTCACGGTTTGCTCGAGTGGGCGGGTGAGGAGGGCTTCGCGGTCACCCGCGAGTCGCTCGATGATGCGATCGCCCGGCGTTGCAATCGACGGGGCTGGGAGGGCTGGATCACCACCCTCGGCGACTGGTTGCAACACTTGCTCAAACTGCCACTGCCTGCGGGCCTCGACCAACCGCCAGTGGTGCTTGAGCAATTGAAGCAATATCGGGTCGAGATGGAGTTCTGGTTCGCCAGCCACAAGGTCGACGTGCTCAAGCTCGACGAACAGGTGCGTCAATTCACTCACAACGGTGTGGCCCGGGTCGGCGCCGAAGCGGTGCAACTCAACGGTATGTTCAAAGGCTTTATCGACCTGACGTTCGAGCACGAGGGTCGTTACTACGTGGCCGATTACAAATCCAACTGGCTGGGTGCCGATGACGCTGCGTACACCGAACGGGCCATGGAGCAGTCGATCCTCGACAACCGTTACGACCTGCAATACGTGCTGTACCTGTTGGCATTGCATCGTCAGCTCAAGGCGCGGCTCGCCGATTACGACTACGACCGGCATATCGGCGGCGCGTTGTATCTGTTTCTGCGTGGAACTCGGGCGCCTGGTGGTGGCGTTTACTTCGCACGCCCACCACGGGAGCTGATCGAGCGTCTGGACATCATGTTCCAGGGTAAACCGCAACCCAGGGCCGAGCCCGCGTGGGTGCAGGGAGAATTGCTATGAATCGGACGTTCGCCGACCTGCTGCCCACGCCGCTGACCGCCGACAGCCTCGCGCAGCTGACACCTCTCACCTGTGCCGATGATCTGCTGCTATTGCTCACCCGCTGGGTCGAGCGCGGATGGCTGCGGGCACTGGACAAGGCATTCGTGGCTTTTCTTCATGAATTGGCACCCGATGTCGATCCGCTGGTGTTGCTCGCCGCCGCATTGACCAGTCACCAGCTCGGCCATGGACATGTGTGCCTGGATCTGTTTGAAACCCTCAAGGCGCCGGATTTTGCACTTTCCCTGCCGCCGGAGGGGGATGCGCAACCCGGCGTGTTGCTGCTGCCATCGCAACTGCTCGAAACCCTCGACGGAGCGAACTGGTGCAAGGTGCTGGCCGGCAGTTCGCTGGTGGCACTGGCCGCCGACGAAGGTGCGTCGGCGCAGGAGCGCCCGCTGGTGTTGTCCGGCAAGCGTTTGTACTTGCGACGCTATTGGGCCTACGAGCGGCGTATCGACAGCGCATTGCGCCAGCGGCTCGCGGAGCAGGAAGCGACACCGTCCGATCTTGCACGGCGGCTGGACGAGCTGTTCGATCCAGCGCAGCGCGCGGATGTCATCGACTGGCAGAAACTGGCCTGCGCCCTGGCCACCCGAAGTGCCTTCAGCATCATCACGGGCGGCCCGGGCACTGGCAAAACGACAACGGTGGTACGTCTGCTGGCGTTGCTCCAGGCACCTGCGGTCGAGGCGCATCAACCACTGCGCATTCGACTCGCGGCGCCTACCGGTAAAGCGGCGGCGCGGCTGACCGAGTCCATCAGTCAGCAGGTGCAGTCGCTGAAGGTCGCTGAAGGCGTCCGGGAAAAAATTCCGACCGAGGTGACCACGGTGCATCGCCTGCTCGGCAGCCGACCTGGCACGCGGCATTTTCGCCACCATGCCGGTAACCGCCTGCCACTGGATGTGCTGGTGGTCGATGAAGCATCCATGATCGACCTGGAAATGATGGCCAATCTGCTCGATGCCTTGCCGCCTCATGCTCGACTGGTGTTGCTGGGCGATAAGGATCAACTGGCCTCGGTGGAGGCTGGCGCGGTGCTGGGCGATTTGTGCCGTGATGCCGAAGCGGGTTGGTACAGTCCGCAGACTCGCCAGTGGCTGGAAGCGGTGAGCGGCGAATCCCTGCAAGACAGCGGTTTGCAAGAAGGCAGTGACAGCTCGCACCCGCTGGCCCAGCAAGTGGTGATGTTGCGTCACTCACGGCGTTTCGGCGAGGGCAGCGGCATCGGTCAACTGGCGCGACGGGTGAATCAGCAACTCTCGGACGAGGCTCGCCAGTTGCTGGATGCCAAAACCCATGGCGATGTGTTTTCGTTGCCACTTCAGAACGAGCACGACCGGAAACTTGAGCACCTGGTGCTCGATGGACACGGCGAAGGCCCCCACGGTTATCGACACTATCTGAGCATTTTGCGCGATCGACGTCCGGTGAGCGGAACGCCGCTCGAGAACCCGGGCTGGGTCGATTGGGCGCGTGACGTCCTGCGGGCCTTCGATACCTTCCAATTGTTGTGCGCAGTGCGCAAAGGGCCGTGGGGTGTTGAGGGGCTTAATCAGCGCATCACCGATGCATTGCTCAAGGCGCGGCTGATCGAGAGCGACCAGCAATGGTACGAAGGCCGGCCGGTGTTGATGACTCGAAACGACTACGGCCTCGGGTTGATGAACGGTGACATCGGTATCGCCCTGAAACTGCCCGAGCGTGATGGCCCGGATGCCGGTAAGTCGGTGTTGCGCGTGGCGTTCCCGCGTAACGACGGGCGCGGTGGGGTGCGTTTCGTGTTGCCGAGCCGGCTCAACGATGTCGAGACCGTCTATGCGATGACCGTGCACAAGTCACAGGGTTCGGAGTTTGCCCATACCGCGCTGATCCTGCCGGACGCCCTGAACCCCGTGTTGACCAAGGAACTGATCTACACCGGAATTACCCGGGCCAAGGACTGGTTCACTTTGATCGAACCCCGCAGTGGCGTATTTGAAGAGGCAGTACAACGCAAGGTGAAGCGCTTGAGCGGACTGATGCTGGAACTGGAAGAAGGAACGGCGCCTCGAGGATGAAGGTGCCTGGATGACCGGCGCTTATTGACCGACCGGTCAGAGGTCGCTGTATCGCTGGCGTTCCAACGCTGTGCTATCGTTGCGGCATCATTTCGTAACGATCCAAGAGAATCCCTGCATGAAGGTGGCTGTCTGGGCGACAGAGCGCGTAGTTGGCTGCAAGCGGACGTTGCTTTCCGGTGTGCTCTGTTTGCTCACGGGTGTGGCCGCTGCCCAGACTCAAACCCCGGTGGGCATGGCCGAACAGCGGGCCAAATCCGTCACCCAAGTTGTTCTCGGTATCCTCAGTTACGCGCGCTGGCCGGTAGAGCCTGCGCAGTTGCGCCTGTGTATCGTTGGCCCGACCGAATACACCGATGACCTGGTCAAGGGCACGACCCAGGCCACGGGTCGTCCGGTCATCGTGCGCCGGCTGTTGGCCGACAATCCAGCCATCGTCAGCGAGTGCGACGCGGTCTATATCGGCAAACTCACCACAGACGAACGCAGCCGGCTGTTCGCGTCCCTGATCGGCCATCCGGTGCTGAGCATCAGCGAAGGCGGCGATCAATGCACGGTCGGCAGTCTGTTCTGCCTGCGGGTCGGTGATGAACAAGTGTCGTTCGAGGTCAATCTCGACTCCGTTGCCCGCAGCGGTGTGCGCATTCACCCCAGCGTGCTGCAGTTGTCGCGCCGCAAACCGGCGGTGCCATGAGACGCGACAAATCCACAGGGCGCCCGACCCTCGGCTCGGTCATCGGCCGTGGCAACCTGATTGTGGCGCTGGTCGCCGTGGCAATGGCCAGCGTGTCGTTGACGCTGCTCGGGGTGCTGGCGCTGCGGGTCTATGCCGATCACAACCTGCACTTGATCGCCCGCTCGATCAGTTACACCGTGGAAGCCGCCGTGGTGTTCAACGACAAGGCCGCCGCGACCGAAGCGCTGGCGTTGATCGCCTCGACCGAAGAAGTGGCCGATGCCCAGGTGCTGGACACTCAGGGCCAATTGCTCGCGCGCTGGCAGCGTCCGGAGAACGGCCTGATTTCCGAGCTGGAGATGCAGGTCGCGCGAGTCATTCTGGAAAAACCCATCAACCTGCCGATCCAGCATCAGGATCGGGAGATAGGGCGGATCTTGCTGATCGGCCACGGTGGCAGCCTGATGCGTTTTCTGTTGAGCGGTCTGGCGGGGATCATTCTCTGCACGGCGATCAGCGCCTGGGTCGCGCTGTACCTGGCGCAGCGTCAGTTGCGCAGGATCATCGGCCCGTTGCACAGCCTGGCGGCGGTGGCGCATGCGGCCCGCAGCGAGCGGGCACTGGATCGACGGGTGCCACGGGCAAAAATTGCCGAACTGGACAACCTCGGCACCGACTTCAATGCCCTGCTCGATGAACTCGAATCCTGGCAAACCCACTTGCAGAGCGAGAACGAAACCCTCGCCCATCAGGCCAGCCATGACAGCCTTACCGGGTTGCCGAACCGGGCCTTTTTCGAAGGCCGCCTGATCCGTGCTCTGCGCAGTGCCCACAAGTTGAATGAGCAAGTGGCGGTGCTGTTTCTCGACAGCGACCGATTCAAGGACATCAACGACAACTTCGGTCATGCCGCCGGCGACGCGGTGCTGGTGGCGGTGGCGAATCGGGTGCGGGCGCAGTTGCGTGAAGAGGATCTGGTGGCGCGTCTGGGCGGTGACGAGTTCGCCGTTCTGCTCACGCCCTTGCACAAGACCGAAGACGCCGAACGCATTGCCGACAAGATCCTCGCCAGCATGGACACCCCGATTGCGCTGCCGGGCGACAGCAGTGTCGTGACGTCGCTCAGTATCGGCATCGCGGTTTACCCCGATCATGGCGTCACGCCCGGCACCTTGCTCGACGCGGCCGATGCCGCGATGTATCAAGCCAAGCGTTTGTCGCGCGGCGCCCAATTCACGGCCGGGACGGAGTACCCGGTCGATTCCGTTCAAACCAGGAGCTGATGCCCGTGTTCTCACTTTCCTTTCGACTGTTTTCCACCCTGTTGCTGACGGCCATGCTGGCCCTGACCGGTTGCCAGACCGCCCCGCAAAAAGGCCTGACGCCGGCCCAGGTCGCGGTTCTCAAGCAGCAAGGCTTCGAGCTGACCGATGACGGTTGGGAGTTCGGCCTGTCGGGCAAAGTGTTGTTTGGCAGCGATGTCGAAAGCCTGAACCAGCAAAGTACCGAAATCGTCGAGCGTATCGGTAAAGCCTTGCTGGGTGTCGGTATCGAACGGGTACGAGTGGATGGCCACACCGACGCTTCGGGCAAGGAAACCTATAACCAGCAGCTGTCACTGCGTCGCGCGAAAAGCGTCGGCAAAGTGCTGACCTCGGTCGGCATGAAAGAAGAGAACATCCAGTTGCAAGGCCTCGGCAGCCGCGAACCGGTCGCCTCCAACGATACCGCCGCCGGCCGCACCGAAAACCGCCGGGTGTCGATCGTGGTCAGCGCCGATTAGTCGGCGAACTGCATCTCTCGAGTTTCACCCATCAACAGCGCCTGATTGCACTCGGTCACCTCGCGGATGTAATCCCACAACAGGGTGATCCGCTTGAGCTTGCGCAGGTCTTCCCGGCAGTACATCCAGAACTGCCGGGTGATATCGATTTCCTCCGGCAGCACCGGCAACAGGCGCGGATCCTGAGCCGCGAGAAAGCACGGCAGAATCGCCAATGAGCGCCCCTGCTGCGCCGCCACGAACTGCGCAATCACGCTGGTGCTGCGTAAATTGGCGCTGGCACCGGGCAACACGTTCGCCAGATACAGCAGCTCCGAGCTGAACGCCAGGTCATCCACGTAACTGATGAATTGATGCTTGCCCAGGTCGGCGGGGCGGCGGATCGGCGGATGTTTGTCCAGGTATTCCTGGGTCGCGTAGAGCTGCAAGCGGTAGTCGCAGAGTTTGCAGCACACGTACGGCCCGTGTTCCGGGCGCTCGAGGGCGATGACGATGTCGGCCTCGCGTTTGGACAGGCTGATGAAGTGTGGCAGCGGCAGGATGTCCACCGAGATCGCCGGGTAGGCGTCGACGAAGTGGCTCAGTTGCGGGGTGATGAAGAAGCTGCCGAAACCTTCGGTGCAACCCATCCGCACGTGCCCGGACAGTGCGACGCCGGAGCCCGAAACTTGCTCGCAGGCCATGTGCAGCGTGCTTTCGATCGACTCGGCATAACTCAGCAGGCGCTGGCCTTCGGCAGTCAGCACGAAACCGCTGGTGCGCGACTTTTCGAACAGCAAGGTACCGAGCGCCGCTTCCAGCGAACTGATCCGCCGCGACACGGTGGTGTAGTCCACCGCCAGGCGTTTGGCCGCCGTGCTGGCCTTGCGGGTACGGGCGACTTCGAGGAAAAACTTCAGATCGTCCCAATTCAGCGAGCCTAGAGAGGTGATGTTTTTTTGCATGATGGACGGGCTTATATGTGCGTTCTTATTAGAAGTTTGCACATCTATACTCCAAAAACAGTCCGACAACCAATTCGTGACACACGCCTCATCTCAAGGCGAACCTTTCGCCTTGGCTCCTACGATAAAAACAAGTTCTGGAGACCAGCATGAACGCATCGCTTACGCCCAACGAAACCACGATCCAGAAGGTCAAGCTGCTGATCGACGGCGAGTGGGTCGAGTCGCAGACCACCGAGTGGCACGACATCGTCAACCCGGCGACCCAGCAAGTGCTGGCCAAAGTCCCGTTCGCCACCGCCGCTGAAGTCGACGCTGCTGTCAGCGCCGCCCAGCGCGCCTTCCAGACCTGGAAGCTGACCCCGATTGGCGCGCGCATGCGCATCATGCTCAAGCTGCAGGCGTTGATCCGCGAACATTCCAAACGCATCGCCGTGGTGCTGAGCGCCGAGCAGGGCAAGACCATTGCCGATGCCGAGGGCGATATTTTCCGTGGCCTGGAAGTGGTCGAGCACGCCTGCTCCATCGGCAGCCTGCAGATGGGCGAGTTCGCCGAGAACGTCGCCGGCGGCGTCGACACCTACACCCTGCGCCAACCGATCGGCGTCTGCGCCGGCATTACCCCGTTCAACTTCCCGGCAATGATTCCGCTGTGGATGTTCCCGATGGCCATCGCCTGCGGCAACACCTTCGTCCTCAAGCCATCGGAGCAGGATCCGCTGTCGACCATGTTGCTGGTGGAGCTGGCCATCGAAGCCGGCATCCCGGCTGGCGTGCTTAACGTCGTCCATGGTGGCAAGGATGTGGTTGACGGCTTGTGCACCCACAAGGACATCAAGGCGGTTTCGTTCGTCGGTTCGACCGCCGTCGGCACTCACGTTTATGACCTGGCCGGTAAACACGGCAAGCGCGTGCAATCGATGATGGGCGCGAAGAACCACGCCGTAGTGCTGCCGGACGCCAATCGCGAGCAGGCGCTCAATGCGCTGGTCGGTGCCGGTTTCGGTGCGGCGGGTCAACGTTGCATGGCCACTTCGGTGGTGGTGCTGGTGGGCGCGGCCAAACAGTGGCTGCCGGATCTGAAAGCGCTGGCGCAGAAACTCAAAGTCAACGCCGGCAACGAGCCGGGCACCGATGTCGGCCCGGTCATTTCGAAAAAGGCCAAGGCGCGGATTCTCGATCTGATCGAAAGCGGCATCAAGGAAGGCGCCAAACTCGAGCTGGACGGACGCGACATCAGCGTGCCGGGCTACGAGAACGGCAACTTCGTCGGTCCGACCCTGTTCTCCGGGGTCACCACTGACATGCAGATCTACACCCAGGAAATCTTCGGCCCGGTGCTGGTGGCGCTGGAAGTCGACACCCTTGATCAGGCCATCGCGCTGGTCAACGCCAACCCGTTCGGCAACGGCACCGGCCTGTTCACCCAGAGCGGTGCGGCGGCGCGTAAATTCCAGACTGAAATCGACGTCGGCCAGGTCGGCATCAACATCCCGATTCCGGTGCCGGTGCCGTTCTTCAGCTTCACCGGTTCGCGCGGTTCGAAACTCGGCGACCTCGGCCCGTACGGCAAGCAAGTGGTGCAGTTCTACACCCAGACCAAAACGGTCACGGCGCGCTGGTTCGACGACGACAGCGTCAACGACGGCGTGAACACCACCATCAACCTGCGCTGAGGAACGGCCATGAAAATCGCATTTATCGGGCTGGGCAACATGGGCGCGCCGATGGCGCGCAACCTGATCAAGGCCGGGCATTCGCTGAACCTGGTGGACCTGAACAAGACCGTGCTGGCGGAACTTGAGCAACTGGGCGGCACCATCCGCGCTTCGGCTCGCGAAGCTGCTGAAGATGCTGAACTGGTGATCACCATGTTGCCGGCTGCGGTGCATGTACGCAGCGTCTGGCTCGGTGAAGACGGCGTGCTGGCCGGGATCGGCAAAGGCGTGCCGGCAGTGGATTGCAGCACCATCGATCCGCAGACGGCGCGCGATGTGGCGGCGGCGGCTGCCAAACAAGGCGTGGCCATGGCCGATGCGCCGGTGTCCGGCGGCACTGGCGGCGCCACGGCCGGGACGCTGACCTTCATGGTCGGCGCCACCCCGGAACTGTTCGCCACTCTGCAACCGGTGCTGGCGCAGATGGGCCGCAACATCGTGCATTGCGGTGAGGTCGGCACCGGCCAGATCGCCAAGATCTGCAACAACCTGTTGCTCGCCATTTCGATGGTTGGCGTCAGCGAGGCGATGGCGCTGGGTGATGCGCTGGGGATCGACACCACGGTGCTCGCCGGGATCATCAACAGCTCGACCGGTCGTTGCTGGAGTTCGGAAATGTACAACCCATGGCCAGGCATCGTCGAAACGGCGCCGGCCTCACGCGGCTACACGGGTGGCTTCGGCGCCGAGCTGATGCTCAAGGATCTGGGGCTGGCTACTGAAGCGGCGCGTCAGGCCCATCAGCCAGTGGTGCTGGGCGCGGTGGCGCAGCAGTTGTATCAGGCGATGAGTCAGCGCGGGGAAGGGGGCAAGGACTTCTCGGCGATCATCAACAGCTATCGCAAGCCGCAGTAATCGTCGTCAGGCCTGTGCTCGTCACAGGTCTGCAATTCAGATGCAGTAGGTGTTGCCGGGAAATCACGTCGGGTGGTTTCCCGGCTTTTTTGTATCAGGCGAACACGAAATATTTGCGCACGGTCTCGACCACTTCCCAGGTGCCCTTCATGCCTGGCTCGACCACGAAGATGTCGCCGGCGCGCAGGTGGATCGGCTCCATGCCGTCCGGGGTAATCACACAGTAGCCTTCCTGGAAATGGCAGTACTCCCACTTCACATAGTCCACCCGCCACTTGCCCGGGGTGCAGATCCAGGTGCCCATGATCTTGCTGCCGTCTTCGCTGGTGTAGGCGTTGAGGTTGACGGTGTGCGGGTCGCCCTCGAGCTTTTCCCATTTGCAGGCGTCGAGTACGGGCAGGGGATGGGTGTCGCGCAGAACGGTGATAGGTGCGGGCATGACGGCTCCAGGCCAGAGGGAAATAGAGCCGTCACCGTAGCGTTCGTGGGGGCTGTCGAAGTGTCTGGGGTCGACCTCCAGATGTCTGTAAGCGCTGGAGCAAATCTGCACTCCTCCCTGATTTGCACCAACGCTGTGCATATAAAACGGTTTTGGTACAAGCGTGCACCATAAAAGTTCAATCAATTTTTAGACTAAAACGAGATAACCATTCTGACACCTATTGCAAAACAAAATCGTCTGTACTATAACATTCGTACTAAAGAACTATTCCTCAAAACGGAGCTTCATCTGAGTCACGGACAGACTTGAATCGGCTTTTTCTCATCTCGACAACTGACTTGGCCTTTGGCTCAAGTGTGAACTTCTATCTGTTGTTAATGAATAATGACAGTTGAATGAACCGGACAGTTAATAAGTGGCGCGGACGCAATGTCTCGCGTGCTTTGAGTTGAAGCCTTAAATGAACAGTTAATTAATTATTTGTGCACTGGCGGATTTATATCTGCGGGATACGCACGCCTATCGGAATTTTATGTGCCCGGCATCAATGGAATGAGGCTTTATTGTGGACGACATAAACGTAATTGAAGTTTCGACGACTGTTGATAGTTCAAGTGAACTTGGCCGGCACGTCTGGGTGCGTGCCGGCAGTCGCCTGACAAACGTGCAGATCGGCGATGACTGCTTCATCGGTTTCAGATGCGATTTGCAGCACGCGTTGGTCGGCAAGTCCAGCATGTTCGCCACCGGTGCGCAGTGCCTGGGGACGGCGCAGTCGCCGGTTCGGATTGCCGAAAACGTCTGGGTGGGCGCCAAGGCCACCGTGACTGCCGGTGTTTCCATCGGTGCCGGGGCCGTGGTGGCGGCTGGCGCGTTGGTGACCGCCAATGTGCCGCCGGACGCAATCGTCGTCGGTCGCCCGGCGCGGGTCATTGCCCAGCGCACTGTGGTCGAGGACGGCCGGCCGAGCCCGGAACCGGTGCTGGCCAAAGTCCGGGACCGGGCGCGTCAGGGCTTGCCGTCGATGCTCGATCGGTCCACGCAGTCGGTCGCACGGCTCAAGTCGCTGAACCCTGACACCCTGACCTGGGACATCAGCGACGACGCCTTGATCGATGCCGAATTGCGCGGCGGGGCGTCGGTGGAAATCGCCCGGGACTGCATCCTGATCGGGCGCAGCAGCCGCCAGGGCGGCGTGTCGCAATTGGGCGGTATCGAATTGGGCACCGGCGTGCGACTGGCGACCGGTGTGGTTATCGAAGCAGCCGGCGGCGTATCCGTCGGTGCCTTCAGCGAATTGTCCGAGGGGGTCACGATCGTGGCCTCCACCCATGATCATTCTTTCCGCTCACTGCCTTGGGAGGAGGCACCGGTGCGCATTGGAAGTCGTTGCGTTATTGGCGAGGGCGCCATCTTGGTAGGTCCACTGAATATTGGTGACGGTGCCGTTATCAAACCGTACTCGGTGGTTATAAGGGATGTATTGGAAAACACTGTGGTTCATGGCGTTGTTCAACTAATGGAGATTCAAGAATGATTTTATTTGCCCCCAATCCAACCGGTTCCGGTCACAACATGCGCGCGCTGTCCATCGCTCAGGCGATTAAAAAGCAGCGCCCGGACATGCCATTGACCGTGGCACTGGCTTCCTTGCAGCCGACCTTCACGCCGATGTTCGAAAAGTCTGGCGTTGAAGTAGTGGATATTGCCGGTCGTTTGGTCGATTACTCGAAAAAGAGCAACTTGTCGAAAGAACTCGACTGGAATAATTACATCGGCGGATATATCGCCAATACCTTCTTGTCCGGCGAGCGAATTCTGTCTTACCTGGCCCTGATCGCCGAATACAAGCCCACCGCTCTGGTGTCGGACTACAACATGGCCGCCTGCCTGGCCGCGATTTTCAGCGGTACGCCGCTGGTGTTCGTCACCGAGCGCTACGACTTCACCCTGTGCCAGCTCGAAGACCATGATCTGGCCGACGGCGGTTTCGAAGTCAACGCGCTGGAAATGGCCCGGGCCCGCACCGCGCTGCACAGCCAGTTCAACTGGATGATCAATCAGAGCCAACTGGTGCTGACCGACAAACCGTACGTGGCTTCCCTCGATCAGGGCACGCCGGTGGCCGAAGCGCTGGTCAGCGGCAAGGCGCATTTTGTCGGCCCGATGATCCGCGACATCAATGTGCAGACCGGATTGAATGTGCGCGAGCAACTGAACCTCGGCGACTCGCCGTTCATTGTGGCTTCGATCAGCGGCACTACGATGTTTGCGCAAAACAAGGACGCGCTGCTGGCTGCGTATCTGGACAGCTTCAAGATCCTGCGCGAGCGCAATCCGGAACTGAAACTGGTGCTGCTGGGCCGTCAGGATATCCAGGCTCAGGACGGCGTCGTCTGCGTGCCGTACTACCCGGACTGGATGGGCCTGCTGCGTGAAGCCAGCCTGCTGATTTCGGCGCCGGGCTGGATCACCGTGACGGAAATCGCGGCGATGAATATTCCGACCCTGTTCCTGTTGTCGTCCAAGTCCGAATACCACGAACTGGAAGCTCTGCGTCGTCTGGAGTTGCTGGGCTTCCCGACGCATATCGGATACGACCGTGATCGTATCGTCGAACTGATCCAGGGCGAACTGGAAAAAGACACCGGCGCTTCGACCTATTACGCACCGCATCAGCAAGTGGCCGCGCCGGATGGCGAAGGTGCCGCCCGCGCCGCGACGCGCATCATCGAGTTGTGCCAGGGCAGCGTTGTGTCGCTGACCGAAAGCAAAGCCGCTTAACCTCAAGGAAGAGGGATTCACCATGTCACTGCATCCGCAGTTTCTATTTGATCAAGGCCTCAAGGACATCGAGCACGGCGGCTTTTTCGCCGTGACCGATGCCAGTGGCGAGGTTGCGATTTCCAGCGACAAGCAGTTGCAGGATCAGGTCGCCGCGACGTTCTATCAGGCCGAGCACGGCGACGATGTCGAACTGCGTTTTGCCCATGACGGACTGATGCGTTTGCATGATGCGGCGAATGGCGGTTTCCACGAACTGGCCGACCGCTACTGGACGCCGCACGGCTCCGGGCGCTGCCGCACGCTGGCGTTGCAACTGGACGCGCTGGCGGCATTGATTGCCTATCAGCGCCGGGTGCCGCAGGACGCGGCGAACAATGCTGCGATCCACGGCCTGCTGGAAAAGGTCGAAGCGATCTACGCTCGGTCCACGGTCGCCGGCCTTTACAGCAGCGACTGGTCGACTCCGCTGGAGCTGGCGACTTCGATCGATCTCGACATCAGCGCCACGGCGTTGCTGGCGCGTATCGACAATCAGCCGTTGGGGCTGGGGTTGGTCGGGCACTTGCAGATTCATGCAGAGAACCTGATCGGCCGGGTGGCCGGCAGCGACAGCCAATCCTGTGTCGATGTGGCGCTGACCCGTTGCGGTGTGCGTGCGCAGGTCAGCCTGGTGCTGGCGCAACTGGCTGATGCGCGCGACGACAATGCGCTGTCGAATCTGGCCCGTTCGTTCCTGCTGCAAACCCTGGCACTGTTCCGCGATCCGGCGTACGGCGGGTATTGGGATCGGGTCGGGATCAACGGCAGAGTGCGTTGCGACTGGCACACCTCGTACAAAAATCACGAGTCGCCATTCCCGATCAAGACCGCCTACGACGTGGCGTTGCTGTTGCAGGCGATTCAGGCCTTGCCGTCCGGCGCGAGCGAAGCGGATCGGGCTTCGGTGACGGCGGCGCTGCTGGAGTTTCACGACGCCCGCAATGGCGGGCTGTTCATGGGCAAGGGTTACTTCTGGTCGACCCCGGATGACCCGACCGTGCCGTTCATTCGCCAGTTCTGGGCGCCGCCGCGTCAGCCGGGCATCTTCAGCATCGGCAACCTGACGTACCTGCCGTTGCACCTGAAAAGCCTGAAAACCCAGCTCGCCGCCGCCCACGCCTTGCAGTCCATCGAACCGGTCGCTGCCGTCACTCATCATGACGATGCGGCGCTGGTAAACCGGGAGCTGCAAGTGATCGATGGCGGTGGTGATGTGCAGCGCATTCACCCGAAGGGCGTGCCGACCATCAATGTCGATCTGCAGCGTTATCTGGCGTGGCTGGCCAAGGCCCGGGCGTCGAATGAAACGCCTTACGGGCTGACCGCCGAAACCGCGCCGCTGGGTTTCCGTGCCGACAAGACCTGGCAAGTGTTTTCCGGGCTGCATGTGATTTCGGACTTGCACGCCCTGGGCCTGCAAATCGAAAACAAGGCCAGCCTGATCGATTGCATCAGGGCTTCGCAAAACAACGACGGTGGATTTGCCGAGCAACCGGGTCACCTGAGCGATGTGTTCGCCACCTACTGCGCAGTGTTGTCGCTGCGAGTGCTGGGCGCGTTGCCGAACGATATCGGTGGTTGCGTGCGTTACCTGCAAGCGTGCCAGAACCCCGATGGCGGGTTCGGCGATGTACCGGGTTTCGGCTCGGACATCTGGCACACCAACCTGGCGGTGCTGTCGCTGCACGCCCTTGAAGCCAAGGCGCCGGACGAGCAGGGCGTGATGGCGTTTGCCTTGCGCTGCCGCTCGGTCGATGGCGGGTTCGCAAACAAGCCGGGTTATCCGCCGGACGCGTTTTCGGTGTACCGCGTGGTGTCGACGCTGTTCATTCTCAACCGACGCATCGTCGATGCCGAACAGACCGTCGCCTGGCTGCAAAAGCTGCAACTGGCCAACGGCTCGTTCCATTACCGGCCGGGCAAAGCGGTCAGCCTGGTGGGTACTTACATGGCCATCGCAGCAATGTATTTGCTCGACGCGCAGCCGACGTATCTGCAGGAATCGAAAGACTGGATCGCTGCCCATCAGAAGCAGGACGGTGGTTTCGGCCCGCTCAACGCGACCTCGGCGACCACTGACGAAAGCTTCGTCTGCATCCAGACGCTGCTGATTCTCGAACAAGGACTGTCGCCATACTGGGTCGCGTTGTTGAACTGACCCGCACACAGCATCGAAGGACGTTCAATCATCATTTTGCCAGGGGAGGCGCTGATGAAAATTTTAGTGACAGGGGGCGCGGGCTTCATTGGCTCGGCCGTGGTGCGGTTTCTGATTGAAGAGACCGAATGTGAAGTGATCAACGTCGACAAACTGACCTACGCCGGCAACCTTGAGTCGCTGGCCGATGTGTCTGATTCGCCTCGTTACCGGTTCTGCCAGGTCGACATCTGCGACAAGCCGGCGCTGGACGAACTGTTCGCACGCCTGCAACCGGATGCGGTGATGCACCTGGCCGCCGAGTCCCACGTGGACCGCTCGATCGATGGCCCGCAAGCCTTCATCGAAACCAACATCGTCGGCACCTACACCCTGCTCGAAGCCGCGCGTGGTTACTGGAACCGACTGGACGCGGCGCGTCAGGCGGCGTTCCGTTTCCATCATATTTCTACCGACGAAGTTTACGGCGACCTGGAGCCTGAAGATCCGGCGTTCACCGAGCGTACGGCGTATGCGCCAAGTTCGCCGTACTCGGCAACCAAGGCCGGTTCCGATCATCTGGTCCGCGCCTGGCATCGCACTTTCGGCCTGCCGGTGGTGATGAGCAATTGCTCGAACAATTACGGGCCGTATCACTTCCCGGAAAAACTGATTCCTCACGTCATTCTCAATGCGCTGCAAGGCAAGCCGTTGCCGGTGTACGGCGATGGCGCGCAGATCCGCGACTGGCTGTTCGTCGAGGATCACGCCCGCGCCCTGTATGCGGTGGTCACGCGCGGTGAGGTCGGGCAGACCTACAACATCGGCGGCCACAACGAGAAGACCAACCTGGAAGTGGTGCACACCTTGTGCGATCTGCTTGAAGCGCGCGGTGCGGAAAAACCGCCGGGTGTCGCGCACTTCCGCGACCTGATCACCTTCGTCAAGGATCGTCCGGGCCACGACAAACGCTACGCCGTCGATGCCGGAAAAATCCACGCGACGCTCGGCTGGACGCCACAGGAAACCTTCGAAAGCGGCATGCAGAAAACCGTCGACTGGTATCTGGACAACCGCGCCTGGTGGGTGCGGGTGATGTCCGGTGCCTACGCACTGGAGCGCCTCGGCGAGCAACGCGACGAAGCCCTCGTGGCCTGAACATTCAGTCATTCAAATCTCACTGCTTGAAAGGAAAAAAGCATGGCCAAGTACAAAGGAATACTGCTGGCGGGCGGCGCCGGTTCGCGTCTGCATCCGATCACCCTGGGCGTCTCGAAACAGTCGCTGCCGGTGTATGACAAACCGATGATCTACTACCCGCTGTCGGTGCTGATGCTGGCGGAAATCCGCGAGATCCTGATCATCTCCACCCCGGAAGATCTGCCGGGCTTTCAGCGCATGCTCGGCGACGGCAGCCAGTTGGGCCTGAGCCTGAGCTACGCGGTGCAACCGAGCCCGGACGGTCTCGCTCAAGCGTTCATCATCGGTCGCGAATTCGTCGGTGAAGACAACGTCTGCCTGGTGCTCGGCGACAATATTTTCTACGGCGCCGGTTTCGGTGAAACCCTGCTGCAAGCGGCGGCGCGTGATGAAGGCGCGACGGTGTTCGGCTACTACGTGGCCGATCCCGAGCGCTTTGGCGTGGTGGAATTCGATGCTGCCGGCAAGGCCCTGAGCATCTGCGAAAAACCGAGCGATCCAAAGTCCAACTACGCCGTCACCGGCCTGTATTTCTACGACAACGAAGTGCTGCAGATTGCCGCTGACATCAAGCCGTCGCCGCGCGGCGAGCTGGAGATCACTGACGTCAACAACGTCTATCTGCAACGCGGCAAATTGAACGTGTCAGTGATGGGCCGTGGCATGGCCTGGCTCGACACCGGCACCCACGACGCGTTGATGGAAGCGGGCAATTTCGTCCAGGCCATCGAGAAACGCCAAGGCCTGAAAATCGCCTGCCTCGAAGAAATCGCCTACCACAAGGGCTGGATCGACGACGCGCAGTTGCTGGTGCATGCGGGCAGCATGAGCAAGACCGGTTATGGTCAGTATCTGGCCCGTTTGATCCACGATGACGTGGTGGTGGCGATGGATGCGCAGCGCCCGTTGAAAGGCGCTGCCTGATCAAGTGTGGGAGCGAGCCTGCTCGCTCCCCCAGGGTCAGTGGCCGGTCACGCTGTCGAGTTGGGCAGCTTTGACCGTGGCGCGTGGATCGGCCGACGGAGTTTTCAAGCGGGCCAGGCGATTGGCATGCGTCGGCGCTTCGGCCGCCAGTGGCGAACGGCGTTTGCGGGTTTCTTCACGCAGCACCGGCAACACTTCCTTGCCGAACATGTCGAGTTGTTCCAGTACGGTTTTCAGCGGAATGCCGCCATGGTCGAACAGGAACAGCTGGCGCTGATAGTCGCCGAAGTACTCGCGGAAGGTCAGGGTCTTGTCGATGATTTCCTGAGGGCTGCCGACGGCCAGCGGGGTCATTTCCATGAACTCTTCCAGGGATGGACCGTGGCCATACACCGGGGCGTTGTCGAAGTAGGGACGGAATTCACGGCGTGCATCCTGCGAGTTGCGACGCATGAAAATATGCCCGCCGAGACCGACGATCGCCTGCTCCGGCGTGCCGTGACCGTAATGGGCAAACCGTGCGCGGTAGAACTCGACCAGCGCCATGAAATGCTCACGGGGCCAGAGGATGTGGCTGGCAAAAAAACCGTCGCCGTAATAAGCGGCCTGCTCGGCGATTTCCGGGGTACGGATCGAGCCGTGCCAGACGAAGGGCGGCAGGTCATCGAGGGGCCTGGGGATTGAGGTGAAGTTTTTCAGCGGGGTGCGAAAGCGTCCGCTCCAGTTGAGGTCTTCTTCGCGCCAGAGACGATGCAGCAGGCGATAGTTCTCCATCGCCAATGGCAGGCCGTCGGCGATGCTCTTGCCGAACCAGGGATAGACCGGCGCGGTGTTGCCCCGGCCGAGCATCAGGTCCATGCGCCCGCCGCAGAGGTTTTGCAGCAGCGAATATTCTTCGGCCAGGCGCACCGGATCGTTGGTGCTGATCAGGGTGGTGGACGTCGAAAGAATGATGCGTTGGGTCTTGGCTGCGATGTAGGCCAGCAGTGTGGTGGGAGAGGAGGTGATGAACGGAGGATTGTGGTGCTCGCCGGTGGCGAACACGTCCAGTCCGATGTCTTCGGCCTTCTGCGCAATTTGCAGGGTGGCCTGGATGCGCTCGGATTCGCTGGGGGTACGGGCGTTGGTAGGGTCTTGTGTGACGTCGCCAACGGTGTAGATCCCGAATTGCATAAAGCCTCCTTGCCTTGGGTAAAGGTGTGTTTGAAACCCTTGCCGCGAAGAATGAATCGTCGCGGCACTTGAAATGTACGCCTGTACACGTACAATCGCAATTCTGCATCATCGTCTGAACGGCTTTGAACACCTCATCGAGAGAGGAGCGCGACATGGAACTGGGATTTATCGGTCTGGGCACGATGGGCGCACCGATGGTGCTGAACCTGCTGAAAGCCGGGCATCGGGTCCGCGTGTGGAATCGTTCGACGGCACCGCTGGAAGCACTGGCCAAGGCCGGCGCCGAAGCTGTCGAGACACCGGCGCTGGCGGCGCAGGCCGAGGTGCTGATTTCCATGCTCGGCGATGACACGGCGATCCGCTCGGTGTTCTTCGACGCCAAGGCGCTGGACGGTCTGCAGGCCGGCAGCGTGCACGTCAACATGTCCACGGTGTCCGTGGCGCTGGCCAAAGAACTGGCGGCCGTGCATGAAGCGCGTGGCGTCGGTTACGTGTCGGCACCGGTGCTGGGGCGGGTCGATGTGGCGGCTGCCGGCAATCTGAACATTCTCGCCTCCGGGCCCGTCGAAGCACTGGCTCGGGTACAGCCGTTGTTCGATGTGCTGGGGCGCAAGACCTGGACGCTCGGCGACACGGCCGAGGTGGCCTGCGCTGCCAAACTGTCGGCCAACCTGATGATCGCCTCGGCAATCGAATCCATGGCCGAAGCCTCGACCCTGGCCGGCGGCTATGGCATCAGTCGCGAGGCGTTCATCGAGATGATCACCTCGACCCTGTTTGCCGTGCCGGTCTATCAGGGCTACGGCAAGCTGATGGTCGATGAAACATTCGAGCCGGCGGGTTTCAAATTGTCGCTCGGTCTCAAGGACGTGCGCCTGGCGCTGGAAGCCGGTGAAGCGGCGCAGGTACCGCTGCCGTTTGCCAGCGTGTTGAAGGACAACCTGCTGGACGGCATGGCCCATGGTCAGGCCGATCAGGACTGGGCTTCACTGGCGAAAGTCAGTGACCGGCGCGCCGGCGTGAAGTAATCCAAAAGTTTCAAGCAACGTAACTTGTGCGCAAGTTACGTTGGCCTTTTGCGCCTTGCGTTATTGTCGGACAGTGATTGCTCTTTTATTGGGAAATGAAAGAAGTCTGATAATAGTGCTTGTAAAATGTACGACTGTAGACGTACATTTTTATCGGGGTTTAACAACAATAAAAAGTTCTGTCTGTTTTTTTCGTCTGCTGATCGTAAATAAATAATAGCTAGGAGCCGTTATGAAAAATCTAATGCAATGGAACAGCCTTCCCTCCGAATCCAATGAATGGCTCGAGAAGGTGCGTGCACTGAATCCGCTGATTATTCAGCACCGCGATTACAGCGAGCAGACCAATGCGACGCACAAGGATGTGATGTCCCGATTCTTCAAGGAAGGTTTTGGCCGCACCTCGGTATCCAAGGCGTTCGGCGGGTCCCAGGTCGATATCCAGACCACCTCGGCCCTGCTGCTGGAATTCGCCCGGTTTGACGCCTCGCTGTCCTGGCAGCTGGCGGTGCAAGTGGCGATGGGGCGCCTGTCGGACTACCTGCCGGAAGCCACTTCCGAAGCGATCTACAACCACTGCGACGGTTTCGTGATCGGCGCCATCCACTCCGGTGGCGAAGCGCTGCCGATGGGCGACGAGTACCTGCTGAGCGGCAAATGGGCGTTCGCCAGCGGCTCGGCCCACGCCGACTGGCTGGTCTGCACCGCCACCGTCAAAGGCACCGAAAACAACACTAATCCGGAAGTGCGGATGTTCTTCGTGCCCGCCAGCCAATGCACCATCCTGCCGACCTGGGACACCCTGGGCATGCGCGGCACCGGCAGCCATCACTTCCAGTGCTCCAACGTGATCGTCCACAAGTCATTCTCGCTGGATGTCGAAACCCTCAAGCAATCCCCCGAAGCGCGCAGCTCCCGGGCCTACGCCACCGGTTACTACGAGTTCGGCACCCTGGCGGCGATGTCCACCGTGCTGGGCGTGGCCCGGGCTGCGGTCGATCACTTCCGCAATGACCGCGCCGTGAACACCGACCCGGGCCTGGAAGGGGTGATCTTCGAGAAGACCGGTCGCGCCATCTCCTCGGTGCATACCGCGCAACTGCTGCTGGAAGATGCGATCCATCAGGTGATCAACCGGGGTGAAACCATCGGCGAACCGGTCAGCGCCCGCGTCGGCCTGGCAGCCTCGGTGCTTACCGAGAACTCGGTCAATGCGGTCAACCAGATCTACTCGATGGCCGGTTCCAAAGCCGTCTACAAGTCGCACTTCCTGGAGCGTTGCTTCCGCGATATTCACACCGGCTCGAAGCACTTCACGTTGTCGCCTTTGAACTTGCACGGTATCGGCAAGTATTACCTGGATAAAACCAACGTACTGGCCGCGGCGTAACAGCGGATTAATAAAGCGGGCGCGTTTACAAGTGAAAGTTCACAGGGATCGATAACGCGCCCGTCTTTAGTTGCACCTTTATTTTCTTAAAACTCAAACTTTTGTGCTCGCAGCAAAGAGTCAAGGGAGTGCCACATGCTTGCTCGAAACATTATCAAGTCGCTGATCTTTATTGTTCTTGTGGTGGTGTTGTCCGGTGCACTGGGCTGGCGTTTCTGGTCGCCGCCACCGGCGGCGGCCGAGCAACGGATCCCCAGCACCCGGGTCGGTCTGGCCGTGGTCAAAAAGCAGCCTTACACCTACTACCTCGAGGCCATCGGCAAACTCGAAGCCCAGCGTCAGGTGCTGGTGTCGGCTGAAGTCAGCGGCAAAGTGGTGGATATCGATTTCGAGTCCGGCGATGAAGTGAAGGCGGGGCAAGTGCTGCTCAAGCTCAACGACGCGCCGGAGCAAGGCGAACTGGTGCGCCTGAAAGGCGAGTACGAATCGGCCAAAGCGCAGTTCGCCCGGGTCCAGGAGCTGGCCAAGACCGGCGCCGAAAGTCGTCGCGCCTTCGACAGTGCCCGCGCCCAATACGACGCGGCCAAAGGCGACATGGAGCGCATGCAGGCGCAGATCGCTCAACGGCATATCCGCGCGCCGTTCGCCGGCACTCTCGGCATTCGCCAGGCGCACCTGGGCCAATACCTGCAGGCCGGCAGCGCGGTGGCAACCCTGACCGATCCGGGCGTGCTGCGCGTCAACTTCACCCTCGCCGAGCGCGATGGCTCGCAAGTGCAACTGGGCCAGACCGTGCAGGCCAAGGTCGATGCCTGGGGTGATGTGACCTTCGCCGGCAAGATCGTCGCGGTCGATCCGCAGATCAATCAGTCCCACACCATCAACGTTCAAGCGGTCATCACCGACACGCAAAAACGCCTGCGTCCCGGCATGTACGCACGGGTCTCGGTGACCCTGCCGCAGACCGCCGAGCTGCTGATTCCGGAAACCGCGATCACCTACAACGCCTACGGCGAGAGCGTGTTCTCGGTCTACACCGACGAGGCCGGGGTGCAGAAGGTCAAGCGTGAAAGCATCAAGGTCGGCGAGCGCCGCGATGGCTGGGCGGTGGTCGACAAGGGCCTGACCGAAGGCGTGCAGGTGGTGACGTCCGGCCAGCTCAAACTCCACGACGGCGTGGCGGTGGAAGGTGTCCCGGACACGATTGCTCTTAAACTCAGTGGGCTGGAAAAATGAATTTCACCGACCTCTTTCTTCGCCGCCCGGTGCTGGCCGTGGTGGTCAGCACGCTGATCCTGCTGTTCGGGGTGCGTGCGCTGATGAACCTGCCGATCCGCCAGTACCCGATGCTGGAAACGTCGACCATCACGGTCACGACCCAATATCCCGGCGCCTCTTCGGAACTGATGCAAGGCTTCGTCACGCAACCGATCAGCCAGGCCGTGGCCTCGGTCGAGGGCATCGACTATCTGTCGTCAGCCTCGACCCAGGGCCGCAGCCAGGTGACGATCCGCATGGCACTCAACAGTGACTCCATCGCGGCGCTTACCGAGGTCATGGCCAAGGTCAACCAGATCAAATACCGCCTGCCGAAGGACGCCTACGACCCGGTGGTGGAGCGCACTTCCGGCGGTTTCACCAGCGTGGCCTACGTCGCGTTTGCCAGTTCCAACCTGACCATTCCGGAGATGTCGGATTACATCTCCCGCGTCGTCGAACCGATGTTCGCCGGCATCGAAGGCGTGGCCAAGATCAACATCATGGGCGAGCAGAAATTGTCCATGCGCCTGTGGCTCGACCCGCAGCGTCTGGCCGGTTACGGCATGACCGGGCAGGACGTTTCGGCGGCCATCGAGGGCAACAACTTTCAGGCTGCTCCGGGTCAGGTCAAAGGCCTGTACGTGGTCAGCAACCTGCGGGTCAACACCGACCTAAACAGCGTCGAAGACTTCCGCGACATGGTGCTGCGCAACGACAACGGCCACATCATCCGTGTGCGTGACGTCGGCACCGTGGAGCTGAACGCCGCCTCCACCGACACCAGTGGCGCGATGAGCGATGTGCCGGCGCTGTTCCTCGGCCTGGACGCGGCGCCGACCGGCAACCCGCTGGTTATCGTCAAACGTGTGCGTGAATTGCTGCCGCAGATTCAGGAAACCCTGCCACCGGGCGTGACCGTGCAGATCCCGTTCGAAGTGGCGCACTTCATTCAGTCGTCGATCGACGAGGTGAGCTACACCTTGCTCGAAGCGCTGGTGATCGTGGTGCTGGTGATTTACCTGTGCCTGGGCACGTTCCGCACCGTGCTGATTCCGCTGGTGACGATTCCGCTGTCGATGCTCGGCGCGGCGATGCTGATGCAGATGTTCGGCTTCAGCCTCAACCTGCTGACCTTGCTGGCGATGGTTTTGGCCATCGGGCTGGTGGTTGACGACGCCATCGTCGTGGTGGAGAACGTCCACCGTCACATCGAAGAGGGCAAGAGCCCGTTCGAAGCGGCGCTGATCGGCGCGCGCGAAGTGGCGGGTCCGGTGGTGGCGATGACCTTCACCCTGGCGGCGGTGTACGCGCCAATTGGTTTGATGGGCGGCCTCACCGGCACGCTGTTCAAGGAATTCGCACTGACCCTGGCCGGTGCCGTGGTGATTTCCGGCATCGTCGCGCTGACCCTGTCGCCGATCATGAGTACCCGTCTGCTGGACGCGAAAACCAGCGAAGGTTTCATGGCGGTCAAGGCAGATCGATTCTTCCAGTACCTGTCCCGTCGTTATGGCGCGCTGCTCGGCGGTTCGCTGGCGCGGCGCTGGATCAGTCTGAGCGTGGCGCTGGTGATCTTCTTCAGCTTGCCGTTCCTCTATCGCTCGGCGCAGACCGAACTGGCGCCGCTGGAAGACCAGAACATCCTGCTGACCGCGATCAAGGCGCCGCAGCACGCCAACCTGAACTACCTCGAAGCCTACGCTCACGAGCTGTACAAGACCTTCAACGAAATCCCCGAGGGTTACAGCAACTGGGTGGCGAACGGTTCCGACGGTCTGTCCAACAGCGTCGGCGGGATCAACCTGGTGGACTGGGAAAAGCGCGGCCGCGATGCCAACACCATCCAGCCCGACTTGCAGGCGCGGGTGAACCAGATCGAAGGCACGAGCATTTTCGTGTTCCAGATGCCGCCGTTGCCGGGCTCTACCGGTGGTCTGCCGGTGCAGATGGTGATCCGCAGCGATCAGGAATACCTGGCGCTGTACAACGTGATGGATCAGCTCAAGCAGGCGGCGCAAGCCAGCGGTCTGTTCGCAGTGGTCGACAGTGATCTGGACTTCAACAACCCGGTGGTGGAAATCCAGGTTGACCGGGCCAAGGCCAACGCCCTGGGCATCCGCATGCAGGACATCGGCGAAACGCTGAACAGCCTGATCGGTGAGAAGTACGTCAACCGGTTCTCGTTCCATGGTCGCTCCTACGACGTGATCCCGCAGTCGGTGTCGGCGGATCGCCTGACTCCGGAAACCCTGAAGCTGTATTACGTGAAGGATCAGAAGGGCAATCCGGTGCCGCTGTCGACACTGGCCACCCTGAGCGTCAAGGTCGAACCGAATCGCCTGACCCAGTTCAACCAGCAGAACTCCGCCACGTTTCAGGCCATTCCGGCGCCGGGCGTGACGTTGGGTGATGCGGTGGGTTTCCTGCAAAAACAATCGGAAGGTTTCCCCGCCGGCTTCAGTTTCGACTGGCAGTCCGACGCCCGCCAATACGTGCAGGAAGGCAAC
This sequence comes from Pseudomonas sp. GW456-12-1-14-TSB6, assembly GCF_059424205.1. Taxonomy (NCBI): domain Bacteria; kingdom Pseudomonadati; phylum Pseudomonadota; class Gammaproteobacteria; order Pseudomonadales; family Pseudomonadaceae; genus Pseudomonas; species Pseudomonas sp. GW456-12-1-14-TSB6. The sequence goes on from NZ_JBWKZE010000044.1 coordinate 30,282, forward strand.
AGCCTGGCGTTCACCTTCGGCCTGGCCCTGGTGATCATCTATCTGGTGCTGAGCGTGCAATACGAGAGCTTCCGCGACCCGTTCATCATCCTGATCAGCGTGCCGCTGTCGATCTGCGGGGCCTTGGTGCCGCTGGCGCTGGGCATGACTTCGATGAACATCTACACCCAGATCGGCCTGATCACGTTGATCGGTCTGATCAGTAAGCACGGGATTCTTATGGTCGCGTTCGCCAACGAGTTGCAGCGCCAGCAAGGCATGGACCGCGTGCAAGCCATTCAGCATGCCGCGCAGGTGCGTCTGCGGCCGATCCTGATGACCACCGCAGCGATGGTGGTCGGCCTCGCGCCGCTGTTGTTCGCCAGCGGTGCCGGCGCCAACAGCCGCTTCGGCCTGGGCCTGGTGATTGTGGTGGGGATGCTGATCGGCACCTTGTTCACCCTGTTCATTCTGCCGTCGGTGTACACGCTGCTCAGTTCGATCAAGCAACCGAGCCACGCACCCGAAGCCGAACCGGCCGGTGTGCCGCAACCCATCCTGTGAGGACGTGACATGCATTCGATTACACGTTTGATGCTGGCGCCGCTGGCGGCGTCCATCCTGTTGGCGGCGGGTTGTGTGAACTACGCCGGGATCGATCATCAGGGCAAATTGCTGGCGGTCGGCGATGCGCCGTCCGACAGCCTGAAAGACAAACTGCCGCCGGCCCAATGGCCGCGTGCGGACTGGTGGACATCGCTGGGAGACCCACGTCTGGGTGCTCTTATCGAAGAGGCTTACGCCAGCAACCCGGACTTGCAGGAAGTCGCTGCCCGGGTGGCCAAGGCCAACGCATTTCTCGACCTGCGCGATGCCGAGCGTTATCCGGAAATGGACGCATCGGCGGGTGTCACTCGCGGTCGACTGTCGCGCTTCGAGGACTACAGCGGCGAGGGCCACAAGTACTTCACCGCACGCAATCTGGCGGTCAATTTCGGCTATACCTTCGACCTCTGGGGCGGCCAGCGTGCCGCGTGGGAATCGGCGCTGAACAGCGCACGAGCGGCGGAAGTCGATCTGCAATCGTCGCGGCTGATTCTGGCGGTCAACGTGGTCAAGGCTTACAACCAGTTGGCGTATGCGTGGCAGGTCTCGGAGCTCAATCAACGGGATCTGGAGCGCCTGAGCAAACTGGTGGACCTGACGGATTCACGTTACGGCTCGGGCCTCGACAACCTGTCGCAACTCAAGCAGGTGCAGAGCCTCAAGGCGCGTTCGGAATCGACGTTGATCGGCGCCAACGAAGACATCGAAATCGCCCGTCTTCAACTGTCGGCGCTGATCGGCAAGGGCGTTGACCGTGCGCACACGCTTGATCGGCCATCGAATCTGCAAGCCAGTGTGGTGGCCTTGCCGGCGCAGTTGCCAGCCCAGTTGTTGGGCCGTCGTCCGGACATCGTCGCCGCACGCTGGCGCGTGGAGGCCGAGACTAAAAACGTCGAGGCGGTGAAGACCACGTTCTACCCGAACATCAATCTGGTGGCAGCGGCCGGGTCCCATGCATTGACCGGTGATGCGCTGTTCGCCGGGGTCAGCAAGTTCTGGAACGTGGCGCCGACGGTGTCGCTGCCGATCTTCGATGCCGGGCGCCTGCGCTCGGATCTCAAGGCCGGCAATGCCGAACTCGACAGCTCCATCGCGCAGTACAACCGGGTGCTGAATTCGGCCCTGCACGAGGTGGCGATTTCGGTGACGCAGTTGCGTTCGTTCGAGCAGCAGATCGTCGTGCAGCGCGATGCCTGTGCGATTGCCCAGTCGTCTTACGATCTGTCGCAGTCGCGCTACAAGGCCGGGGAGGACACGTTCCTCGATGCGCTTAACATCGAGCAACAATTGATTCAGGACGAAATGCGTCTGGCCTTCCTCAACAGCAAGCACATCGACAGCTCGGTTTCGTTGATGGCAGCGCTGGGCGGCGGGTTCCAGGCGCCTGCGCTGGAGACCGCGCAGAGCAGCGATTTGTAGTTGTTTTGCGGGACGCCGCCTCCGGGGCGGCTGTCGCGGGGGAAAAACATCTTGTGTATAGTCTTACTGTTCTCGTATAGACGAATACAAGACGGATTTTTCCCGCCTATATCATCAAGGGTACCTACCTATGAACGTCCCGAATCATCCCAATCAGGATCAGATCCTTCTGGAAAATGTGCTGTCCGCATTGGGAAGCCCGCTGCGCCTGACCGTGTTGAAAGTATTGGCCGATGGCCAGGAACATCCATGCGGCCGGATCCTCAAGGGTGCATCGAAGTCGACCATGACCCACCACTGGCGGGTTCTGCGTGACAGCGGTCTGATTTGGCAGCGCCCTTACGGTCGGGAAAACCTGCTGTCCCTGCGTCGTGAAGACATGGACGTGCGTTTTCCGGGCCTGCTCGACTCGCTGCTGTCGGCGGTCAAGACCGATGAACAGACCATCAGCGTCATCAGCAAACACGAAGTGACCGAAGAAAACGGAGCCGAGTGACAGACACCGCCGGTGAAGGGTTGGCCTTCCACGGCAACCAACAATTCACCATCACCAGGAAGGTGTGAGCGGGTATGGATACAAGTCATTACTGGTCATCGCGACCGCTGTCGGAATTGACCGGCTCCGAGCATCACTGGCTGTTTTTGCCCGGGGCCTTGACCCCGCGCCTGAAAGCCATGGGCGACTATTCAATCGAAGTCGTCGAGCAGTCCCATGGCCCGCTCAATCCTGAAGAAGCGCAAGCGCTGAACGTGCCGCCAAACACCATTGGCTGGGTGCGTGAGGTGGTGATGAAGCTCGATGGCGAGGCATGTGTCACCGCGCGCAGCCTGACCAGCGTGTCGGCGCTGAATGGCGACTGGGCGGAGCTGAACGGCTACGGCCGTCGACCGCTGGCGGAGATTCTCTACACTTCGGAGCAGACCCTGCGCGAACCCTTCCAATGTGCCTTGCTGCCGCCCGGTGCGCCGTTGGCCGCGCTGTCCTATCGCTACGCGCCGCAAGCCGAACGTCTGTTGGCCCGGCGTTCGCGTTTCACCCGCAATGGCTCGGCGCTGCTGGTCAGCGAATGCTTTTTGCCGGCGTTCTGGGCACGGGTTGAATACGCTCAGGCGCTCAAGTCGGCCTGATGAAAAAAAACCTGCGGGAGTGAAATCCCGCAGGTTTTTTTTCGCCGGTTTTTCAGAGCCGGATCACCGCTTCGATCTGCTTGATGGCCGGCGTCAGCGCTTGCGCCAGTTGCTCGGCTTTCGAGGTCGGGCGCATGGTTCTCGACGAGCGCAGAAACAACGGATCATCGAAGCGCTTGCGCAGGCGTGCCAGCGATCCGCTGATGGCGGGTTGTTTGACGTGCAGGCGCTCGGCGGTGCGGGACACGCTGCGTTCGCGGAACAGCACCAGGAAAATGATGATCAGGTTCAGGTCGATATCCGCGAAGTTGTCTTCATTGAATAGCATGGTTACATCCCTGTCATGACCCGCCGGCCGGCGTCAGCCGAGGCCGGCGGGTGTCTGGATCACTGCTCGGGTGCCAGGCGCAGTTCGTCGTTCAGACGGTAGTAACTGCGGTTGAAATAGACCAGGCCTTCCGTGGCCTCGCTGTGTTGCTGCAGTTCGAGGATTTCACAGTAGAAGATGCTGTGAGTGCCGACCTCGTCGACCTTGCTGACCCGGCAATCGAGGCTGACCAGCGCCTCTTCGATCACCGGCGAACCGGTCTTGAGGGTCTGGCAGTTCACGCTGGAAAAACGCTCCTGCATGCTCAACTGCCGATTGGCGAATGCGCCGGAGGTCGACTGGTGGTCGCCAGTCAGCACGTTCACGCACAGCACGCCATTGGTCTTGAAATGCTCGTGATTGGACGACGAGCGATTGACGCACACCAGCAGCGTCGGCGGTGAATCCGTCACGCTGCACACCGCCGAGGCGGTAAAGCCGAAACGCCCCGCAGGGCCATCGGTCGTGACGATGGTGACGGCACTCCCCAGCATCGCCATTGCATTACGAAACTCCGTTGAATCAACCATCGCGTCACCTCATTCCATGTAGGTTTAATGGAGCCGATCCGTTCTTCCTTGTCCGTTGTCGTTGTGCGAAAACGGGTATCGGGCAACACGTTCGCTCTGGCGATATAGTACGTATGTATACGTACCTTGCAAGCTATTCCTTGTGCTTAATTTGCCGAAGAAAAAAACATGTTTACGGGAGTACCAAGGCTTGCAACAAGGCTGTGGCATAGGGCGGCAACGCGGCGATGTCGCGGGCACACAGCAACAGTTTGCGCCTGGCCCAGCCTTCATTCATCGGCAAGGTCTTGAAGGCTTGCGGCGCAGCGCGCTGAACCGCCGCCAGCGGCACGATGCCCAGACCGGCACCTCGGGCCACCATGCGCATCACGCCGTCGAAACCATCAGCACGGATGCGGATCTGCATCCGCGAGCCGCTGTGCAGCGCCTGCTCTTCCAGGTAAATCGCCAAAGCGCTGTCGGCCTGCAGCCCGACAAAGTCATGGCGCAGAGCGTCGCTGAAACTGACTTCAGTTGCGTCAGACAGTGAATGTTCCAAAGGCAGAATCAGCACCAGCGGATCATCGCGAAAGGCTCGGGTCTGCAAGTCGGTGGTGTCGATCGCGTCGGACACAATGCCCAGATCTGCCGCGCCCTGACGCAAGGCGTGGGTGATGCGGGCGCTGGGCAGTTCCTGCAGATCGATGTCGAGGTTTGGGTGCTCGCGCAGGAAATCCGCCAGCACCTCCGGCAGGTATTCGCTGAGTGCCGTGGTGTTGCACAGCAGACGCACCTGGCCTTTGACGCCGCGCGCGTACTCGGCCAGATCCTGTTGCAGGCGTTCGGCCTGTTGCAGCAACACCCGCGCATGTTGCGCCAGGGCTTTGCCGGCCGGCGTCGGCGTGACACCACGGCGCCCGCGCTCAAGAAGCTCGGTGCCCAGCGACGCTTCCATCGCCCGGATCCGCGCACTGGCCGCCGCCAGCGAAAGATGACTGCGCGCGGCGCCAGCGGTGATGTTGCCGCTGTCGAGAATGTGCAGGAAAAGGCGCAGGTCGGTGAGGTCGAAGTGCATGGGGCAGCCTCAATATCAGTGGTATCGGTCCCGACGAAGAGGCCAGTGGCCGCAAAAAAATCTACTAGCCTCAGGCAGAGCGAGAGGCTGCCTCAGTGTATGACAGATTTTCAGTTCACCCGCGCAGGCGCACAGTATCGCCATGAACGCACTCGCAGATTTCTATCAAAACCTCGGTCTGGCCGTGTCGTTGCTGGTGATCGTGACTTTCGTCGTCGCCGGCATGATCAAGGGCGTGATCGGTCTTGGCCTGCCTACCGTCGCCATGGGGCTGCTCGGTCTGGCTATGGCACCGTCGCAGGCTGCGGCGTTGCTGATCATTCCGGCAACCCTCACCAACGTCTGGCAACTGGCGTTCGGCGGACATTTGCAGGGGCTGGTGAAACGGCTGTGGCCGATGCTGCTGGCGATCTTCCTCGGTACGGCCGTAGGCACCTTGTGGATCGGCATGGCCGGCGGGCATTGGGTGGTGCGCGGGCTCGGCGCGGCGCTGCTGCTCTATGCGTTGAGCGGATTGTTCCTGCCGACGCTGAGTGTCAGTCGCCGCCATGAACCATGGCTCGGCCCGCTGTGTGGCGTGATCACCGGCGTCATCACTTCGGCGACGGGGGTGTTCGTGATTCCCGCCGTCCCGTACATGCAGGCCCTTGGCTTGAGCCGCGATGAACTGGTCCAGGCGCTGGGCCTGTCCTTCACCGTATCGACCCTGGCATTGGCCGGCGGATTGCTTTGGCGCGGGTCGCTCGGCGGCGCGGAACTGAGTGCTTCGCTGCTGGCCCTGATCCCCGCTGTCCTCGGCATGTGGCTCGGCCAATGGCTGCGCCAGCGCATCAGTGCCGTGCTGTTCAGACGGGTGTTTTTCATCGGTCTGGGCGCGCTCGGCGCCCATCTGCTGATCAGCGGCTAGCGGACGACGGGCTGAGCATTTCAATCGGGCGGATATCGAAATCCCGCTCCAGATACTCCATGCGCTGGGCGAGAAACTGCTGCATGTGCGGCAGGTTCGAGTGCACGTCCAGATGCGCCTGGCTTTCCCAGATCTCGTAGAAGATGAACAGGCTCGGGTCTTCCTTGTCGCGCAGCATGTGGTACTCGATGCAGCCAGGTTCGGCGCGGCTCGGTTCGACGTAGGCACGGAAAAACGCTTCGAAAGCCTCGGCTTTTTCCGGGCGGGTCTTGGCGTGCAGGATGAAACCCTGGCGTTCGCTCATCGCAAAAAACTCCATTCAGATTCAGATGGCGGCCAATCCTACGGCAACAATCGGCAATCGATTCGTGCGTTTTACTCAAATGAATTTTGCGCAATCGGTGCTTATTCCGCGCGAGGCGGATCGCTAATCTGCCGCCATTCAATTTTTCCCCTTCTCCATCCAGCGCTCTGCGCTGCGTATCGGAATCCGATCGAGGCTCTCCCATGAAAAAAGTGCTGTTGCTCAATGGCGGTAAAAAATTCGCCCACTCCGACGGTCGCTACAACACCACCCTGCACGAAGCGGCGTTGAGCGTGCTGGATCGCGGCGGTCTCGACGTCAAGACCACCTTCATCGACGAGGGTTACGACGTCGCTGAAGAGGTCGCCAAATTCCTCTGGGCCGACGTGATCATTTATCAGATGCCGGGCTGGTGGATGGGCGCACCGTGGACCGTGAAAAAGTACATCGACGAAGTCTTCACCGAAGGCCACGGCAGCCTCTACGCCAGCGACGGTCGCACCCGTTCGGATTCTTCGCAGAAGTACGGCAGCGGCGGTCTGATCCACGGCAAGCAGTACATGCTGTCGCTGACCTGGAACGCACCGCAGCAGGCGTTCGATGATCCGACCGACTTCTTCGAAGCCAAAGGCGTGGACGCGGTGTACTTCCCGTTCCACAAAGCCAACCAGTTCCTCGGCATGACCGGCCTGCCGACCTTCCTCTGCGTGGACGTGATGAAACGCCCGAACATCGAAGCGGATGTGGCGCGTTACGAGCAGCATCTGAGCGAGGTGTTTGGCCTCAAGGCCTGACGCTCGGCTACTATCGAAGGCCTGAGCTTGCGCAGCAGGCCTTTCGATTCGAGGACACCCGTGAAAGCCAGATCCGATGAGTTGCAGATTTTCGTCTGCGTGATCGAATGCGGTTCGATCTCCGCCGCCGCCGAGCAGGTCGGACAGACGCCGTCGGCCGTCAGCCGCACGCTGTCGCGGCTGGAAGCCAAGCTCGACACCACGCTGATCAACCGCACCACTCGGCGCATGGACCTGACCGAGGAGGGCAAGTACTTCTTCGAACAGGCCAAGCTGATCCTCGACCAGATGGACCAGCTCGAAGAGCGCCTGTCTTCGCGCCAGCAGACGCCATCAGGGCGACTGCGGATCAACGCCGCGTCGCCGTTCATGCTCCACGCCGTCGTGCCGTACATCGACGAATTCCGCCGGCTGTACCCGGACATCCAGCTCGAACTCAACAGCAATGACCTGATCATTGACCTGCTGGAACAAAGCACCGACGTTGCTATCCGCATCGGCACCCTCGCCGATTCGACGTTGCATGCCCGCTCGCTGGGTTGCAGTCCGCTTTTGATCGTCGCCAGTCCCGCGTATCTGGAAAAACATGGCGCACCGCTCCAGGTGGCCGATCTCAGCGAACACACCTTGCTTGGCTTCACCCAGAACGAAGGTCTCAACCAGTGGCCGCTGCGTTACGTGCACGGCGACCGCTGGCCGATCACTCCGGCGATCAGCGCCTCCAGCGGCGAGACGGTTCGGCATCTGGCGCTGGAAGGCCAGGGCATTGCCTGCCTCTCGCATTTCATGACCATCGACGACATTCGCGCAGGGCGCCTCAAGGTGTTGCTGGCGGAATTCAACAGCGGTTATCGCCAGCCGATCAACGCGGTGTACTACCGCAACTCGCAATTGGCGCTGCGCATCCAGTGCTTCCTCGACTTCATCCAGAGCAAACTGGCGGCTTACGCCAGCGCCGATTTCAAGGGCTGATTCGTGATCCCTGCGCAACAGTGATTTGGTTGGGGGCGGGTTTTTCCACCGGGCTCGCCGGTCGATACTCGCTCCATCACTTACTCACGCAGGGAGTTTCTCCATGAACGTATTCGTCACCGGCGCTGCCGGTTTTATCGGCGGTTCCATCGCCACCGGTCTGGTCCAGGCCGGCCACACCGTCACCGGTCTGGTGCGCAGCGCCGAACAAGCCAATGAGCTGAAAGCGCTGGGCATCACCCCGGTGATCGGCACCCTCGACGACAACGCGCTACTGGCCGAACAAGCCCGCGCCGCCGATGCCGTGATCAACGCCGCCAGCAGCGACCATCGCGGCGCCGTCGAAGCCTTGCTCGACGCCCTGCGCGGCTCGAACAAAGTGTTCCTGCACACCAGCGGTTCGAGCATCGTCGGCGATGCGTCCGGCGGCAAATCCAGCGACGTCATCTACTTCGAAGACAACCTTCCGGAGCCGACCGTCGACAAGGCTGCACGCGTGGCTATCGACAATCTGATCCTCGCCGCCGCGCAGGACGGCGTGAACTCGGCCGTCATCTGCAATACCCTGATTTACGGCCACAGCCTGGGCGTCAACCGCGACAGCGTGCAACTGCCGCGCCTGCTGAAACAGGCACGTAAAAGCGGCGTGGTGCGTCACGTCGGCACCGGCCAGAACATCTGGTCCAACGTGCACATCGAAGACGTGGTGGCGCTGTACCTGCTGGCCTTGACCAAAAACGTCCCGGGCACCTTCTACTTCGTCGAAAGCGGCGAAGCGTCATTCATCGACATGACCACCGCCATGGCCGAAGCCCTGAATCTGGGCCAGACACAAGACTGGCCACTGAAAGATGCCGAAGCCGAGTGGGGCTACGAAATGGCCAACTACGGCCTCGGCTCCAACAGCCGCGTACGCGGCAAACACGCCCGCGAGCTGCTGGGCTGGACGCCGAAGCGCACGTCGGTGGTTGAATGGATTCGTAACGAAATGGTGTGAGTCCACGCTGAAAAAGGTGACGTTCCCGAGACCGGTGGAAGCAAGCTTGCTTGTTTTCACCGGTTTTTTTGTGCCCGAGGATTATGAAAATCCCACCCCGCGATTTTCATTATTCGCGACAAGACATATCCAAAAACGACAACCCTTATCCCTCCACGAAAATTACTTTCACTTGGTTTGAAAACTCGATCTCGAAATGATTTATGAGTTTCACAACCCATTCGAACGTGACCCTTTCGAGGAGTACCGCATGACACCGTCCTTCGGCTATTGGCTGCTGGTGTACGCCGCCGTTGCCATCATCGCCCTGATCGTTCTGATCGCCCGTTACCGGCTCAATCCGTTCATTGTCATCACCCTGATTTCCATCGGCCTGGCGCTGGTGGCGGGGATGCCGCCGTCCGGGGT
>NZ_JBWKZE010000045.1:0-35994 GCF_059424205.1 Pseudomonas sp. GW456-12-1-14-TSB6
GACGCTCCGCGTCCGCTTCGGCATGGGACGCGGAGCGTCCCGGGCTGCATTCCCACGCGGAGCGTGGGAACGATCAAAGAAGGGGTGCGTGGAAACGATCATCAAGTGAGGGCGGGCTCAGCGGGTATGAGCCTGCTCAACCAACCACCCCATCAATTCCTGCAACTTCGCCGACGGCTCCGACGCCGGCGCGACGATGTAATAGCCCAATCCCGTCTTCACCTTCAGATCGAACGGCATCACCAGTCGCCCGGCGTTCAAGTCGTCGCCGATCAGTGACCAGTCGCCGATCGCCACCCCCGTCCCGTGGGACGCCATCGACATCGCCTGATCCAGCGTCTCGAAATGCTGACCGCTGGCGATATTGCTCAAGTGCAGTTCGGCGGCTTCGAGCCACAGCGTCCAGTCGTCATCCGTGTGAGTCGGGTGCAGCAGCAGATGCTGTTGCAGATCTGCCGGTGTGTGCAGGGCCGGTCCACCGTTGAGCAGGGTCGGCGAACAGACTGGCGTCAGTTGTTCATCGAACAGATGCAGGGTCGCGGGTGAGTCGTGTGGCGCGGTGCCGTAGATCACCGCCGCATCGAACTGCTCGCGATGAAAATCCACCCCGTGTTGCAGCGACGCCGTGAGTTTCACCGGCACGTCCGGACGCTCGCGCTGCCATTGCAGCAGGCGCGGCAACAGCCAGCGCATCACGCAGCTCGGCGCCTTGAGCTGCAGGGTCTCGCGCTTGGCGCCGATCTGCTCCACCGAGTCGCCGATCAGGCTGAACACCTGCTGCACCCGTGGCAGCCATTCGCGACCTTCGGCCGTCAGTTCCAGGCCACGGGCCAGGCGAATGAACAGCTCATAACCCAGATGTTCCTCCAGCCCGGCGATCTGCCGGCTCACCGCACCCTGGGTGATGTGCAACTGCTCGGCGGCCCGGGTGAAGTTGCAGCACTGCGCGGTAATCAGAAACGTATGCAGGGCGGGCAGGGGAGGCAGTCGTTTCATGTGGATCCAAGGTATGACGTGAGGACATGGCTAGTATGAGCTTTTATCGATTGTTGCGGCTACGGGTCGCCCGTTTCAATGAGGCCAATCACCGGTTCCTTAAAGCCCGGTGCCTCAATGAACAAGAAGGGCAAAGACATGGCGACGTGTGGCGAAGTACTGGTCAAGTTACTCGAAGATTATGGGGTCGAGCAGGTGTTCGGCATTCCCGGTGTGCATACCGTGGAGCTGTATCGCGGGCTGGCCCGTTCGAGCATCAACCACGTCACCCCGCGCCACGAGCAGGGCGCCGGCTTCATGGCCGACGGCTACGCCCGCACCAGCGGCAAACCGGGTGTGTGCTTCATCATCACCGGCCCGGGCATGACCAACATCACCACCGCGATGGGCCAGGCTTACGCCGATTCGATCCCGATGCTGGTGATCTCCAGCGTGCAGTCGCGCAGTCAGCTGGGCGGTGGTCGTGGCAAGCTGCATGAGCTGCCGAACCAGAGCGCACTGGTCGGTGGCGTGGCGGCGTTCTCCCACACGCTGATGTCGGCGTCCGAATTGCCGGGCGTATTGGCCCGTGCGTTTGCGTTGTTCCAGGCCGGGCGTCCGCGTCCGGTGCACATTGAGATTCCACTGGACGTGCTGGTCGAAGAAGCCGACGAACTGCTGACCAGCGTGCCGGTCAACATCGACCGCGCCGGTGCTGCGCCGGCCGCCGTGAGCCGCATGACTGAACTGCTGGCCGGCGCCCAGCGTCCGCTGATTCTCGCTGGCGGCGGCGCCATCGACGCAGCTGCCGAGCTCACCGAACTGGCCGAGCTGCTCGATGCCCCGATGGCCCTGACCATCAACGCCAAAGGCATGCTGCCGTCCAGCCATCCGCTGTTGATCGGTTCGACCCAGAGCCTGGTGGCGACCCGCGCCCTGGTGGCCGATGCCGACGTGGTCCTGGCGATCGGCACCGAACTGGCGGAAACCGACTACGACGTCACCTTCGCCGGCGGTTTCGAAATCCCCGGCAAGCTGCTGCGCGTCGACATCGATCCGGATCAGACCGTACGCAATTACCCGCCTCACGTGGCGCTGGTCGCCGACTCACGCAACGCCGCACAGGCGCTGCTCAGTTCGCTGTCGCACAAACCGCTGGCCGAGCGCCGCAACGACTGGGGCCAGGTGCGCGCCGCGCGTCTGCGTGAAGACCTGGCCGCGACCTGGGACGCGCCGACTTTGGCCCAGACCCGTTTCCTCGAAACCGTGCTGCACGAATTGCCGAACGCGGTGTTCGTCGGCGACTCCACGCAACCGGTGTACACCGGCAACCTGACCTTCAACCCGGAGCGCCCGCGCCGCTGGTTCAACTCGTCCACCGGTTACGGCACTCTCGGTTACGCCTTGCCGGCGGCGATTGGCGCATGGCTCGGCGGCTCTCTGGAACATGGCGCGCGTCCGCCGGTGGTGTGCCTGATCGGCGATGGCGGTCTGCAATTCACCCTGCCGGAACTGGCCAGCGCCGTGGAAGCGCGCACCCCGGTGATCATCCTGCTGTGGAATAACCAGGGTTACGAAGAGATCAAGAAATACATGGTCAACCGTGCCATCGAGCCGGTGGGTGTTGACATCTACACCCCGGACTTCATCGGTGTGGCCAAGGCCCTGGGTTGCGCGGCCGAGGCGATCAGCTCCGCCGAACACCTGCGCAGTGCATTGCGCGCCGCCACCGATCGTCAGGGCCCGACCCTGATCGAGATCGACCAGACCCAATGGATGAAGGCGGTGGCCCAATGATGAATTTCCCGACCACACTCGACGGCCTGTACATCAACGGCCAATGGTCCGCCGGGCGCGAACACCTGCGCGTGATCAACCCGGCCACCGAAGCGCTGCTGACCACGGTCAACGGCGGTGACGAACGCGCCGTCAATCAAGCGGTAACGGCGGCGACCGAAGCCTTCAAGGGCTGGTCGAAAACCACCGGTGCCGAGCGCGGCGCGATCCTGCGCAACATCGCCAATGGCGTGCGCAACGGTCGCGAACATCTGATGAAGTTGCAGTCGAGCAACAACGGCAAACCGCAGTTCGAAGCGGGCATCGATGTCGATGACGTGATCGCCACGTTCGAGTACTACGCCGATCTTGCCGAAGGCCTCGACGCTAAAAATGACAGCGACGTGCCGCTGCCCAGCGACGACTTCAGCGCACGTCTGCGCCGCGAGCCGTGCGGTGTGGTCGGGCTGATCGTGCCGTGGAATTTCCCGATGGTCACCACCGCGTGGAAACTCGCGCCGGCCCTGGCCGCCGGTTGCTGCGTGGTGCTCAAACCGTCTGAAGTCACACCGCTGCCGGAGCTGGAGCTGGCGACCATCATCGCCGAATCCGGTCTGCCCAAAGGCGTGTTCAACCTGGTGTGCGGCACCGGTCTGGCGGTCGGTGCGCCGCTGTCGGCGGACCCGCGCATCGCCAAGGTTTCCTTCACCGGCAGCAACGCCGTGGGTGTGCAAGTGATGCAGCGCGCCGCTGAAACCGTGAAGGGTGTGAGCCTGGAACTGGGCGGCAAGTCCTCGCTGCTGATTCTGGAAGATGCCGACCTGGATCTGGCGGTGGAGCTGGCTTGCGGTGGCGGCTTCTTCAATGCCGGGCAGATGTGCTCGGCCACCAGCCGGGTGCTGGTCGCCGATGAACTGGCCGATGAGTTCCTGATTCGTCTGAAGGCCCGCGCGGAAAAAATCCGTGTCGCCGATCCGTTCGATCCTGACGTCGAGATGGGCGCACTGGTCAATCAGGCGCAGTACCAGCGTGTGCTCGGTCATATTGACCGTGGCCTCAGCGCCGGGGCCAAGCTGATCTGTGGCGGCAATCGTCCCGCCGATCTGCCGCGCGGCTATTTCTTGCAGCCGACGATCTTCACCGAAGTGCCCCTCGACAGTGCGCTGTGGTGCGAAGAGATTTTCGGCCCGGTGATCTGCGTGCGCAGTTTCGCTTCGGAAGCCGAGGCGATTGCCCTGGCCAACGACAGTCAGTTCGGGCTGGTCGCCAGCGTCGTCACGCGCAATGCCGAGACCGCGGATCGGGTCGCCAACGCCTTGCAGGCGGGGCTGGTGTGGCTCAACGCGCCGCAGGTGATCTTCCCGCAGACGGCGTGGGGCGGCTACAAACAGAGCAGCATCGGCCGCGAATTGGGGCCGTGGGGCCTGGCGGCATTTCAGGAAATCAAGCACGTGATCCGCGCGCTCTGAATGCCCGAAAAAGGTCGGGGCATGCCTCGCAACGAGGCATGCCCCGGCGTCATGGCTCCAATGAGTTTTTATCGATAGTCAGGTGTTTTGCACGACCTCAGGATGAACCCGCAGACCACGCTCAAGCCCTTTGAAACCGGGCGCTTGAGCAATATCGGTCAAGCAGATGCAAGGGTTGCGATCAATCTCATACTTACAAGAATAATGGGAGTCCCAAATGGGCGAGCACGATCTGAACAGGCGTCAATTCATCAAAACCGTCGGTGTGGCTTCGGTGGCTGCGGCGGCCATGAGCATGCCCTTCATCCGGGCCAGTGCCAGCGACACCCGCTTTGCCGGCAAGACCCTGCGCCTGTTGACCTGGTCCGATGACACGGGCCTGGCTGCACTGCGCAACATCGCTGCAACGTTCGAAGCCAAGACCGGCGCCAAAGTGATTGCCGACCGCACCGGCAGCACCTCGGAAATGGTCGCCAAACTCAAGGCCGGCGGTGACCGTCCGCAGTACGACATCATCACTCTGGCTGGCGTTGGCGCCGAAGGTCTGGCCGCTGCCGGACTGCTGGAAAAACCCGATCTCAACCGCATTCCCAACCTGGTCGACGTCCCGGAAAAATACCGCACCGGCGCCAACGGTCACGGCATCGGCTACCTGCTGTGGTGCAACAGTCTGGTCTACAGCACTCGTACCCAGGGCACCGCGCCGGACAGCTACGCCGCGCTGTGGGACGCCGATCTGGCGCCGAACATTTTCCTGCCGCCGCCGAACTGGACCGAAGCGATGGACCTGATCATCATCGCCGCGAAACTGGCCGGTGGTGACGAGCACAACATCGAACCGGGCTTCAAGAAACTCGCGGAGCTGAAAGACCGCGTGGTGACCCTGGGCGAAAACCCCAACCAGATCGCCGAGCTGTTTCGCACCGGTTCCCTGGACATGGGCGGCCTCTACGCCCCGGCGTTTTTCCCCAAACAGATCCGCGACCCGAACTACGGCCTGGGCGCCACGTTCGGCATGAAGGAAGGTTTCTACACCGACCTGATGCTCTCGGTGATGCCGAAGAACCGTCCGGGCGACACCGACCTGGCCTACGCCTTCATCGATCACTCCCTCGACCCGCTGGTGCAGGGCAAGATGGCCGAAGACATCTTCAACGGCCCGGTCAACGCCAAGGCGATCATCTCCGCCGAAGCGCGCAAGAGCCCTTTCATCCTCACGCCGGAGCAGATCGCGCAGAAGGCGATCATGCACGACAACGCCTTCCTGGCGACCGTGCATGACCAGTGGATTCGTCGCTACACGGAAATCTTTTCTTCCTGACGCCGACCTTCCGGGGCCCCGCATGATTGGGGTGCCCGGGAGATTCGTTTTCCATTGACGAGATCATTGCTATGGAACATCAATCCCTGACCCAACCGGTCGGCACGGGTGACGTGCGCCCGGCGCGTGGCGTCTCGCCGACCGCGCGGGCGTGGTTTTTCCTCACGCCGTCGATGCTGTTTCTCGGCGTGCTGATTGCCGCCAGCCTGCTGGTGCTGCGCATGAGCATCGGCACCAAGGGTGCGGAGTGGTCCGGTTTCAGCCTGGCCAGTTACGCGCAGTTGCTCGAACCCTACTACCTCAAATCGTTGCTGCTGACCTTGCGTCTGGCGCTGATCAGCGCGGTGATCGCCGTGGTGCTGGCGATCCCGGTGGCGTACACCATGTCGCGCCTGACCTCGCCATTCGTGCGGCGGATTTTTCTGGCGGCGGTGCTGTTGCCGTTGCTGGTCAACCTGTTGCTGCAAAGCTACGGCTGGCTGGTGATCCTCGGCCCCGGCGGCATGCTCAATCAGACCTTGATGGGCCTCGGTCTGATCAAGCGCCCGATCATGTTGCTGTACAACCAGAATGGCGTGTTGATGGGCCTGGTGCAGACCGCGTTCCCGCTGGCCGTGCTGCCGATTGCCAGCGCCATGCGCGGCGTCGCCCGCAGCTACGAAGAGGCTGCCGCGACGCTGGGCGCCAGTCGTTTTCAGGTATTCCGTCAGGTGGTGCTGCCGATGAGCCTGCCGGGGATCATCACTGGCGCGACCCTGGTGTTCGCCTACAACGCCAGCAGCTTCGTGGTGCCGCTGTTGCTCGGTGGCCGACGCGTGCCGATGCTCGCGGTGATGGTGCATGACCAGATCGCCCCGCTGATGAACTGGCCTGCCGCGTCCGCCGCCGGGGTGGTGCTGATCGTCACCACGCTCGCCATCATGACCTTGTCCGAATACATCACCGGCCGCCGTCGCCGTCTGCTGGAGGCTTCGCAGTGAGTGCCCTGATCAAGAAGCGTCAGTCGCTGTTGCCGGGCGACACCGGCAAGTTCGCCGGCATTCTGTCCGGGATCATTTTGTTCCTGGCCGTGTTGCCGATTCTGACCATGATCGTGATGTCGTTCAGCGGTGCGTCGAACCTCGATTTCCCGCCGAGCAGCTACAGCCTGCAGTGGTACAAGGCGGCGTGGCACACCTTCGTCTCGCCGGACGCCAGCGATGTGTTGAGCCTCGGCCAGGCCATGGGCACCAGCTTGCTGGTGGCGTGCCTGACGATGATTTTCGCCACGCTGATCGCGGTGCCGGCGGCCTACGCGCTGACCCGCTGCGAGTTCCGTGGCAAGGGCGTGGCGCTGCAATTGATGTCGCTGCCGCTGGTGTTCCCGATGGTGGTGCTGGGGCTGGCCTTGCTGCTGGTGTTCGACAGCCTGCCGTTCCACATGACCACCTCGCGGCTGGTGATCGCCCACGTGATTCTGGCGCTGCCGTTTGTGGTGAAGAACTGCACGGCGGCCATGCTCTCCATCGGCAGCGAAGTCGAAGAGGCGGCGCAGATGCTCGGCGCTTCGCCGCTGCGGGCCATCGTCGATGTGGTGGTGCCGTTGATGAAGTCGGGGATTCTGGCGGGGATGCTGCTGGCGTTCATCGTCTCGTTCAACGAATTCACCGTGACCTATTTCCTCTACACCATCGACGTCATGACCGTGCCGATCTGGATGTACAGCCGCACCGTGTCATCGCTCGACCCTACCGTGTTCTCGTTTGCCGTGCTGATCGTGCTGATCGACTTCGTCCTGATCTGGGCGCTGGAGAAGCTGGTCGGTGAGGGCGGCGTTTCCTTTTGATTGTGAGGTGCAATATGACTGGACTGATTCTGGAAAACGTCGAGAAACACTACGGCTCGGCCTGCGCGGTAAAAGACGTCAACCTGCATTTGCCCGAGGGCAAACTGGTGTGCTTCCTCGGCCCGTCGGGCTGCGGCAAGACCACGTTGCTGCGGATGATCGCGGGGCTGGAAACCCTCACCGGCGGCGAGATTCGCCTGGACGGCGAGGACATCGGCCACACCCCGGCGCACCTGCGCAACTTCGGCATGGTGTTCCAGTCGCTGGCGCTGTTTCCGCACATGACCGTGGGCGAAAACATCGCCTATCCGCTGAAACTGCGCGGTGTCAGCAAGGCCGATCAACAGGCGCGGGTGGTGGAGTTGCTGGAACTGATCCAGCTGCAGCCGATGATCGATCGCCCGGTGGCCAAGCTCTCCGGTGGTCAGCGTCAGCGAGTGGCGATTGCCCGGGCGATTGCCTCGCACCCGAAAATCCTGTTGCTCGACGAACCGCTGTCGGCGCTGGATGCCAAGTTGCGTGAGTCGATGCAGGTGGAAATCCGTCAGCTGCAACAACGCCTGAACATCACCACAATCATGGTTACCCACGATCAACGCGAGGCCATGACCATGGCCGATATCGTGGTGGTGTTGGGTGAACATCGGGTGCAGCAGGTGGGTACGCCGATTGAAATCTATCGGCACCCGGCCAACGAATTCGTCGCGGACTTTATCGGCTCCGGCAATATCTTCCCGGCCACCGCACTGGGCGATGGCAAGGTCGTGCTGCCGGGCGGCGATGCCCTGCAAGTGCCGATCTGCAGCAGCATCGTGATCGGGCAGAAAGTGAAAATGCTGATCCGCCCCGAAGACCTGCAACTGTCGGCGCCCCAGGCCACGGCGGGCAATCGCCTGCTGGGCAAGGTGACGTTTGTGCGGGATATCGGCGCGACGATCGAGACTACGGTGGAGTGTTCCGGGGTGACGTTTACGGCGCTGAGTACGCCGTGTCAGGGCTTCGGTCTGGGGATCGGGCATCCGGTGTCGGTGACGTTGCCCAGTGAGGCGTGTCGGGTGCTCGGCGCTTGATACGGACTTGCCCCCTCACCCCAGCCCTCTCCCCGAGGGAGAGGGAGCCGACCGAGGTGTCTGGCGCTGTCCGTCGACCTGAGAGATCGAGTCGATTATGGATTCGGTAAAGTAATTTCAGGTCGGTGTATTTCGTGAATATCCCCCAATCGGTTCCCTCTCCCTCCGGGCGGTCCGACGTTTCGGGAGGGCTAGGGTGAGGGGGAGCTTTTGAGTTCACACCGAAAGCCGCAACCGCGCCAGATCCCTCAACGGCGGCGCCCCAAATAACCGGCTGTACTCACGACTAAACTGCGACGGACTTTCATACCCCACCCGATACCCCGCCGCCGACGCTTCCAGCCCCTCAGCCAACATCAAACGCCGCGCCTCTTGCAGGCGCAGCTGCTTCTGATACTGCAACGGGCTCATCGCCGTCATCGCCTTGAAGCGGTGATGCAAGGTCGAGACGCTGAGGTTCACTTCCTTCGCCAGGTCATCAATGCGCAGCGGCTGTTCGAAGTTGCCGTTGAGCCATTTGATCGCCTGGCTGATGCGGTGGCTCTGGCTGTTGGCGATGGCGATTTCGTATAGCCGATGGCCCTGCGGACTGCGCAACAGGCGATAGAGAATCTCCCGGCGGATCAGCGGCGCGAGCATGGCGATGTCTTTCGGTGCGTCGAGCAGGCGGGCCAGACGCAGCACCGCATCGAGCATGGCACTGTCGATTTTCTCCACATACAGACCACGCCCGGTCGGCCGGGTCGGTACGCCCATCGGACCGGCGTCGGCGATCAGCGCGGTGATTTCCGCAGGATCAATGTCCAGGCGCACGGCGAGGATCGGCTCCTCCGGCGAGACATTCACCACCCGTCCACTCAACGGCATCGAGACCGACACCACCAGATAATTGAGCGGGTCGTAATTGAAGAACTCGTCCGCCAGCCGTACCTCTTTGCGACCCTGGGCCATGATGCACAGCGCCGGTTGCGCGAGCACCGGGGCGAAGTCATGGGACTGGGTGTGGCGCGACATGAACAGCGAGCCGACGGCAGTGGCATAACTGCCATCTTCGGACGTGTTGCGGCGGATGATCGCCGCCAGTTCCGCGCGCTGCTTTTCCATGTCGGCATCGGGTGGCGCTTGAAAACGATCGAATGACGTCACGTGCGGCATCCTCGGCAAAGTCGGTGGAATGGAGCAGAGCATAAGTTTGTGCAAGTCAGGGCGGTAGACACATCCTGCGAAATGCTTGCCTGATCCTGCATTGGGTTGTTGGCCCATCCAGCCATAGCAGGACGCAGGTGGTCAGAGTTGCCCGAAACCGGTGTGACAGGACGGTGACAGGAATTTACGACCTGTTACAGGTCTGCAAGACAGTCTCGCAGGATTGTGCAACGCGACGGCAGGAATCGACTAACGGCGAACGGGGGGCGGCCCTTAACCTTGAATCCTGTCGCAGCCCGTCCCCGGCTGCCACGCGACTCCCTGGGAGGGTTGAACATGTCCAAGCAGATTCCCGTCAGTCATATGGCCTTCGTTCGAGCGCGTGCCGGACGTTCGGCGGAACTCGGCATGCGCCTGAGCGCCCTGATCGAACCGTCCCGCGCCGCCCCCGGCTGCCTGAGCTTTGCCTTGCAGCATTCGCAGTGTGATCCCGAGTTGTGGCTGGTCTCCGGTTTCTGGAGCAACCAGCAGTCGATGACCGCGTACTTCAGCAGCCCGTCGATGGAAGTCTTTGCCGAGCTGGTGCAGGACCTGGTGGTCAACAGCCTGGATTTCCACACGTTCAAGGAAGTCTCGGCCGCACAGGCCGTAGGGCAATGCACCGCGCCGATACACAAACTCGCCGGTTGAATGTTTAATGTCCGGCTTATCCGACTGAGCCAGGACCTGCGATATGGCACGTAAAGAGTTCGAACACTTCGAAGCGGTTTCCGCTGTCGTCCCCGTCGAGTTGGGCGGCAACAAGGGTTATCACGCGGCGATCGCCGTCAAGGCCCTGGTCGACGGCGGCGCGCCGCGCTTTCACAAGCTGCTGAATGATCAGGTTTTCCCCGGCGCCATCGCGGCCGATGAAGCCGCGATCAACGAACTGGACAAGCTCAAGGGCGTCACCGACGACGCCGAGCTGATCTGGTAAGCGCTTACTTCGTCGCCCCCGGGCGCCACATCTTGAACAACGCCTCCGGCCCCAGCTGGAAATAGTCCGCCGGCCCGCCGCCCCGCAGTATCGGTTCGGCGGCGGCGGTGTCGTAGATCCCGTCCTTCAACAGCCACTTGGCAATGTGCACGGCGACCACTTCGCCGAGCACCAGCCAGCTCGGCACGGTCTCGCCGTCGGCGCGCTGCAACTGAATGATCTGGGTGACCTTGCACTCGAAGGACACCGGGCTTTCGGCCACGCGCGGCACGGCAATCACCTTCGACGCCACCGGTGTCAGCCCCGCCAGTTCGAACTCATTGACCTGCGGCCCGACCATCGCGCAGCTCTGGTTCATCTGCTCGGCCAGCGGGCGGGTGGCGAGATTCCAGACGAATTCGCCGGTCTGCTCGATGTTGTTCAGGCTGTCTTTGCGACCGACGCTGGAGAACCCGATGATCGGCGGAATGTAGTTGAACGCGTTGAAAAAGCTGTAGGGCGCCAGGTTCAACCGGCCCTCGGCATCCTGCGAAGAAATCCAGCCGATGGGACGCGGGCCGACGATGGCGTTGAACGGATCGTGCGGCAGGCCGTGGCCGTTGGCCGGTTCGTAGAAATGGATGTCATCGGGCATGGCGGGTGTTCCTGGAAACGGCTGTCAGAGAGCGGCCATAGTGCAAGGACGGGCGGCTGATTTCCAGCCCTCCAGACATGACTAAGCCCGGCCGAAGCCGGGCTGTGGTGTGTGCATCCTGCCGATCAGCTGATGGCAGCGGCAGTACCGGTTTTATCGAAACCGTCTGCGGCGATAGCGTTGGCAGTGCCGGTCTTGTCGAAACCATCCGCAGCAACGGCTTTGCCGACGTTGGTCTTGTCGAAGCCGTCAGCAGCATAGGCGCCGGTGTGGCTGGTTTCGATGGCAGCGCTGGCGCCGGAAATGAAGTCGGCGGATTTGGTTTTGTCCGAGCCATCGGCGGCGAAGGTGTTGGCGGCCAGTACGGACAGGGTCAGGGCGAGGATCAGTTTGGTTTTCATGGTCGTTCTCCAGATTCGAAATTTGTTGGCGATGTGTTTCGCATGGGGTTCATGCTATGCCAACTAAATTGATTAAAAAGCGCAAAATAATGCTAAAAACAATCGATTAAATTGATATTAAGGGCGGCGCATTCAATTCGCTTCCGTCGTCGGAGCGAGCGTCGCGCAGTTAATCGATCAGGTAGGGGAAGGATGCGGCAGGGGCATTAACCGGTGATTAATCGCCGTTTTTGGCTTGTGTGACAGATTTTTCATACATTCCCGACCGGTTTTTCACCCGCGCAACGCCAGTCTGCCCACGGCCATAAAGCCAAAAACCGGCCGTCACACACTGGAGCGTTGCCTGCGATGAACAAACTGCCTCAAATCACCCTGGCCTTCTGGGTCATGAAAATCTGCGCGACGACCCTGGGGGAAACCGCGGGGGATTTGCTGTCGATGACCCTCAATGTCGGTTACGCCATCAGCTCGCTGATCCTGATCAGCGTGTTTGTCCTGACCCTGATCACGCAATTGATGTCCAAGACCTACAAGCCGCTGCTGTACTGGATCGTGATTCTGTCGACCAGCACCGCCGGCACCACCATGTCGGACTTCATGGACCGCACGCTGGAACTGGGTTACGCCACCGGTTCCATGATCCTGATCGCGATCCTGCTGGCGATCTTCGCGGCATGGCGCCTGAGCGGCGACTCGCTCAACGTCACCAAGGTGCAGAGTTTTCGCGGCGAGATGTTCTACTGGATGGCGATTTTGTTCTCCAACACCCTGGGCACCGCGCTCGGCGATTACCTGGCGGACGACTCGGGTCTGGGCTTTGCCGGTGGCGCGCTGTTGATCGGCTCGGCGATTGGCGTAGTCGTGCTGCTCAAGTACTTCACGAAGATTTCGACGGTGGCGCTGTTCTGGGTGGCGTTCGTGCTGACCCGGCCCTTCGGCGCGACCTTGGGCGACCTGATGACCAAGTCCCATGAGAAGGGTGGGCTGGACTTTGGCACCATCGGTTCGTCGGCGGTGCTGGGGGGGATTCTGCTGGTGATGATCGTCGGGGCGTCGTATGCGCAGAAGCGTTATGGCAAGCCGCAGGTTGCCGAGTCGGCATGAGACCGAGTTGACGTCAATCGCGAGCAGGCTCGCTCCCACATTGGATCGGCGTAAATCTGATCCTGTGGGAGCGAGCCTGCTCGCGATGGGGCCAGAACAGCCACCAGTGCAGTGGCTGAATAAACCCGGTCAGTCAGTGACGATCCGCGAATGTTTCTGCGTGTCTTTCATGGTGATGTACACCAGCAGGGACACCGCGATGCACGCGGTCACGTACCAGTAGTAACCGGTTTCCATGCCGATGCTCTTGAACCACAGCGCGATGTATTCGGCTGTGCCGCCGAAGATCGACACGGTCAGCGCGTACGGCAGGCCGACGCCCAGGGCGCGGATTTCGGTCGGGAACAGCTCGGCTTTCACCACGGCATTGATCGAGGTGTAGCCGCTGACGATGATCAGCGCCGCCATGATCAGGAAGAACGCGCCCCACCAGGTCTGGATGGTGTGCAGGGTCATCAGGATCGGCACGGTGAAGATCGTCCCGAGCACGCCGAAGGCGATCAGGATCGGCCGACGACCGATTTTATCGGACAGGCCGCCGATGATCGGTTGCAGGCACATGAACAGGAACAGCGTGGCGGCGGAAATGGTGGTGGAGTCGGAGATGCTCATGCCGACGGTGTTCACCAGGTATTTCTGCATGTAGGTGGTGTAGGTGTAGAACGCCAGCGTACCGCCCATGGTCAGGCCGACCACGGTCAGCAGTTCCTTCGGATGGCGCAGCAAGGTGCGCATGGCGCTTTCCTTGGACTTTTCCTTCTTGGTGAACGACTCGGTTTCTTCCATGCCACGACGCAGGTACAGCGCCACGATTGCGCACAGCGCGCCGATGGCGAACGGAATACGCCAGCCCCACGCGTACAGCTCTTCGGTGGTCAGGAACTGTTGCAGCACGATCAGCACGCCCAGCGCGATGAGCTGGCCGGAAATCAAAGTCACGTACTGGAAGCTGGAGAAGAAGCCGCGACGATCCCTGGTCGCCATCTCCGACAGGTAGGTCGCCGAGGTGCCGTATTCGCCACCGACCGACAGGCCTTGCAGCAGACGGGCGAACACCAGCAGGATCGGCGCGCCGACACCGATGGTTTCATAGCCCGGGCTCAGGGCGATGATCAGCGAGCCGAAGCACATCAGGTAAACCGAGGCCATCAGGGCCTTTTTGCGTCCGACCTTGTCGGCGTACAGGCCCATCAGCCAGCCACCGATCGGGCGCATCAGGAAGCCCACGGCGAAGATCGCGGCGGTGTTGAGCAGTTGGGCGGTGGTGTCGCCTTTGGGGAAGAAGGCTTTGGCGAAGTACAGCGAGAAGGCGGCATAGACGTACCAGTCGTACCACTCGACCATGTTGCCGACGGAACCGCTGAAGATCGACTTGATGCGACTGGCGGTGGTTCGTTCTTTGGCCGGCACGGCAGCCGACCCAAGGGGCAGGGCGTTGGAGTTATCCATTGAAGGATCCTTCGTTTAATTGTTTTTGTGGAGCGCGTTGGAACGCAGCCTGCGAGGGCTATAGCAGGAGCTGTGCCAACGGGGGGAGGGCCGGTTTAGAAGGGCTGGAGAGATGGGTTGAGCGGGATTTTGCCGATGATCCGGAATGAATGAGCGGATTTCCGCTCATTCAGCGTGATCGTTCCCACGCTCTGCGTGGGAATGCAGCCGGGGACGCTCTGCGTCCCAAAGCGGACGCAGAGCGTCCATTGAGGCATTCCCACGCGGAGCGTGGGAACGATCAATCATCAAACGATCAGTCGGGTACGAACATCTCCCGGGTCAGACCATGCCGCTGCATCTTTTCATTAAACGTGCGACGCGGCAGTTGCAGTTCCTCAAGCACGGCTTTCACATCGCCCTTGTGCCGTGTCAAAGCGGCCCGCAAACACTGCGCCTCAAACGCCTCCTGCTGCGCCGCCAGCGACTGGCCGGGATCGATACCCTGCACCGGTTCATCCAGCCCCAACACCTGACGTTCGGCCACGTTCGCCAACTCGCGAACATTGCCCGGCCAGTCATGACTCAGCAGGTGACTCAACTGCGCACCACTGAGCGGCGGGAACGTCCGGCCCAAACGTTGGGCGGCGCTCTGGGCGAAGGACTCGAACAACAACGGAATGTCTTCGCGACGATCACGCAGCGGCGGCAGGCGCAATTCGGCGACGTTCAGGCGATACGCCAGGTCTTCGCGAAAACGCCCGGCCCGCGCTTCATCCAGCAAGTCGGGTTTGGTCGCCGCGACGATCCGCAAGTCCACCCGAATGCTCTGGTTCGACCCCAGCCGCTCCAGCTTCTGCTCCTGCAACACCCGCAGCAGTTTCACCTGCTGGGCCAGCGGCATGCTTTCGATTTCATCGAGAAACAGCGTGCCGCCATCGGCGTATTCCAGTTTGCCGATGCGCTTGCCGGATGCCCCGGTGAACGCGCCGCTCTCGTGCCCGAACAACTCGGCTTCGAACAGTTGCTCGGGGATCGCCGCGCAGTTCAACGCCACAAACGGCTTGTCGGCGCGCGGGCCGAAGTCGTGCAGGCAACGGGCGACCAGTTCCTTGCCGCTGCCGGTTTCGCCACGGATCAGCACGTTGACCGGCAGCGTCGCCAGGTCCAGCACCTGCCGGCGCAAGGTCTGCAAGCCACGGGACACACCGAGCAGCGTCGCATCCAGTCTGGCGCGGTTGTCGGCCTGCTCGTGCAGGGCGCGGTTTTCCAGCACCAGCCGACGCTTGTCCAGCGCCCGGCGCAGGCTGCCGAGCAGGGTCTCGGGGCTGAAAGGTTTTTCCAGAAAGTCGTAGGCGCCGTCGCGCATCGCTTCGACCGCCATCGGCACATCGCCGTGGCCGGTCAGCAGAATCACCGGCAGATCGGCATCCCGGCGCTGCACTTCGGCCAGCAGCTCAAGACCGCTGAGGCCCGGCATGCGCACATCGCTGACAATCACTCCGGCAAAATGCACGGGCAGCGCCGCCAGGCATTCCTCGGCGCGGCTGAACAGCTGCACCTCGAACCCGGACAGGCTCAGCCATTGCTCGACCGCACTGCGAATGCTGCTTTCGTCATCGACCACCATTACCGCGTTGAGCATCAGATGTGCGCCTCCAGATCGATCGGCAAGGTCAGGCTGAACACCGCGCCGTTGTCGCCGTTTTCGGCGCACAGGCGCCCGCCGGATTCATGGACGATGGCGAACGATACTGCCAGCCCCAGACCCAGCCCGTCACCCACAGGTTTGGTGGTGAAGAACGGATCGAACACCTGACCCAGATGTTCTTCGGCGATGCCGCCGCCGTTGTCGATGACGCTCAGGCGCCACAGTTGCTCGTCGGCTTCCAGACGGATTTCCAGACGTTTGCACGGCTTGCCTTGCATGGCATCAAGGGCGTTGCGCAGCAAATTGATCAGCACTTGTTCGAGGCGGATCGCATCGCCGCGCACCCACGCCGGGCGGGTCAGGTGCAGCACCAGACTGACCTGTTCATCGCGCAGGCGCGCATCGAGCAATTGCAGGGCCTGATCGACCACTGTCGCCAGGTCCAGCCGTTCGCGCAAGCCGCTGGGGCTCTTGCGGGCGAAGGTTTTCAGGTGGCCGGTGAGGGCGGCCATGCGCGTGAGCATTTCATCCACCGGTTTGAGCGCCTTGTAGGCGTCATCGACCCGACCGTGATCGAGCAGCAGTCTCAGAGTTGCAAGCTGCATGCGCTGGGCGGTCAACGGCTGATTGATTTCGTGGGCCAGCGCGGCGGACATCTGCCCCAGTGCCGCCAGTTTCGCTGATTGCACCAGACCGTCCTGCGCCGTGCGCAAATCCCGGGTGCGTTCCTCGACCAGTTGCTCAAGCTCTTCGCGGCTGCGCTGGCGCATCTTCGCCAGACGCCAGCGCTGGTTGAGGAACAGCAACAGGAACACCAGCGCCAGCCACACTCCGGCGGCGGCGAGCCCGGCATTGCGCTGGTCTTCAAAGGACAGTTGCGGGCGGCGCAGCAGATGCAGGGTCCAGCCTTCGGCGGTCAGCGGGAGCGATTCCCACAGGTAATCCGCCGTGCCCTGCGGGCCTTCGACGCGGCGCAGATCACTGTTGTTATCGAAGCTGCGCAGCGCCAGATGTGTCAGCGGCACCAGCGACTGTTTGTCGTATTGGCGGGTAGTCTTGATCTCGCGGTAATCGGCCGGGCTCAGCGGGTGCAGCAGGCGATAGCGCCAGCCGGGCTGGTTGGCGATGAAGATGATCCCGCGCGCATCGCTGACCAGCAGGGTGTCGCTGCCCTGGCTCCATTCGCGTTCGAGTTCGGGGAATTCGAGCTTGACCACCATCGCCCCGAGGAACTCGCCGTTGTCGCCGAGCACCGCGCTGGACAGGAAATAACCGGGAATGCCGCTGGTCACGCCGACCGCGTAGAAACGCCCGGTGCCTTGGGTGCGGGTCTGACTGAAATAGGGGCGAAAGCCGTAGTTGTGACCGACGTAACTGCTGGGCAGACGCCAGTTGCTGGCGGCCACCGCGAGGCCGGTGCGGTCGAGCAGTTCAAGGGTCGAGGATTGGGCGGCGCCGTTGATCTTTTCCAGCTTCAGGTTGAGCGCTGCCTGCTGTTCGGCGCTCACGGGACCGGCCAGCGCCGCACGCAGCTGCGGGTCCAGTGCAAGCACGGCGGGCAGGGCGCGATAGCGGTCGATCAGGGTGTGCAGCGAGTTGGCATACAGCGCCAATTGCTGATTGGCCCGAGCCGCGTCTTCTTCCAGCGCCTGGCGCTCGGCGTGGCGAATCGCAAGCGTCGCGGCGATGGCGGCGCCGGCGATGATCAGCAGGGTGTACAGCATCAGACGCAATGGGCGGGAAGTCGTGAGCATAGGGGTATCAGGCGCTGGACGGGCGAGCACGATAGCACGCACATGTACTGCTTGAGGTGCCGGGCGTGGCGACACGCGATCATGCAGCCCTGATCAGGTTCTGAGTCCGTCTCAGTTGCGCGATAGTGTGTCCCGTGGCGTCCGCCAGACTGGCCATCGAGTCTCCGGGAGCGCTGCCGAACACCTTATTCAGCGGTCGGTAAGTATGGATCGACTCGCGATTGGCGTTTGCGAAATGGTTCTGAAGCTCGCCGAGCGAGGCATTCAACACATTGACCATTCCGTCGATGTTAGCGTCCGCGTTGGCTTTTTTCTCCGGACTCAGTGGCTCTCCCGCCCCGGCGACTTCATGGAGTATCTCGAAAGTGCCCGCGATCGTGCTTAGAGCGGCACTGATCTCACTGGCAAAAGGTGTTTTGGTAATTTTCATGACAACGCTGGCAACGACAGGCCCCACTTCCTTGCCGCCCCGGAGCCAGCCTTTTCTGTTCATGGCAATCATGCCCTGGACGATGGCTCGGAACTTGTTCAGGACGTAAGAACCGTAGTTCATGGTCTTGTACTCGCCTTTTTTCACGATCCGGGCCGAGCTCAGCTTGCTCGACTTGAATTTGACCGAGGCGCTCAGGCCCATCCTTTCCGAGACAAAGTCCAATCCCATGCTTACCGATTTTTTGACGACGAATCCCAGGAAAATGCCCAGCGCTACGCCGACCGGTCCGGCGACACTGCCCATTACCGCGCCGACAGCACCCAGGCCGATACCCGCCCCATAGCTGAGTGTCTGATTACCGAGATGCGTGGCTGTACGAATGGCGGCAGACTTGCCATGCGCTTGCGCAGACTGGTGGTTGAGAATCTGTTGTTCGGCTTCCTGAGCCCTGCGTGTCGTGAGCTCGAGGATCTTTTTATGTCGGTCGACCGCCCGTGACAACGTCATATTGGCTTGATATTGGGCCTGTTTCGCCGCACTCGCAGCCTTTCTGGTATCGCGTTGTTCAGACGTTTCGATAGCCGGGAAGCTGAGCCAGGTCTGTCCGTCGGCATCGACACGGGCTATGGGGTTGTTACCTACGAACGCATACATATTCAATCCATCCACCGCATAGGCCGGATCGGCGCTGATCCAGCGTCCCAGCCACGGTGCGTAGTAGCGGGCGCCGTAGTAGTACAGGCTGGTGGCATCCATTTCCTTGCCTGAATAACGTACGGTTTTGTAACCGACCTCGATGGCGGAACGCTTGGTATAGAACGCTGTTACTCCGAACGGCCGATAGCCTTCCTCGCTGATCAACTGCGCCTGAGCATCCAGCTCCTTGACCGCCGACCCCAAGTGATCGGCCAAGGTGAATCGCAGCTGATCAGCGCCGATGTTCGCCGGATCTTTCTCCCAGTGCAGGCAGCGTGCGCCGCCGGGGCCGATGTCGAGGGTGATGACGTGCAGTTCTTCGCCATTGTCTTTGGTGCGGATTTCCAGTTCCGGCAGATAGCGCACTTCGTGGAAGTGGCTGACTTTCGTAGTGTGGGTCTCGTGGCGTTTGTAGATCCGTTTGCCCAGGCTGTAACCGTAACACTCTTCGTCGTTGGCGCTGCTGCCGTTGCGGTCGACCAGGGTGACTTTTTCCAGTTCACCGTGAAGGTTCCACTGCATGGGCTGGCCGGGTTGCAGGGCCAGCAGATTGCCGGCCGGGTCGAACAGCTTGGCGAATTCAGGTGGTGGATCACCGGGTTTCCAGCGCACGCCATGGTTGCTGGCGGGATCGATGCTCGTCTCGAAGGTATGGTTGGCACCGTCGCGCACATGGGTGGTCTTGACGAGATTGTCGCCAGGACCGTAATCGTAGGTTTCGATGAAATTGCGCCGGTCGTTGGGATCAGTCGGTTGTGGCCGGCCGGGGTTGTCCTTCGGTGGAGCATCGCTGTAACCGGTGGCGCGGATCAGTCGGTACAGCGAGTCGTAGCTGAATTCACGATGGCCATCGACCAACTGGTTGCGAAAAAACGTCGGGATGTAGGCGTGATCGAGAATGCGGGTGATGTTGCCCACCGCGTCGTATTCGTACTCGTAATCCTGAAGTTTTTCCCCAGACGACTTTTTCGCGTAATGGCGATGCAGGCGGCCATCGGCGGCGCGGTAGTTCCAGCGGCTGATGACGCTATTGCCGGCGTGTTGCTCGGTGATCTGTCCGTCGGCGTTGTATTGAGCACTGTTCAACACGGTGTGCCAGTTGAGCTGGCCGTTGGTCTGGAGCCGGGTGTGTATGAGCTGCCCGGCAACGTCATAAGTCGGTTGCTGCTTGTGGCCAGCGGCGTCGATCGTCTCCAGTACCGTGTTCAGCGGGCTGAAAGTGCGTCGGCTGACAAAGGCTTTGTCATCGTGAAAGGTGCGGGTTTCTCGCAGTGCCGGGCCGGTCAGTGCGTAGCTGTGAAACTTCAGCGAGCCCGACGCGTCTTCCAGCTCGATCATCTGTCCGCGCAGGTTGTGACCGGCATCCTCGGTGGCATCGGCGTAAGTCATCTTTTCTACGCCGGCCATCGCGTTTACATCGCGCCTCACCGCCCGCAATTGATCATCGTATGTTGTACGCCAGTGATTGCCTCGCGCATCCCAGCGCTGCTGTTCCTCCCCGGCAAGCCCTGGCAAGATCACACCAAGACCGGCATCGACGCTGTCGATCTTGAGAGGCTGATCACTCAAGCCGAATACATTCACGAGGTTGGGCACGGACAGCCGCGGGTCCTGCTGTTCGACCAGTCGCCCGGCGATGTCGTGGCGCAGGCGGGTGACGAGCGCTTCCACGGGGACGTCGGCGACCGTGCGCAGATAGGCGACCTGGCGCACGGGCAGGCCTCGTCCGTCATTCACGGTGAGCGAAGGGGTGTTTCGGTGGATTGAGCTATCTGCCGCCATTGTTCCACCAGTGGACTACTTTGTTGCTTGGAGCGCGATGGGATAAATTTATGCTCGCATACTGGCGGTACCGTTTGACGGTAGTGCGGGTTTCGTGAAGGCTGTTCAGTGCCTTTTCCCGATATTTTTTTATATCGGATCGACTGACCGCTCTGCTATCGGTTGCCCCCACTTTGCTGAGACCGATATCAATCAAGTAATCCAGATCGTTCGCATAAAATTGCCCGACGCCCATTTCGTTAAATATGGCCTCGGCGATGTCTGCCGCTTGAACAATCGATTTTTCGAGGTTGTCGAGTAACGAGTCATAGGCATCCAACTCTATCGCGGTCAATTGCTGTTCGGCCTTGGTTGCGTCCTTGGCTACGCGCATGAGTTCGAAAATTTCTGATACCCCAGGCAATATCGCACCGCCTCCGGAGTCTCGAACGATGCTGAACAAAGTCCTGATATTCTCCGACCGTTCTTCCCACGTTCCCGGATTGACTGTGAATCTATCAAGTGGTCCGGGAGACGTTCCGCTGCTTTGATCCCGGATAGAGCCAGGTTCCAGATTCGCATGCCTTGGCAAAATCGGTGCGTTCATCTTGAGTGGGGCCATTATTTTTTCGTAAGCCCCGACGGCGCTGTCAGCCGTGAAGTTTCCCAATGACAGCCCTTGCAGTTCGCCAGGAATTGTACTTTCTTTGAACGCATGACCGGTTACTGCCCAGGCAGAGAAGAAACCAACGGTAGCCCGGCCAGCGAGAGAAATGAAGTTTTTGAGTACCTTCAATCGAAACTTTGCCGGCGAAGTCAGATCGCCAAACTGTTGGTTTACCTCGTCCAGGTTCTGTTGCGCAGTGGATAAATAAGCTACT
Source organism: Pseudomonas sp. GW456-12-1-14-TSB6 (assembly GCF_059424205.1). Taxonomy (NCBI): domain Bacteria; kingdom Pseudomonadati; phylum Pseudomonadota; class Gammaproteobacteria; order Pseudomonadales; family Pseudomonadaceae; genus Pseudomonas; species Pseudomonas sp. GW456-12-1-14-TSB6. Next base: position 21,302 of record NZ_JBWKZE010000045.1, read on the forward strand.
TGGTCATTGATCATCTGACGTTGCTCTGAGGGTTTTCTTTGGGTGCCACCGTTATCGAAATAAGTGATCGGATTGTTCCCGACAAACGCATACCGGTTCAGCCCGTCGTTATCTCCCGCAGGATCGCTGCTGATCCAGCGACACAACCATGGCGCGTAATACCGTGCTCCATAGTCGTACAGACCGGCGATATTCATTTCCTTGCCCGAGTAGCGGATGAACTTGTAATCCACCTCAATCTGCGAACGTGCCGCCAGCGTAGCCGTAGCACCGTAGGGGGTGTAGGTCTCCTTGCTGATCATCTGCGCTGAATCATCCAGCTCCATCACAGACGAGCTCAATGGGTCTGTCAGGGAGTAGCGCAGCTGATTGTTGGTGATGCCCACCGGCTGTTTGTCCACCCAGTGCAGACACGTAACGTGTCCGACGCCGGTCGCAACGGTGATGAGATGCAGGAGTTCGCCGTTTTCCTTGCTGCGGACCTGCAGGTTCTGCAAGTAGCGAACGTCCACGAAGTGGCTGACTGTGCCGCTGTAGGTTTCCAGCCGTTTGTGCACGCACACGCCCTGGCTGTATCGATATTGCTCGGTGTCTGGCGGTCCGCTGGCGTGTTCGACCAGGGTTACCGATTGCACCTGATTGCGGCTGTTCCACTGGATTGGCTGGCCCCGCTGCAGGGCTTTCAGGTTGCCGGCGGAATCGAACTCGACGTCGAAGTCCGGAATCCGATCGCCTTCTGTCCATCGCACCGCGCGATTGCTGCCAGGGTCGACGAACATCTGGCGATGGTAGGTTTTGCCGTCGCGGACATGGGTCACGCAGGTCAGGTTTCCGCCTTTGTCCACGTCATAGGTCTGGACATAATTGCGCCGGTCATTGGGATCTGTTGGCTGCGGCAGGCCCGGATTGTCCCTGGGCGGCGCATCGTCATGGCCGGTGGCACGGATCAGACGTGACAGGGAGTCATAATCGAACTCGCTAACGCCGTCGACCCGCTGGTTGCGGAAGTAGGTCGGTGTGTAGGTGTGGTCACGAATGACGGTGATGTTGCCAATCCGGTCGTGACGGTACTCGTCATCCTTGAGAGTCTGCCCCGAAGCTTTTTGCGCGTAGTGCCGACATAGCCGTCCGTTGGCATCGTTGTAAATCCAGTGGCTGGTGACGCCGTTTGCGCTTTGTTGCTCGATGACCTTGCCTTCGGCGTTGTATTGCATGTCATTCAATATGGGCTGCCAGGCTTGCCCGCTGATTTGCAGTTGCACTTTGGTGAGCTGTCCGGCCGCATCGTATGTCGATTGTTGCCGGTGACCACCTGCATCGATGCTCTCGAGCAATGCACCGAGCGGGCTGAACAGCAGCCCGCTGGTGAACGTCCGGGCATCCTCGAAGGTGCGGGTTTCGCTCAATAGCTGGCCGGTCAGTGCGTAGCTTCTGAATTCGACCGTGCCGGCCGGATCTTTCTGCTCGATCAAGTTTCCGCGCAGGTTGTATCGGGGATCGGCAGTCGCGGCGGCATAGCTGTTTTTTTCGATATCCGCTGCGCCATTCTCTTCAAGACTGACCAGACGCAGCTGTGGATCATGACTCATGCGTCGATGATTGCCACGGGCGTCCCAGGTCTGCCGGGGTTCCCCGGCCAGTCCCGGCAGCGTGATGTTCACACCGGCATCGACGTTGATCGTGTTCAACGCCTGCCCGTTCAGTGCAAACACGGTCCGGGTATTGGGCGTGGGCAGGCGCGGGTCACGTTGCGCCACCGCGCGGCCGGCCACGTCATGCTGTTGGCGGGTGACAAGCGCCTGAACGGGGCCGTCCGCGACCTTGCGCAGGTATTCGACCTGTCTGATGACCTCGCCGCGCGGGCCGATGACAGCCACCGACGGTGTGTTCCGGTGCACGCTGGCGTTCATGGCTTGACCTTCTTCGCCGGTTTGGCGGGCTGTCTGGCAGGCTTCGCAGGCTTGGCCGGTGGCGGTTCTTCCGTGTCGTTGAAGTCATAGCTGAGCGTGAACCATGGGTGCAGGATGTCGAACGCCAGATGGCCCAGCGCATTGATCGTCTGGATCGGCCGGCCCAAGGCGTCGTAGAACATCCGGTCGTGGTAACCGTGCTCGCGCATTGAGCTGTCATTGATGTAGCTATGGGTATCGAGGAAATAGGCGCGATAAACGCGGATGGTTTCGCCTTTGTGGTTGTATTCCACCCGCCCGCTGACTCGCCAGCGCGGATCGGCCGGTGCCGTGCGCGGCTGGCCACGATCCAGCGCAAGGCTCTTTCCGGGCGTGGCCACAAACGCATCGCCCGGTGGGACGAGTTGTTTGCTTTGCAGCGGGCGGCCGAAGCCGTCGATGTAAGCAATGATCATCTGAATCAATTGCAGCAGATCGGTGTGGTAACGGTCGGCAACCAGGCTGAGGCTGTGTACCGGCTGCCGTGGGCCCGTGCGGATGATCCCGAGCAGGGTCTGTTCGCTGGCCGTGCGTTTTTTCAGCTGGTTCAGCCAGCGCAGGGCCGAGGCGCGGATGTGTCCATCGGGCAGAATCAGCCCCTTGGCGATCCATTCCTTTCTTTTGCGCGGCAGCGTTCCGGGCGGCAGCACTGGCATCCAGCTGAACAGGTCGGTGCGCACCACGCTAGCAGCGCACTTCAGCACTTCCTCAGGGTTGGCAAGCGCATATTCGACACTCAGATTCTTCTGTTCGGGGTACTCGGCCAGTGGCTTGAAGCCGGCCGGTTTGCCGTCTTCGGTGCCATGAAAACTGTGCACCATGGGTTGGCCACCCGGCTCATAAAGCACTTCCTGGATGTTTTCGTTGGCGTCCTTGATGCTCAGGGGCAGGAGCGTGTGAGGGTCATGAACGATTGTCGTCGTGCAGCCATCCGGGAGGGTAATGGCAATGGTGAAGAGGTGATAGTCGTCCCAGGTGATGTGCGTCTCGCCATGGCTGGCGGTTTGTTGCACAGCGGTGACGTGGTGGAAACCCGTGGCATCGGTGTAAGTGAAGAATCCGCTTTCGGCCGACCACAGGTTTTTCAGTTTGTCCTCTTCCGAATCTTCTGGGAAAAACAGATTCATCGGCTCATAGCCGATCTTGCGCAGCTCATCCCGAATGACAATCGGGGTATCGGCGTAGGCCTCCAGCGCCTTCTTGTCGAACACGGCCTGTTTCGTCGGTCCTGCCAACGGTGGGTAAAGCATCTCGCCGGCGGCCTTCAGATAGGAATGTTGCGACAGCGAGGTCAGTTCGCGTTCGGCTTTCCACTTGGCGCTGTCTTTATGCCGATCGAAATTTTCGAAACTGATGTCCGCTGCGCGCAAACCGTCCGGCAGATCGCCTTTGGGCAGCTTCATCGCATTACCGCGCTGGCGGCTGGGCAAGCCGAGCAGCCAGTGGCCGTCAGTGATCAGGTTGATGTATTCGGCAAGTGTCTCTCTCAGATAAAAAAATTCCTGTTGCTCATCATGGCTGTCCATCCAGGCGAGCTGTTGATCCTCCTGCTCGAAGGGCGGAGGGTCATTTTTCGTGCGGCGGCGTGCACAGGCCACTGTGAAACCGTGAGTCAGTCGACCGTACTTGTCCCATGCCATGTTGACCACGTGCTGGCAGGTCGGGTCGTTCATGACGCGTTCGTATTGATGGCTGCGGGTTTCCTGCTCGAGCACCTGCAGGCAGGCCGGTTTGCCCACGATTTGCCGAACCCGGTAGCGACACTCGGTCAGGGAAAACAATCGGACGGGCGGGGAGTCATCAGCCTGGGACACTTCGCTGCGCAGCAGTTGTCCGCTGAGGGCACGAGCGATTTCATTTTCTTCGACGGGGTAGGGCTTGCGAATTACGTCAGTGCCTTTTACCGCGTTTAAACGCGAATACACGGTGGCACCCAAGGGGGTGGCCTCTGTATCCAGCTCACAGATGTTCCTGAGTATCGGGTTGATGCATTGGCCGGTATGAAACCAGTGCGTCACGCGCGTCGGCGCCGTATGGCCACTTTCGGCCTTGCCCGGTTCGAGTTCGCTGTCGATCTGACAGACCCGGCCGAAGCCGCGAAACTCGCGTTCGATACCGTCGTAGTAACCCTCGAAGTATTCAAAAAACTGGCTCAGTAGATTGCCGGTGATTTCATCCAGTTGTTGCAGGCACTGGAGCACCATCTGCGGAAACGGCAGCCGACACACCGGTTTTCTGCATGCCTCCAGCTCCGACTGTTTTTCATCCAGCCAGAATTGCGCACTGCTGCGGTGTTTGAGCGTGGCGCTGTAGCCCATGTTGTTGTTGCAGCCGGTAAGCAGGTACGGCCGTTCGCTGGTGAAGTGATACACAAAGTGCTGCGGTTTCATGTGCGGCACGGTCAACAGCAGGCTGGCGCAGCCAATGCCTTGCAGGTCGGCGAAAGTCACCTGGCAGTGGTTGTCGTAGCGCACGCCTCGGGGCCATGGAACGCACACTGACGTCGAAGCCAGACCATTGCCGCCATGGTTGAACCAGATTTCGAAGTGGTCCGAGCACAGGTAAATGAGGGCCGGGGCACCGGAACCGTCCAGATCGGCGATGCGAACCCGGTCGGCATTGAACTCGCCGCATTTGAACTTCAAGTCGCTCAGCTTGAACCCCTCTGCAAACCGACCATGACCCAGGCTGATCCAGCAACGGATTTCATCATGGCGGATCCGGCACAGCTCCATGCCGCTGGCGCCCATCCCGCTGAACGACACCAATTCGTTACGGGCGTCGCTGAACAGCGGCAATCTGTCCGGGGTATGGGGAATATTCTGGCCGCGAGCAAAGCCTTTTTCCCGCAGGTTGGCATAAACCCGTACGCTGTTCGGGCCGATCAGTGCGAGGTCGTCCAGACCGGCGCCGCTCAAGTCGCCCATCTGTGCCAGTTGATGGAAAAACTCCACGGGGAACTGGCTGAACGGTTTGAACAACGACCAGGTGCCGTCCGGACCAAGCGTGTAATACCCGCTGCCACCGGGCTGGGCGACAACCCAGTCCAGACAGCCATCACCGGTGAGGTCGGTAAGAATCTGCACCAGCGGTTTGCTGCTGTCGGCGTTCGGAATCAGCGGCAGCAGGGTCCAGGGGGCGTAGACGATTTCGTCCGTGCCGGGAGTGCCACGCAGGGGTTCGCGGTAGTACCAGGCGTTGTCGTATTGGCAGAGAAAACCGGGCAGACCTTCGCCGTAAAGATCGACGCAATGGTAAGGCTGACCGTCATTGAGGCCTGGCATGTGGTCGAGTGCCAGAAAGGCCTGGGGGAACGTGTTGAGTTCGAATGGCTTGTAGCAGTACTCGATTGGAGGGGAGTGTTTGACGCGGCCCTTATCGTCGTAACTCATGTAATGCGCCGCTGCCAGGTGGTTGTATCGATGCGATGTCGGTTTATGTTCCAGCAATAGACGATTGACCAGCACCCGCTTGGAGCCAATGTTGTTGAACAACAGAGTTTGCTTGCACAGGCGCCGGGTGCCGACTGGAAAACCGTAGCGATGCATGCGAAACGGATCACTGCGCAGCGACCATTTTTTTCCGTCTGGTTCGTCAAACGGTGGTACGTCATCCAGTCCGACGGGACGTTCGCCATAGTCAATGATCAGGTGGAAAAACCAATCCAGAATCTCTGGTTTTTCATGTTTGAGGCACAACAGTTCGTCACTGGCGGTCTTGTTGCCATAACAGACCTGACACAGGTAACGCTGGGCCGAATAGTCGAATCGCGGATCAGGGTCTGTATCGTCAGTCTTGTACTTGTAAAAGATGTGCTCACCCAGGGCATTCATGATTTCCACCAGTAACCACACGGCAATGTGGGTCGGGGCGTCAGGATCGTGAATGCACGAATCCAGAGTGTTGCCGTAGCAGTGCTGTGAGCCGTCGGCGTGCAGGACTATCCAGAAGGCGTGGCCGTCGTCACCGGTCCAGAGCTCGTAGCGGGCGAAGGTACTTTCCAGACGAGGGATATAGCGCACCACCGAAAACTTTCTGGCCTGCCGGCCTTTGCCGCGTGTACGGCGGGTCGACTTGATCTTGCCGCGCGTCGTCCGTTCGGGCTGCAGGTCGGTGCCGTCAGCATGCATGACGTCGCCGTCCGTATATTCAGGTACGCCCTTGCTGGTCTTGTGCGAGATGACTGCATACGGCAGATCCCAGCCAAGTCCGTACGTGCTGTTGCCCCCATTGCCGTCATAAACCAGTTGCAACTCGGGAACCAGCGTGCGGCCGGGGGCAGACAGTGATGGCAGCGGCAAGGTGTGAGAGCGCTGCCCGGTCTCACCCATCTCACTCCAACTGCGCCCATTCGTTGCAATGGACGCTGTCTTGGCGATGGACGGAGGAGTGACGAGCGCATCTGCATCAAGGGCCATGGCACCGCAACCTGTAAACGTCGAGGTTCCACGCTAACAGAGGGCATAGGGCGTGACACCTGTCAGATCTGACAGGTGCCGACTGACGGCAGGCGAAAAAAAACCGGGCGGTCATCGCTGACCGCCCGGTTTTTCACAAGCAGATGAAGCGCTTACTGCACTTCCACCGCCAGGCTTTCGCTGATCTTCTGTTGCCAGATCGCAGGACCGGTGATGTGTACCGATTCACCTTTGCTGTCCACCGCTACGGTGACCGGCATGTCCTTGACCTCGAACTCGTAGATCGCTTCCATGCCCAGCTCGGCGAACGCCAGAACCTTGGACTTCTTGATCGCCTGCGCCACCAGGTAAGCGGCACCGCCGACGGCCATCAGGTACACAGCCTTGTTGTCCTTGATCGCGTCGATCGCGGTAGGGCCGCGCTCGGACTTGCCGATCATGCCCAACAGGCCGGTCTGCTCGAGGATCTGACGGGTGAACTTGTCCATCCGCGTGGCGGTGGTCGGGCCCGCCGGGCCAACCACTTCGTCACCGACCGGATCAACCGGGCCGACGTAGTAGATGAAGCGACCTTTCAGATCAACCGGTAGGGTTTCGCCCTTGTTCAGCATCTCGACCATGCGCTTGTGCGCGGCGTCGCGACCGGTGAGCATCTTGCCGTTGAGCAGGACGGTTTCGCCCGGCTTCCAGCTCTGCACGTCTTCCGAGGTCAGAGTGTCGAGGTTGACGCGACGGGCCGACGGGCCGGCTTCCCAGACGATTTCCGGGTAGGCGTCCAGCGGTGGCGCTTCCAGCGAGGCCGGGCCGGAACCGTCGAGCACGAAGTGCGCGTGACGGGTGGCGGCGCAGTTCGGGATCATGCACACCGGCAAGGAGGCGGCGTGGGTCGGGTAATCCATGATCTTCACGTCGAGCACGGTGGTCAGGCCACCGAGACCCTGGGCGCCGATGCCCAGCTGGTTGACCTTCTCGAACAGCTCCAGACGCATTTCTTCGATGCGGTTCTGCGGGCCACGGGCTTTCAGCTCGTGAATGTCGATGGATTCCATCAACACTTCTTTCGCCATGACGGCGGCTTTCTCGGCGGTGCCGCCGATGCCGATGCCCAGCATGCCCGGCGGGCACCAGCCGGCGCCCATGGTCGGAACGGTCTTGAGTACCCAGTCGACGATCGAGTCGGACGGGTTGAGCATGGCCATTTTCGACTTGTTCTCGGAACCGCCGCCCTTGGCCGCCACGTCCACTTCCACGGTGTTACCCGGAACGATGGAGTAGTGGATGACCGCCGGGGTGTTGTCCTTGGTGTTCTTGCGCGCACCGGCCGGGTCGGCCAGGATCGAAGCACGCAGGACGTTTTCCGGCAGGTTGTAGGCGCGGCGCACGCCTTCGTTGATCATGTCGTCCAGGCTCATGGTCGCGCCATCCCAACGCACGTCCATGCCCACCCGCACGAACACGGTCACGATGCCGGTGTCCTGGCAGATCGGCCGGTGGCCGGTGGCGCACATGCGCGAGTTGATCAGGATCTGCGCCATCGAGTCACGGGCCGCTGGCGATTCTTCGCGCAGGTAGGCTTCGTGCATCGCCTGGATGAAGTCCACGGGGTGGTAATAGGAAATGAACTGCAGGGCGTCGGCAACGCTCTGAATCAGGTCGTCTTGCTTGATCACGGTCATGAGTCGCGCTCCTCTAAAAGACGGGAACATTCTTTAAGGGCAGCTGAAAGTCGCGAGCTTCGAGCGGCAAGCTGAAGCAGTGTGTACTGCTTTGAACTTGCCGCTCGAAGCTCGGAGCTCGAAGCTGCCCTTCAGGGTCGGCACGCCGGGGCTGCTGGCGTGACGCTAAAAAGGCGCGGCAGTATACCGCGCCTCGGTGGCGGGCACATCTGCCGGGAGTTATTCGTTGGTCGCATGGCTGCAGGTTTTTGACGCCAAATACCCGGCCCGAAAATCAATGGTCATTTATCGACTACGCCACTAAAGTGGCAGCCGGTCTGTGGAGTAGGACACTCGGTCAGCCTCTTATCGCACGGTGAGTCAACGATTGACCCATAACGCCATTCAACGTCTTTTGCTCAAACGCTTCGCCCTCGCTGCAGCCACCTATGGATTGGCTTTGCTGCTGCTGTGGCTGGCGTATTTCACCGGTCACTACAACGATTCGCTGGCCGGCGTCGCCGTCGGCAGTGCGCTGGTGGTGATCAGCCAGGCGATCCTGTTCGCCCTGTTCTTTTCCGGCTGCAACCTGCGCTTCTCCGACCCGAGCCTGACCGAAGCACAAGTGCTGCTGGGCCTTGGCTGGCAGACGTGGCTGATCGCGCATCTGGAGGAGGCCCGGGGCGAGTTTCTGGTGTTCTATGTGCTGGTCCTGCTGTTCGGCCTGTTCCATCTGTCACAGCGGGCGTTCGTGCGCTGCGCCATGCTGGTGTTCTTCAGCTTCTGCGCCATCACGCTGTGGGACGGTTACCACTTGCGGCTGCACGATCCGGCGCTGTCCGCGTTGCAGGCCTGCATCCTGCTGATTGTGCTGGCGTGGCTGGTGATTTACGCACGCTTCGTCCAGACCTCGCGCCAACGCATGCGCCAGCGGCGGTTCGCCTTGCAGGCGCATCAGGACACCCTGCGCGGGATGATGCGCCAGCTCGAAGACCTGGTGGCCACCGACGAACTGACCGGGCTGTTCAATCGCCGGCATTTCCTGCGCCTGGCCACCCGCGAGCTGAATGCGATGGAGGCCGACGTGGTGCACGGACTGGCGCTGATCGACCTCGACCACTTCAAACGCATCAACGACATTCACGGCCACGCCGCTGGCGATCAGGTGTTGCAGGCTTTCGCCGGCGTCGCCGGGGCCTGTCTGCGCGACGGCGACGTGCTGGCGCGTTATGGTGGTGAAGAGTTCGTGGTGCTGCTGCCCGATTGCAACGCCGAGCGCCTGACCGCCTGTTGCGAACGCCTGCGCATCGCCTTCACCGACGTTGAACTGGTGGGCCTGAATGTGAAAAACCTGAGTCTGTCTGCCGGCATGACCCTGCTGGAACTGGGCGATGATCTGGACGAGGCCTTGCAGCGTGCCGATCAGGCGCTGTACCGGGCCAAGCGCGACGGCCGCAATCGCTGCGCGGCGGCGTGGGAGAACGTCGATGCCTGAACTGCGGGTCGGTGAACGACAGTGGTCGGTGGCGGCGGGTAGCAACCTGCTCGATGCCCTCAATCAGAACGGTGTGGCGGTGCCTTACAGCTGCCGCGCCGGCAGTTGCCACGCGTGTCTGGTGCAATGCGTGCAGGGCTTGCCTGCTGACAGTCGCCCCGATGCCTTGAGCGCCGAGCAACGTGATCAGGGCTGGCGGCTGGCCTGTCAGTGCCAGGTGATTGAGGATTTGCAGGTGCATACTTTCGATCCCGTCACCGATGGTCGCCCGGCCACGGTCGAAGCGCTGGACTGGCTCGGCGACAGTGTGTTGCGTCTGCGCCTGACACCCCAGCGGCCGTTGCGCTACAGCGCCGGTCAGCATCTGGTGCTGTGGGCCGGCCACGTTGCGCGGCCGTATTCGCTGGCGAGCCTGCCGGAAGAAGACCGTTTTCTTGAATTCCATCTCGATTGCCGCCAGCCCGGCGAATTCAGCGATGCCGCGCGACGCTTGCAGATCGGCGACCCGATCCGTCTCGGTGAACTGCGTGGCGGCGCCTTGCATTACGACCCGGACTGGCACGACCGGCCGCTGTGGCTGCTGGCTGCCGGCACCGGGCTCGGCCCGTTGTTCGGCGTGTTGCGCGAAGCCTTGCGGCACGATCATCGGGGCGCCATTCGCGTCATTCACCTGGCCCATGATGCCGAAGGGCATTACCTGGCCAAACCCCTTGAGGCACTGGCCGCACAGCGGGACAACCTCAGCGTCGAAGGGTGGACGGCGGCCGAGTTGCCGGCCGCTTTGGCGCAACTGCGCCTTGTCTCCCGGCAAACCCTGGCCTTAGTCTGCGGCTCGACGGCCAGCGTCGACGCGTTTGCCAAGCGTCTGTTCCTGGCCGGACTGCCGCGCAATCAACTGCTGGCCGATGTCTTCCTGAGCCGTGGTTGAACGCTGATTCTTCAGACGCGAGACACACCATGACCGACGCCATCCTGCTGCACCGCGAACGCGGTTTGCTGACCCTGCGCCTCAACCGCCCGGACAAGAAAAACGCCCTGACCCGCGCCATGTACAGCCAGTTGGCCGACGCGCTGAAAGAGGCTGACAGCGACCCCGAAATCAACGCCGTGCTGATCACCGGCAGCGCCGAGTGTTTCACCGCCGGCAATGACATCGCCGACTTCATCCAGCAACCGCCGAGCGACCTCGACAGCCCGGTGTTTCACTTCATGCTCAATTTGCTGGAGTGCCGCAAACCGGTAGTCGCCGCCGTGGCCGGGGCGGCGGTGGGGATTGGCACGACATTGTTGCTGCATTGCGATCTGGTGTACGTGGCGCGGGATGCGCGGCTGCGCATGCCGTTCGTCAATCTCGGGTTGTGCCCGGAGTTTGGCTCCAGCCTGATCCTGCCGCGCTTGCTCGGGCAGGCCAAAGCCTCGGAGTTGTTGCTGCTCGGTGAGGGCTTTACCGGTGAGCAGGCGGCGCAATGGGGGATCGCGACTGAGGCGCTGGACAGTGGCGAAGCCGCATTGACCAAGGCGCGGGAGATGGCGCTGCGGTTTGACGAGTTGCCGGCCGAGGCGGTGCGCATCAGCAAGCAGCTGATGCGCGCGCCGGATCGCGAATTGATTCGCAAGGTGATCGAGGAGGAGGGCGCACTGTTCACCCAGCGGCTGCGCTCGCCGGAGGCGTTGGCGGCGTTGACCGGGTTCATCAAACGCCATTGAGATATCCGCCGACCGCTCCGCGCATCGATCGCCCCCGCACTCCCGCGCATCGAACGCGGCCACACTGCGCGCACGGACCGCCGCCGCACTCCGCGCACCGATCGTTCCCACGCTCCGCGTGGGAATGCAGTCCGGGACGCTCCGCGTCCCATGCCGAAGCGGACGCGGAGCGTCCATTGAGGCATTCCCACGCAGAGCGTGGGAACGATCAACAACGATCAGTCTGAAATGAAAAAGCCCCGCCATTCACATGGCGGGGCTTTTCGATTTCAGCAACCGGTCACTCAGACCTGCGGGTCGCCCACGTGCAGGATTTTCATGCCGTTGGTGCCGCCGGTAGTGTGGTAGCTGTCGCCCTTGGTCAGGATGACCCAGTCGCCTTTCTCCACTACGCCGCGCTTGACCAGTTCGTCGATGGCCTTCTGGCTGACTTCGTGCGGTTCCAGCGAAGCCGGGTCGAACGGTACGGTGTACACGCCACGGAACATTGCTGCGCGAGCCTGGGCTTCACGGTGCGGGGTGAAGCAGTAGATCGGCACCGAGGAGCGGATACGCGACATGATCAGCGGGGTGTAGCCGCTTTCGGTCAGCGCGATGATCGCCTTGACGCCCGGGAAGTGGTTGGCGGTGTACATGGTCGCCAGCGCGATGCTCTCGTCGCAGCGCTCGAATTCCTTGCCGATGCGGTGGCTGGAAGTTTTGCTGGTCGGGTGCTTTTCAGCGCCGACGCAGATGCGCGCCATCGCCTGCACGGCTTCCAGCGGATAAGCGCCGGCAGCGGATTCGGCAGACAGCATCACGGCGTCGGTGTAGTCGAGCACGGCGTTGGCCACGTCGGACACTTCGGCGCGGGTCGGCATCGGGTTCTGGATCATCGACTCCATCATCTGGGTCGCCACGATTACCGCCTTGTTGTGGCGGCGTGCGTGCAGAATGATTTTCTTCTGGATGCCCACCAGCTCGGCGTCACCGATTTCCACACCGAGGTCACCACGGGCAACCATCACTGCGTCGGAAGCCTTGATCAGACCGTCGAGGGTTTCGTCGTCGGCCACGGCTTCGGCGCGTTCGATCTTCGCCACCAGCCAGGCGGTGCCGCCGGCTTCGTCGCGCAGTTGACGGGCGTAGTTCATGTCGGCAGCGTCGCGCGGGAAGGACACGGCGAGGTAGTCGACTTCCATTTCAGCGGCGAGCTTGATGTCGGCCTTGTCTTTTTCAGTCAGGGCCGGTGCGGTCAGGCCGCCACCGCGACGGTTGATGCCTTTGTGGTCGGACAGCGGACCGCCGATGGTCACGACGCAGTTCAGCTCGGTGGCGGTGGCGGTTTCAACGCGCATGACCACGCGACCGTCGTCGAGCAGCAGCTCGTCGCCCACGCCGCAGTCCTTGACCAGATCCGGGTAGTCGATGCCGACCACTTGCTGGTTGCCTTCGGTCAGCGGATGGCTGGTGGAGAAGGTGAACTGGTCACCGATCTTCAGCTCGATGCGCTTGTTGGCGAATTTGGCGATACGGATTTTCGGGCCTTGCAGGTCACCCAGCAGGGCGACGAAGCGGCCGTGCTTGGCCGCGAGGTCACGCACCAGCTTCGCGCGAGCCTTGTGCTCGTCGGGGGTGCCGTGGGAGAAGTTCAGACGGGCGACGTCCAGGCCAGCCAGAATCAGCTGTTCGAGAACTTCCGGCGAGTTACTGGCCGGGCCAAGGGTAGCGACGATTTTGGTACGACGGACGGACATGCAAAGACTCCTCAGGTTCAAGCGCCAGCGAAGGCTACTATGCTCGAAGGGTGTAGTCATTGTTCGTTTGCACTACTTATTGGTTTCTTTATTGAAACGAACATTTTTGAACATTCGGCCGGCGTAGGCCTACCGCTCGTCGAGACTGTTATTTCTAACAGGTGGCGTGCATTTTTCGGATCGATATAAGAAGACCGAACTCGTCAATGGTTGACGAGCCCATGAGGTGATGGATATGAGCGCAGCCAACAGTTCACCGGTAACACCGGTGGTAGATGTTCCGCAAGATGGCAGCAAAACGGGGCTCTTCGTTAGATTCGAAGGCACGGGGACTCCTGGAAACTCTGTGCGTGTTTACAGCACGAAGGATTCCTTGAATCCATTATTTTCACAGGTAGTCAGCCCGTTGGGTTCGTGGTTGAATCATCAGGACTTTTCCTCATTGAGTTTTTATGCGGTCGAAGTGTCACCTGACGGAAAGGATATTTCGCCTCCCTCACCCATCGTGAACATCTCGCTGACGTAAATCTCGTTGAGCACCCAACATGGCGCCGAGCCTCAGCCCTCGGCGACCATTACACTGCAATGGTGATTGAAGATTTTGTGCACGGGGTCGATACAGAGCACAAGACAGGAGAACCCCCATGCGATTCGTGCCCATTGCCGCCCTTGCCCTCAGCGTCCTCGCCGCTTCGGGCTGCACCCGTTGGTCGATGAACCATCATTTGAACAACGCCTACAGCGCCTATGACCGGGGCAATTGCGAGCAGGTGATGCTTGAACTGTCCAAGGTCGAACGCGCCAGCCGCGCCCGCCCTTATGTGTGGCCGGAAGTGTCGATGATGCGCGGCCAGTGCCTTGAACGGCAGAAAATGTTCGTCGATGCGGCGCAGACCTATCAGTTCATCATCGCCTCGTACCCCGACAGCGAATACGCCTACCGCGCCCGCGCACGTCTGGAAACCCTGCAGAGCCTGGGTCACTACCCGACTCGCAGTGCCGCCGCCGTGGTCCGTCCAACCCGGTTCTGATGGCGGTCGTCATACAAAGTCTGGCTGGTTGTACAAGGTGAGCTATAGTCCAAGGACACCGGTTTAGAGCCAGAACTCCAGATCGGCGCAACACCTGCGACTGGCATGTGAAGTACGTGGCAAGCGCCACACCGGGAGCGGGGAGAGCGGGCCTGAAGATCAGGTTCGTTCCGAAGCACAATGCGGCCCGGGCATCGGGCCATGCATGGCGATACGTTCATGTTTACCGACCGTCGAATCGAACGGCACCAGCTGCCGTATTTTCTGCGAGTGTTCAACAGCGTCACCGATAAACCCGTCGGGTTTCTGGGCAACGTCTCTGAAGACGGTTTGATGCTTATCAGCCAGTTGCCGATGATGATCGGTGCGGAATTCAATCTGCGCCTGAAAATTCCCCTGGGGGAGGGCCGCCAGCAGGTCATCGACCTGACGGCGTGCTGTCTGTGGTGCCACGAAGACGCGACCCCTCAGCATTACGACGCCGGCTTCAGCCTGTACCGCACGCCGCCCGAGTATGGGCAACTGGTCGAAGCGTTGAAGCAGTACTTCAGCTTTCAGCCGCTGCCGGCTTCGGCCTGACTCGAAACCTTCAAAAACATCGTCGGAACGCCGCCCGGAGCAAGCCCGCTTGTATGTTTAGACTTGAAGGGGTGGGCGGGACTAAAAGCTCGATTCCGACTCTAGCCAGTACGGACCGTGGGA
>NZ_JBWKZE010000046.1:0-33225 GCF_059424205.1 Pseudomonas sp. GW456-12-1-14-TSB6
GCGGAGTGTCAGCCAACAAGTCAGTTGCCTGACACTCCGCATTCGCGAGCAAGCCCGCTCCCACAGTTTTGACCGTGATCAAAACTGATGAGGTAGCCGCTGCATGTATCAATACGATGATTACGACCGGGCGCTGGTGTTCGAGCGCGTTGCGCAGTTTCGCGATCAGGTCGAGCGCTTCATGGCCGGGGAGTTGAGCGAAGAAGAGTTCCTGCCGCTGCGCCTGCAAAACGGCCTGTACATGCAAAAGCACGCGTACATGCTGCGGGTGGCCATTCCTTACGGCACGCTGAGCGCCGAACAGATGCGCACACTGGCAAGCATCGCCCGGGACTACGACCGTGGTTACGGCCACTTCACCACCCGGCAAAACATACAGTTCAACTGGATCGAACTGCACGAGGTGCCGGACATTCTCGAGCGTCTGGCGCAGGTCAACATGCATGCGATCCAGACCTCGGGCAATTGCGTGCGCAACATCACCACCGAAGCCTTCGCCGGGGTCGCGGCGGACGAGTTGATCGACCCGCGTCCGCTGGCGGAAATCCTGCGGCAATGGTCGACGATCAACCCGGAATTCCTGTTCCTGCCGCGCAAGTTCAAGATCGCCATCTGCTCGGCGAAGCAGGATCGCGCGGCAATCATGATGCACGACATCGGTCTCTACCTTTACCCCGGCCGTGACGGCCAGATGCTGCTGCGAGTGATCGTCGGCGGCGGTCTGGGGCGCACGCCGATCCTCGGTCTGCAAATCCGCGATGGCCTGCCGTGGCAGCACTTGCTGTCCTACGTCGAGGCGGTGCTGCGGGTTTACAACCGCCATGGTCGCCGCGACAACAAGTACAAGGCGCGGATCAAGATTCTGGTCAAGGCGCTGGGCATCGAGGCGTTCGCCAAGGAAGTCGAAGAGGAATGGCAACACCTCAAGGACGGCCCCGCGCAGTTGACCGAAGATGAATACCAGCGCGTCGCCAGTGCCTTCGTGCCGCCGAGCTATCGCACGCTGGCGGACACCGATCTGGATTACGGCACGCACCTGGCCGACAACCCGGCGTTCGCCCGTTGGGTCGCGCGCAACGTGCAGCCGCACAAAGTGCCGGGCTACACCAGCGTGGTGCTGTCGACCAAACCGGGCCTGGCCTCGCCGCCGGGGGACGTCACCGATGCGCAGATGCTGGCCGTGGCCGACTGGTCGAAGCGTTTCGGTTTCGGCGAAATCCGCATCGCCCACGAACAGAATATCGTCCTGCCGGATGTGCCCAAGTCCAATCTGTACACGCTGTGGCAATTGGCGAAAGAGCAGGGGCTGGGCGTCGCCAACGTCGGCCTGCTGACCGACATCATCGCCTGCCCCGGCGGTGATTTCTGTGCGCTGGCCAATGCCAAATCGATCCCGATTGCCCAAGCGATTCAGGCGCGGTTCGACAACCTCGATTACCTGCACGATCTTGGGGACATCAGCCTGAACATTTCCGGCTGCATGAACGCCTGCGGCCATCACCACATCGGCAACATCGGGATTCTCGGCGTCGATAAAAACGGCAGCGAGTGGTATCAGATCACCCTTGGCGGGGCTCAGGGCAAGAACAGTGCGCTGGGCAAAGTGATCGGCCCGTCGTTCAGCGCTGCCGAAGTACCGCAGGTGATCGAACGGATCATCGGCACCTTCGTGCGTTATCGCGAGGCCGAAGAACTGTTCGTCGATACCGTGGCGCGCATCGGCCTGGAGCCGTTCAAGGAGCGGGTTTATCCGAAAGCGCAGGAGGTGTCGGCATGAACAATTTGTTGCGCATGGAGGAGAGTGGGGCGCGGATCGTGCTGGATGATCCGTGGACGCTGATCCGCTCGCCTGAAACGTCTGAAAGCACTGAAATGCTGATTCTGCCACTGGCCCACTGGCTCGAATCACCCTCGACCCATGCGGTCTGGCTCGGCCCGGACGACGGCGTCGAAAGCCTGCTGCCGTGGCTGAGCTCGTTGCCACTGATCGCCCTCGACTTCCCGAGCTTTCGCGACGGCCGCGCCTACAGCCAGGCCTATTTGCTGCGCAGTCGTTTCGGCTGGAAAGGCGAGTTGCGCGCCATCGGCGATGTACTGCGCGACCAGCTCAGCCACATGCGCCAGTGCGGTTTCGACAGCTTCGCCGTGCGCGAGGACAAATCCGCCGAGGATGCGCTCAAGGGACTGGCCGGGATGAGCGTGTTGTACGGGCGCTCGGTGATCGAGCCGCGACCGTTGTTCCGGCGCAGGTGATGCAGGGGAAACCCTTAGAACCCTGATGAATCGGGGATTTTTCCTTGGGTCGATGGTGGCCTTTTGGTAGAGTCCCCGTCGCCAGCGGGTTTTCGGCTGGACGACGGAACGAAGAAGGGAGTCTGATCAGTGAGTCCGGGCAAAAAAATTCTGGGCATCACCGCGTTGCTGCTGATGGTGACGCTGTGGGCCGGTTACATCTATGTGTTCAACGAAAACCGTGGCGGTCATCTCGGTGGCGTCGGCGAAAGCACCGCCTGGTGCGGCACGCCGCCGAACACCGAAGCGGCGTTGCTGGGCAAGGATCAACTGACCCTGCGCATCACCAACAACCTGCGCGGCGAGTTCATGCTCAGCGGCGCAGTGGTGGTCTCCGAACGCACCTTCAACCGCTATGACCTGGGCCGCAACGAACTGCGTCTGCGCCTGGAACCGTTGCAGTGGTCGTTCGGCGTCACGCCGATCTTCCTCGAACAGGTGAAAGTCCTGCCCCTGAGCCGCAACCTCGCCTCGACCGACAAGAGCGCCTTCGCCGAACTCGAATCGCGGCCGATCAGCGTCCAGGGCCGGGTCACCGAGTTTCCTTTCGACACCTATCGCTACGGCTACAAGCCAGTCCTGTATTACCTCAAGGGTAGCGAGCGCATCGACCTGCGCTTCAAGAACATCACCACGCTGATGGAGATGTCCAACACCTTCACGCCGATCCAGAAGTACAACCGCGCCGACTACATCAACGAGAAAAACTCGATGATCCGCGACGAGGACTACAAGGCCTACGGCCCCCACGAATGCGCGTTCAGCGTCGAGCGCAAGGGCTCGTTCAAGGTTGTGGTGCTGTTGATGCTGCTGGTGCTGTGCCTGCCGTTGCTGCTGGTGTTCTACCGCGATGAGCCGGGGATCGACTTCCTTGCAACGCTGGTGGGGATTGGCGTGGTGCGCACGGTGCTGGTGGGGCCGGTGCAGGATTTCCAGCTGTACAACATTGATTTTCTGTTCGGTGCGGCGATTTTGCTGGTGGGCACGGTGTCGCTGATCAAGGCGATGCGGGCCAACAGCCGGCGGGAGATGGCGTTGCGCAGTGGGGAGACTTCGAGCTGGTAGAAGAAAGCCTTGAGCACCCGTGATGGTCCGGACCTTTCAAAGGTCCGGACCCGACGTTGCGCAATGTTGGGGTTTCTGATCGCAAACGGCGCGAATTTAGCTATACCTGTAACTCCCCCGACGCAATAAATTCGGCCTTCCGACAGGAGTTACAGCATGAAGCTAGCCGTAATGATGAGCACCCTGTGCATTGCCACGCTGGGCGTGGTGGGCTGCTCCAGCAAAACCGTCGCACCCGACGAGTACTCAGGCTTCCTCAAGGACTACAGCCAGCTGAGGGAGGCCAAATCCCCGTCGGGGGCTGAAGTGATGCGCTGGATTGACCCGAAAGTCGACATCGGCAAATTCACCAGCTTCTACGTCGAACCGACCCAGCTCTATCCCAAACCGCAACCCACCGTGAAGATTCCGCAGCAGACCCTCAACGGCATCACCAGCTACTACGATCAGGCGCTCAAGCGTGAACTGGGTAAATCCTTGCCGCTGGCCTCAGGCCCCGGGCCGGGTGTGATTGTGGTGCGCGCGGCCATCACCGCCGTCAGCAGCAAGACCGAAGGCCTCCATGCTTATGAGGTGATTCCGGTGGCGTTGGTAGCGGCAGCGGTCAGCACCGCCAGCGGCATTCGCGATCAGGAAACCACGCTGGCGACCGAAGCGGTGTTCCTCGATGGCGGCACTAACAAAGTGGCGGCGCAGGTGGTGCGCAAAGGCACCGGCAAACCGCTGGAAAACGATTCGCAGGTGATGAAGGCCGATGACGTGAAAAGCGTGATTGATGGCTGGGCGTCGGACCTGCATCAGTCCTACCTCAAGCTCAAGGCCAAGTAGGACCGGCACGCCGGGTCGCCCCTGAGGGCGATCCGGCGTGTGCACTGCGTCAGAAACTGGCGCGCGCCAGTCGGTTGTAATGGCTGAGCAAACCGTCGTAACTGCGGGTCACGGCGTAGTAGTCCTCGCTCAAACGTTCGGGCTTAGCGTGGTTGTGCCAGTCTGCTTGCAGGGTGTTCAACGCCTCGAGATAGTCTTGCCCCGGCTCGCCGATGCGCAGCCACAGATCCCGTGCGGCATCGGTCTTGTTCTGGAATCCACCCGTGCGCGGTGCGAGCCAGGGTTCGCGACGGTTCCACGCCTGTTGCAACTTCGCGGTGGTGTCGGCCAGCAATTTTGGGGTCAGAGTGCGATTTTTCATCGCTTCGTCGAGCACGTCGACGGTCTCCCGCGCCTGAATCATGTACGCCAGCAAGTCCCAGTGAATGTCCCTGCCCAGACGAGCCTCGATCAGCTTGAGCTGTTCGGGACGCTGCGCAGCGTCGAGCGGCAGCAGGCTTTGCCGCAGAGCCGTCGAGGCGTCGATGTACTCCTGTGAAACGCGCTCGATCGCAGCCAGTTCTCCAGGGGAGGGCTGTTGCGACCCGGAGGTGAAACTCGCCTCCCGGTAAAACCGCGTGGGTGCAATGGTGGTCGTAACGTGACTCAGCGCCCGGACGTACTCGTTCGCCTGTCGCGCCAGTTCAGGCTGCCATTCCAGCAGTTCGAGTTTTTCCGTGAGGCCCTGACCGCAGACATCGCGCTGAATGTCCCGCACATTGAACGCGTCGCTGTCGTCGAAATCCTTGAGGCTCTTCAACCAGCGTTGGTCGCGGGGCAAGGGCGGTTGAGGGTTCTTGTAGCGGTCGTAGGCCACTCGCCATTGCACGTCGATCCGGTTGACGCAGGCAATCACCGGGCTCAGGGCATTGGCCTGGGCGGTGATCGGTGCATCGCGCTCGTCCAGCCAGAGATCGAGCTGCAGGAAAGGGCGTGTCGCGCCCGTCAGCCCCATGATCACCAGCGCGAAGAAGATCCCGACGCAAAACATCACTCTGGTGGTCATGGGCGCGCCTCCTTGCCGTACCACTGCTCAACGGTGGCCGGTGCGCTGCATTCGGCGGTGGTGGCCGGCAAGCGGCTGCACAGGCGTTCGGTCCAGGGTTGCAGACCCTGATTGCGATTGACCGTGCCTTGGCTGGCGACCACTTTGAACACGCCGAGCACGAGGGCCAGCACCAGAATGCCGAGGATCGTCACGCCGACTTTCACGGCAGGTCGGCTTTCTTCCCAGGACACCCGCGGCCTGGACTGCCAGCGGCGCACCAGTCCGAAGGTCGCCAGGGTCGCGGCGTACACCCCGCCGGCAATCGGGCCGAAAAACCAGCCGAGCCCGGCCACCATCAATGCGCCGGGCACCAGGTCGCGCAGCACGCCGAACGGCGGCGAGTCTTTGAAAACTCCGGGGCAAAGAGCGGCGCTGAGCCGGTCATCCAGCCGCCATACGCGATGAGCAACGTTGTGCACCAGCCAATTGAGCCCGGCCACGATCACGCCAAACACCACGGTCGAGATCATGACGATATTGATCAGTCCACTGAGGCGCACACCCAACGGAATGTAATGGGTGAACGCGCCAATCAGGCAGGCCAGCACCACGCCCACGTAGGTCGGCCAGTCATTGAAGCTCAGTTCCCAGCTTTGCCAGAAAAACGCCGTGCCGCCGGGCATCTGCGCGCAGACCTTGGGGTGATTGGCGTACAGCTCCGAACTCAACTTGCGGCATTGCGCCCAGTCGTCCTCGCGCAGGCGTCGGGCCAGTGCGCGACGGGCGCTGAACGAGCCGGTGCCCAGCAGCAGGCGGGCGGCGCGGTGTTCGGGGGTGGCGGCGGGCTCCGTGGCCAGTTGTTGCTGGTGAGCCAGGAAAAGCGGCGCATTCTGGCGAGCCAGCAGGCGTTGCCATTCGCCGTCAGGGCAGGGATTTCCCGTGCAGCCGTGCCAGCCTTGATTGTTGCGCACCCGTTCGAAAATCTCGGGAGACCAGACCGGGGCATCCAGCAGTAAATGGCTCAGGGTATGGTCGAACCATTTCTGATGTCGTTCGATTGTCAGCCATTTGAAATGTGCACAACGGGCATACGCCTGGAGGAATCCGTCAACGTCTTCCTGTTCGAGGGCTTCACGCATCGGTTGCGTGATCCGCGTTCGCTGCCGGGCCAGCAACAGCTCGATCGATTCTTCATCGAGCTCCAGGCGTTGCCAGGCACTGAACCAGAAAAAGGTCGGCACCGCCCAGTCCACCAGCGTGTCGGAGGATTCCGGGTGCTCGATGCAGTGATGCAGCAGAGTGTCCTCGAAGATATGCGCGCAGCCTTGTTCGAGGGCGACGGTATGGCGACGTTTCAGCTCTTCAACACTGAGCCCGTCCAGCGAACGGGTCGCCAGTTGCAGAGCATCGACCTCGACCACGGTCAGGCCGCTCAGGTCCCAGGATTCTTCAATACCCTGTTCCTGCTCTTCATCCTGATTCTGCTCGTGATACTGCTGCCATTCCTTGTACGCAAGCGCCTGCTCATAGGCATCGCGCAGCCGCTGGAAACCCTCGGGATCATCGTCGGGGCGGGTCTGTTTGAGCAGGACGGCATATTGGCGTTTGATGGTGCGCACATCGGCGTCGGCCGACAGGCCAAGGACGGTCCAGCAACTCATTGCGATGACAACTCCATAAAAACCGCGACGCGATCCAGTGGTGGCATTGTGATGTTGCGCACCCTACCTGTTTCGCGTCGAAAAGTCCCCGTGTCTCGCTCAGTCGTCACCGGCCTTACGGAAAATGCTGACGTGCTCGATTCGGGGCTTCAGTGTTTTTTGGCTTGCTCGCGTATGCGTTCTTCCTGCTCGCGCAGTTCCGGGGTGAACTCGGCGCCGAAATCTTCCGCGCTGAACACTTGGCGAATCTCGATTTCCGATTCAGTGCCCGGCATGGGATTCGGGCAGCGCTTGACCCACTCGATGGCTTCCTCTTTGGACTTGACGTCCCAGATCCAGTAACCGGCGATCAGCTCTTTGGTCTCGGCAAACGGGCCGTCGATCACGCTGCGGTTTTCCCCGCTGAAGCGCACGCGGGCGCCTTTGCTGCTGGGGTGCAGGCCGTCGGCGGACACCAGAATGCCGGCCTTGGCCAGTTCCTCGTTGTAGTTGCCCATGTCCGTCAACAATTGCTCGCTGGGCATCACGCCGGCTTCGGAGTCGTGGCTGGCTTTGACAATGATCATGAAGCGCATGGTGTTTCTCCGCAGGTAAGTGAGGGATTCATGGCTTAGTCGAACGGCCGGGGTCTGAATCGACAGGTCGTTAAAGAAAAGACGCAGACTT
The DNA here is from genome assembly GCF_059424205.1 of Pseudomonas sp. GW456-12-1-14-TSB6. Classification (NCBI taxonomy): domain Bacteria; kingdom Pseudomonadati; phylum Pseudomonadota; class Gammaproteobacteria; order Pseudomonadales; family Pseudomonadaceae; genus Pseudomonas; species Pseudomonas sp. GW456-12-1-14-TSB6. Next base: position 7,540 of record NZ_JBWKZE010000046.1, read on the forward strand.
GCGTTTTAACAAGCATCACCCTCTTTGAGAGCGGGGATGTGGGGCTACTGGAGAATGTGTATCCAGTTTTGCGTGCCAGCACATGACAATTTCAGTCCAGGCATAGGTCGTCGGACAATTTCGTGGTTAACTTCCGCCTCTTGCATGCTTTCCCAACAACGTTAAGAAGGACTCCGTTCATGGCTCAAGTCACTCTCAAAGGCAACCCGGTTCAAGTCAACGGCCAACTGCCACAAGCCGGTTCCAAGGCGCCAGCCTTTTCCCTGGTAGCCGGCAATCTGTCCGACGTCACCCTGAAAGACTTCGCCGGCAAGCGCAAAGTGCTGAACATCTTCCCAAGCGTCGACACCCCGACCTGCGCCACCTCCGTGCGCAAGTTCAACGCTCAGGCCAACGACATCAGCAACACCGTGGTGCTGTGCATCTCGGCTGACCTGCCGTTCGCCCAGGCTCGTTTTTGCGGCGCCGAAGGCCTGGAAAACGTACAAAACCTGTCGACCCTGCGCGGCACCGAGTTCCTCGAGAACTACGGCGTGGCCATCGCTGACGGCCCGCTGAAAGGCCTGACCGCCCGTGCGGTGGTTGTTCTGGACGAAAACGACAACGTCCTGCACAGCGAACTGGTCAAGGAAATTGCAGAAGAGCCTGACTACGAAGCGGCGCTGTCCGTTCTCAAGTAAGCGCTTTTACAATTGTTAACGGCCTGGCTCTGTCCAGGCCGTTTTCATTTGTGTATCAGTGTTTTGCCTCACACCTTGAAACGTAAGTGGAAGGTAAATTGCCGGTAAAGCTGCTTTGCTAAATCCCCACCAGTGCTTATCGTTCAGCCTCCCGTAAAAGAAGCCCACGCGCCCAATGGTTAATCACTCCATGCAATCGTCTTCCCGAAACTCCCGTCGCTGGCTGTTGAGCCTGCTTGTCCTGCTGGTCATTGCCGGTCTGTGCTGGAAATTCTGGCCCGCCGGTTCGACCCACAAGGAGGGCGGCGAGAAGGCGCAGGCCGGCCACACTGGCCGTTCGGGGATGATGCGTCCGGGCTTCGGCGGGGCGGCCGGGCCGATTCCGGTACGCGTGGCGCCGGCGGTCACCGGGGACTTCCCGCTGTACTACAAGGCCCTCGGTACGGTGACGGCGCTCAACACCATCAATGTGCGCAGCCGGGTCGGTGGCGAACTGGTGAAGATTTATTTCGAGGAAGGGCAAATGGTCAAGGCCGGTGACCTGCTGGCGGAGATCGACCCGCGTCCGTACCAGAACGCCTTGCTCCAGGCGGAAGGCACCTTGCTGCAGAATCAGGCGCAGTTGAAGAACGCCCAGGTCGATGTCGAGCGCTATCGCGGCCTGTACAAGGAAGACAGCATCGCCAAGCAGACGCTGGACACCGCCGAAGCGCTGGTCGGCCAATACCTCGGCACCGTGAAAACCAATCAGGCGGCGGTCAACGACGCCAAGCTCAATCTCGAATTCACCAAGATCCGCGCACCGATTGCCGGTCGCGTCGGCCTGCGTCAGCTCGACGTCGGCAACCTCGTGGCGGCCAACGACACGACCTCCCTGGCGGTCATCACCCAGACCCAACCGATCAGCGTCGCCTTCACCCTGCCGGAAAACAGCCTGGAAACCGTGCTCGCCCGCTACCGCAGCGGCGCCAAACTGCCGGCCGAGGCCTGGGATCGTGGCGATACCAAACTGCAGGCCACCGGTGTGCTGCAAAGCCTCGACAACCAGATCGACGTGACCACCGGCACCCTTAAATTCAAGGCGCGCTACGAGAACCGCGATCAGTCGCTGTTCCCCAACCAGTTCGTCAACGTTCACCTGCTGGCCGACACCTTGAAAGGTGTGGTGCTGGCACCGTCGGCGGCCATCCAGTTCGGCACCAACGGCACCTTCGTCTACGCGCTGGACGGCGACAAGAAAGTCACCATCCGCCAATTGAAGATCGGTGCCAGCGACGGCGAAAACACGGTAGTCACCGAAGGTCTGGCCGCCGGCGACCGGGTGGTGCTGGAAGGCACCGACCGTCTGAAGGAAGGCAGCGAAGTGGAAGTGGTCAACGACAGCAAGGATGTGCCGACCACTCCGACCGAGCACCTGCAAGGCAAGTCAGCCGCCACTGCGCCTGACGCCACCGTCACCGACAAGGCCAAGAAGGGCGCATGAACATTTCGCGTCTGTTCATCCTTCGCCCGGTCGCCACCACGCTGAGCATGCTGGCCATCGTGCTGGCCGGTCTGATCGCCTATCGCCTGCTGCCGGTTTCGGCCTTGCCGCAGGTCGATTACCCGACCATCCGGGTCATGACCCTGTATCCGGGCGCCAGTCCGGACGTGATGACCAGCGCCGTCACCGCGCCGCTTGAGCGCCAGTTCGGGCAGATGCCTGGCCTCACGCAAATGGCCTCGACCAGTTCCGGCGGTGCCTCGGTGCTGACACTGCGTTTCAGCCTCGACATCAACATGGACGTCGCCGAACAGCAGGTGCAGGCCGCGATCAACGCCGCGACCAACCTGTTGCCGACCGACTTGCCGGCGCCGCCGGTGTACAACAAGGTCAACCCGGCGGACACCCCGGTGCTGACCCTGGCCATCACCTCGAAAACCATGTTGTTGCCCAAACTCAATGACCTGGTCGACACGCGCATGGCGCAGAAGATCGCCCAGATCAGCGGCGTCGGCATGGTCAGCATTGCCGGCGGCCAGCGTCAGGCGGTGCGGATCAAGGTCAATCCCGAGGCCCTAGCGGCCAATGGCCTGAACCTGTCGGACGTGCGCACGCTGATCAGTGCGTCCAACGTCAACCAGCCCAAGGGCAACTTCGACGGCCCGACCCGGGTGTCGATGCTCGACGCCAACGACCAACTGACGTCGCCCAAGGATTACGCCAACCTGATCCTGGCCTACGCCAACGGCGCGCCGCTGCGGCTCAAGGATGTCGCGCAGATCGTCGACGGCGCCGAAAACGAGCGTCTGGCGGCGTGGGCCAACCAGAATCAGGCCGTTCTGCTGAACATCCAGCGTCAACCGGGCGCCAACGTGATCGAAGTAGTCGACCGGATCAAGGCACTGCTGCCGAGCATCACCGACAACCTGCCGGCCGGTCTCGACGTAGTCGTGCTGACCGACCGCACCCAGACCATCCGTGCCTCGGTCACCGACGTGCAACATGAATTGCTGATCGCCATCGCACTTGTAGTGATGGTGACGTTCCTGTTCCTGCGCCGCGCCAGTGCCACGATCATTCCGTCGGTGGCCGTACCGCTGTCGCTGATCGGTACGTTCGGCGTGATGTACCTCGCCGGCTTCTCGGTCAACAACCTGACGCTGATGGCACTGACCATCGCCACCGGTTTCGTGGTCGACGATGCGATCGTGATGCTGGAGAACATCGCGCGTTTCATCGAGGAGGGTGACAGCCCGATGCAGGCGGCGCTCAAGGGCGCGAAGCAGATCGGTTTCACCCTGATTTCCCTGACCCTGTCGCTGATCGCGGTACTGATTCCGCTGCTGTTCATGGCCGACGTCGTGGGGCGGTTGTTCCGCGAATTCGCCATCACCCTGGCGGTGGCGATCCTGATTTCCCTGGTGGTCTCGCTGACCCTTACGCCGATGATGTGCGCGCGTCTGCTCAAGCGTGAGCCGGAAGCACATGAGCAGGGCCGTTTCTACCGCGCCAGTGGTGCGTTCATCGACTGGATGATCGCCGCTTACGGCCGCAAGTTGCAGTGGGTGCTCAAGCACCAGCCGCTGACCCTGCTGGTGGCCATCGGCACGCTGGCCCTGACCGTGTTCCTTTATATGGTGGTGCCCAAGGGCTTCTTTCCTGTGCAGGACACCGGGGTGATCCAGGGTATTTCCGAAGCACCGCAGTCGATTTCCTTCGCAGCGATGGGCGAGCGTCAGCAGGCGCTGGCCAAGGTGATTCTGGAAGATCCGGCGGTAGAAAGCCTGTCGTCCTACATTGGGGTCGACGGCGACAACGCCACGCTCAACAGCGGTCGGTTGCTGATCAACCTCAAGCCCCACGGCCAGCGTGATCTGACGGCGACCGAAGTGATTGCCCGCCTGCAACCGCAGTTGGACAAGCTTGTCGGCATCCGTCTGTTCATGCAGCCGGTGCAGGACCTGACCATCGAAGACCGCGTCAGCCGCACCCAGTATCAGTTCAGCATGTCGTCGCCGGATTCCGAATTGCTCAGTCTGTGGAGCGGCCGTCTGGTCGAGGCTCTGGCCCAGCGCCCGGAACTGACCGACGTCGCCAGCGACTTGCAGGACAAGGGTTTGCAGGTGTTCCTGGTCATCGACCGCGACGCCGCTTCACGGCTGGGTGTGTCGGTCTCGAATATCACCGACGCGCTGTACGACGCGTTCGGCCAGCGGCAGATCTCGACCATCTACACCCAGGCCAGCCAGTACCGCGTGGTGCTGCAGGCTCAGGCCGGAGAGAAGATTGGCCCGCAGGCGCTGGATCAGATTCACGTCAAGACCACCGATGGCGGGCAGGTGCGGTTGTCGAGTCTGGCCCACGTCGAAGAGCGGCAGGCGCAACTGGCGATTACCCACATCGGCCAGTTCCCGGCGGTGATGATGTCGTTCAACCTCGCGCCCGGCGTGGCGCTGGGGCATGCGGTGGACATCATCGAGCAGGTGCAGAAGGACATCGGCATGCCGATCGGCGTGCAGACCCAGTTCCAGGGCGCGGCTGAAGCGTTCCAGGCGTCGCTGTCGAGCACCTTGCTGCTGATTCTGGCGGCGGTGGTGACCATGTACATCGTGCTCGGCGTGCTTTACGAGAGCTACATTCACCCGATCACCATTCTGTCGACCTTGCCGTCGGCGGCGGTGGGGGCGTTGCTGGCGTTGCTGCTCAGCGGCAATGATCTGGGGATGATCGCGATCATCGGCATCATCCTGCTGATCGGTATCGTGAAGAAGAACGCGATCATGATGATCGACTTCGCCCTCGACGCCGAACGCACTCAGGGCATGGCGCCGGAGCAGGCGATTTATCAGGCGGCGCTGTTGCGCTTCCGGCCGATTCTGATGACGACGCTGGCTGCGCTGTTTGGTGCGGTGCCGTTGATGCTGGCCACCGGTTCCGGCGCTGAATTGCGTCAGCCGCTGGGTCTGGTGATGGTCGGCGGGTTGCTGGTGAGTCAGGTGCTGACCTTATTCACGACGCCCGTGATTTACCTGGCTTTTGATCGGTTGGGACGGCGTTGGGCGAAGTCCGGCACAGGAGAGGTTGCGTGAAGGGCGACGTGAATACAGCTGCAAGCGTCAAGCTTCGAGCTGCAAGAGAAAAGCGGACTCGGAACAGGTTTTTAGCTTGCGGCTTGCAGCTTGCCGCTAGTGGTTGCCACCTATGAATCTTTCGGGTCCTTTCATCAAGCGCCCCGTGGCAACCATGCTGCTTTCATTGGCGATCATGCTGCTGGGCGGTGTGAGCTTCGGCCTGCTGCCGGTGTCGCCGCTGCCGCAAATGGACTTCCCGGTGATCGTGGTGCAGGCCAGCCTGCCCGGCGCCAGTCCGGAGGTCATGGCGTCCACCGTGGCCACGCCGCTGGAGCGCTCGTTCGGCGCCATCGCCGGCGTCAACACCATGAGCAGCCGTTCCAGCCAGGGCTCGACCCGGGTGATTCTGCAATTCGACCTCGACCGCGACATCAACGGCGCGGCGCGCGAAGTGCAGGCGGCGATCAACGCCTCGCGCAACCTGCTGCCGAGCGGGATGCGCAGCATGCCGACCTACAAGAAGGTCAACCCGTCGCAGGCACCGATCATGGTGCTGTCGCTGACCTCGGACGTGCTGGAAAAAGGCCAGCTCTATGACCTGGCGTCGACCATCCTGTCCCAGAGTCTGTCCCAGGTGCAGGGCGTCGGTGAAGTGCAGATCGGCGGCAGCTCTTTGCCGGCGGTGCGCATCGAACTCGAGCCCCAGGCACTGAACCAGTACGGCGTGGCGCTGGACGATGTGCGCAAGACCATCGCCGAAGCGAACGTGCGTCGGCCCAAGGGCTCGGTCGAAGACGACCAGCGCCTGTGGCAGATCCAGGCCAACGACCAGTTGGAGAAAGCCAAGGATTACGAATCGCTGATCATCCACTACAACGGCGGCGCGGCCCTGCGTCTGAAAGACGTGGCCAAGGTCAGCGACGGCGTGGAAGACCGCTACAACAGCGGTTTCTTCAACGACGACGCGGCTGTGTTGCTGGTGATCAACCGCCAGGCCGGCGCCAACATCATCGAGACGGTCAACGAGATCAAGGCGCAGTTGCCGGCGTTGCAGGCGGTGCTGCCGGCCAGCGTCAAACTGAACCTGGCGATGGATCGCTCGCCGGTGATCAAGGCCACCCTGCACGAAGCGGAAATGACCCTGCTGATCGCCGTGGCGCTGGTGATTCTGGTGGTGTTCCTGTTTCTCGGCAATTTCCGTGCGTCCCTGATTCCGACGTTGGCGGTGCCGGTGTCGCTGGTCGGCACCTTTGCGGTGATGTACCTCTACGGCTTCTCGCTGAACAACCTGTCGCTGATGGCGCTGATTCTCGCCACCGGGCTGGTGGTGGACGACGCCATCGTGGTGCTGGAGAACATTTCCCGGCATATCGACGAAGGTGTCAAACCGATGAAGGCCGCGTACCTCGGGGCCAAGGAAGTCGGGTTTACCTTGCTGTCGATGAACGTCTCGCTGGTGGCGGTATTCCTGTCGATCCTGTTCATGGGCGGGATCATCGAAAGCCTGTTCCGCGAGTTCTCCATCACCCTGGCCGCGGCCATCGTGGTGTCGCTGGTGGTTTCTTTGACGCTGACCCCGATGCTCTGCGCCCGCTGGCTCAAACCCCATACACCGGGCGAGGAAAACCGCCTGCAACGCTGGAGCCGCCGCACCAACGACTGGATGGTCGGCAAATACGCCACCAGCCTCGATTGGGTGTTGCGTCATCGGCGCCTGACCTTGCTGAGCCTGATCATCACCGTCGGGGTGAACGTTGCCCTGTACGTGGTGGTGCCGAAAACCTTCATGCCGCAGCAGGACACCGGCCAGTTGATCGGTTTCGTGCGCGGTGACGACGGTCTGTCGTTCAGTGTGATGCAGCCGAAAATGGAGACCTTCCGGCGCGCCGTGCTCAAGGACGACGCGGTCGAGAGTGTGGCCGGGTTCATTGGTGGCACCAACGGCACCAACAACGCCTTCATGCTGGTGCGCCTGAAACCGATCAAGGAGCGCAATATCTCGGCACAGAAGGTCATCGAGCGCCTGCGCAAGGAAATGCCCAAGGTGGCCGGTGCGCAGTTGATGCTGATGGCCGACCAGGACCTGCAATTTGGCGGCGGCCGCGAGCAGACCACTTCGCAGTACAGCTACATTCTGCAAAGCGGTGATCTGGGTGAGTTGCGCGAGTGGTACCCGAAAGTGGTCACCGCGCTGCGGGCCTTGCCCGAGCTGACCGCCATCGATGCCCGCGAAGGCGCGGGTGCGCAGCAGGTGACATTGATCGTCGACCGCGATCAGGCCAAACGCCTGGGCGTGGACATGGAAATGGTCACAGCGGTGCTCAACAACGCTTACAGCCAGCGGCAGATTTCCACGATCTACGACAGCCTCAACCAGTATCAGGTGGTGATGGAGGTCAATCCGAAATATGCCCAGGATCCGGTGACGCTCAAGCAGGTTCAGGTGATCACCGCCGACGGCGCGCGGATTCCGCTGTCGACCTTCGCTCACTATGAAAACAGCCTGGAAGACGACCGGGTCAGCCACGAAGGCCAGTTCGCCTCCGAGAGCATTTCCTTCGACATGGCCGAAGGCGTGACGGTGGAGCAGGGCAGTGCCGCCATCGAACGGGCGATTGCCAAGCTCGGTCTGCCGGAAGACGTGATCGTGAAAATGGCCGGCACCGCCGATGCCTTCGCCGCTACCCAGAAGAGCCAGCCGTTCATGATCCTCGGTGCGCTGCTGGCGGTGTATCTGGTGCTGGGCGTGCTGTATGAGAGCTACATTCACCCGCTGACGATTCTGTCGACGCTGCCGTCGGCCGGGGTCGGCGCGTTGCTGTCGATCTATGTGCTGGGCGGCGAGTTCAGCCTGATCTCGCTGCTCGGGCTGTTCCTGCTGATCGGTGTGGTGAAGAAGAACGCGATCCTGATGATCGACCTGGCGCTGCAACTGGAGCGTCATCAGGGCATGGCGCCGCTGGAGTCGATCCGCAGCGCCTGTCTGCAACGCTTGCGGCCGATCCTGATGACCACGCTGGCGGCGATCCTCGGCGCCTTGCCGTTGCTGCTGAGCCGGGCCGAAGGCGCGGAAATGCGCCAGCCGCTGGGCCTGACCATTATCGGCGGGCTGATTTTCAGCCAGGTGCTGACCCTTTACACCACGCCTGTGGTTTACCTCTATCTCGACAAGTTGCGCCATCGTTTCAACAAATGGCGTGGCGTGCGCACTGATGCCGCTCTGGAAACTCCGCTATGACTGACCGTTCGCTTATCAATCTGGCTACCGTTCGCGGCTCGCGCCTACTGAGCCTGTCACTGTGCGTGGCGATGCTCAGTGCCTGCGCCGTCGGCCCGGACTACCAGCGCCCGCAGACCGCCGAAATCGCCCAGTACAAGGAAGCCGAAGGCTGGCGTCAGGCCAACCCGAGCGATTCCCTGGCGCGTGGCGCGTGGTGGGAGCTGTATGGCGACCGTCAGCTCAACCAGCTGATCGAGAAACTCAACAGCTCCAACCAGACCGTCGCCCAGTCCGAGGCCCAGTACCGTCAGGCCCAGGCCTTGGTGCGCAGCGCGCGCGGAGCGTTTTATCCGAGTATTGATCTGAGTGCCGGCAAGACCCGCTCCAGCCAGGGCACCGGCAGCAGCAGTTCAAGCCTAAGCAGTTCCTCCAGCGGTATTCGTGACACCTACAACGCGCAACTGGGCGTGAGTTGGGAAGCGGATGTCTGGGGCAAGTTGCGTCGCGGCCTGGAAGCCAATGAGGCTAGCGCCCAGGCGAGCTATGCCGATCTGGCGGCGATGCGTTTGAGCCAGCAATCCGAGCTGGTGCAGAACTACCTGCAATTGCGGGTGATCGATCAGCAGAAACGCCTGCTCGAATCGACAGTGGCCGCTTACGAGCGCTCGCTGAAAATGACCATGAACCAGTACAACGCCGGGGTTTCCGGGCGGGACGCGGTGGCGCAGGCGCAGACCCAGCTGAAAACCACCCAGGGCGATCTGGTGGACCTGATCTGGCAACGGGCGCAGTTCGAAAATGCCATCGCGGTACTGACCGGCCAGCCGCCGGCCGAATTCAATATTGCCGAGACCCAGGACATTCCCAAGCTGCCGCAAATTCCGCTGAGCCTGCCGTCGCAGTTGCTCGAGCGCCGTCCGGACATCGCCTCGGCGGAGCGCTCGGTGATCGCCGCCAACGCCAACATCGGCGTGGCCAAGGCCGCGTACTACCCGGATTTCAGCCTGAGCATGAGCGGTGGTTACAGCAGCAGTACCTCGCAGAACCTGATCAGCCTGCCGAACCGCTTCTGGTCGGTCGGGCCGAAAATGACCCTGCCGCTATTTGACGGCGGCATCCGTTCGGCCGAAGTCGACCGCACCGAAGCGGTGTACGACCAGACCGTGGCCAAATACCGCCAGACCGTGCTCGACGGTTTCCGCGAGGTGGAAAACTACCTGGTGCAGTTGAAGGTGTACGAAGACGAAGCGGTTGTGCGCCAGGAAGCCCTCGATGCGGCACGGGATTCGTTGCGTCTGACGGAAAACCAGTACAAGGCCGGGGTGATTGCTTATCTCGATGTGGTGACGGTGCAGGCCACGGCGTTGAGCAACGAGCGCAGTGTGTTGAACGTGTTGCAGAGCCGTTTGATCGCCAGCGTGCAGTTGATCGCGGCGCTGGGCGGTGGGTGGGATGGGCAGTTGGAAACCACTGATAACCGCTGACGTGAAGTCATGATCGTTCCCACGCTCCGCGTGGGAATGCAGCCCGGGACGCTCCGCGTCCCTTCCAGAGCCGAACGCGGAGCGTCCGTTGAGGCATTCCCACGCAGAGCGTGGGAACGATCTGCCGGCGAGGCGGACGATCTTCTCAAGACCCTGAATCAGAGCCTTGCCCGACGATCAAACAAGCGTTTCATCGGGTTGATGGCCATTTGATTACTTTGTCAGTGCGTTCTTCTGCGCAATCAGTACAATCGGCGCATTTGGCCCCGCGGAGAACGGACGCAGTACGGCGGGGTGGTCACGAGAATTCCCATGCTCATCGGTAGCTACTCCTTCACGCTGGTTTTCATTTCGCTGTGTGTGGCGATCCTCGCTTCCTACACCGCGCTCGATCTCACCGGGCGCATTGCCACTGCCAAGGGCCGCGCCGTGCATTTATGGACGGCCGGCGGAGCGTTTGCCATGGGCATCGGCGTCTGGTCGATGCACTTCATTGGCATGCTGGCGTTCAAGCTGCCGATCAGCCTCGGTTACGACATTTCGATCACGGCGCTTTCATTGCTGATCGCCGTGCTGTCCTGCGGTTTCGCGCTGTGGCTGGTCAGTCAGCCGAAACTGCCGGCCTGGCAACTGGCCTTTGGCGCGTTGATCATGGGCGCCGGCATCAGCGCGATGCATTACACCGGCATGGCCGCGATGCGCATGCAGCCGGGCATCGACTACGATCCGACACTGTTCGGCGCCTCGTTGCTGATCGCTGTCGGCGCTTCGGCGGCAGCGCTGTGGATCGCCTTTCGCCTGCGTCAGCATTCGCCTTACGTGCGGCTGTTTCGGGCCGGGGCGGCGATTGTCATGGGCGTGGCGATTGTCGGCATGCACTACACCGGCATGGCGGCGGCGCGGTTTCCCGACGGCAGTTTCTGCGGCGCGGCACTCAGCGGCCTGAACGGCAACGGTCTCGACAATCTGGTACTGATCACCACGCTGGCGGTGCTGGCCATTGCGCTGCTGACCTCGATTCTCGACGCCCGCCTCGAAGCCCGTACGGCTGATCTGGCCCATTCATTGACCGTGGCCAACCGCGAACTCACCCAACTGGCGCTGCACGACACCCTGACCGGCCTGCCCAACCGCATGCTGCTGGATGACCGGATCAATCAGGCGATGAAAAAGGTCAACGAGCAGGGCGGCTGTTTTGCGCTGATGTTCATCGATCTGGACGGCTTCAAACCGGTCAACGACGCTTTCGGTCACCACATGGGCGATCAGTTGCTGCGCGAAGTGGCGGTGCGTCTGCGCGAAGATTTGCGCAGCCTCGACACGCTGGCGCGGATCGGTGGCGATGAGTTTGTCCTGCTGGTGCGCCTGACCGAACCCAACGATGCGCTGGGTCTGGCGGCGCGTCAGGTCGGCTTGATCGCCCGGTCGTTCCGGGTCGCCGAGCATGAGTTGCAGATTTCCGCCAGCGTCGGCATTGCCCTGTACCCCGGCAACGGGGAGAGCGCCCAGGAACTGCTGATGAACGCTGACGCCGCGATGTACCACGCCAAGGGCGGCGGCAAGAACGGTTACAGCTTCTTCGACGTTTCGATGAACAGCAACGCGCGCAAGCAACTGCAATTGCTGCAGGACTTGCGGGCGGCGCTGGAGCATGGCGAGTTCAGCCTGCATTACCAACCCAAATTTCATGCGGCCGACGGTCGTCCGGTCGGTGCCGAAGCCTTGTTGCGCTGGGAACATCCGACCCAGGGCATGCTGATGCCGGACAAGTTCATCGATCTGGCGGAGAAGACCGGGCTGATCATTCCGATTGGCGAGTGGGTGCTCAATGAGGCCTGCCGGCAGATGCGCGAGTGGTACGTGCTGGGCTACACCGACTGGCGGATTGCGGTGAACCTGTCGGCGTTGCAGTTCTGCCATGCAGGGCTGGTAAGCAGCGTGGCCAAGGCCCTGGCCACCCACCATTTACCGGCCAACAGCCTGACCCTGGAAATCACCGAAACCACCGCCATGAGTGACGCCGATGCGAGCATGACGGTGTTGCAGGAACTGTCCGACATGGGCGTCGACCTGTCCATCGACGACTTCGGCACCGGTTATTCGAGCCTGATGTATCTCAAGCGTCTGCCGGCCAACGAGCTGAAGATCGACCGCGGTTTCGTCCGCGATCTGGAGCACGACAGCGATGACGCGGCCATCGTCTCGGCGATCGTCGCCCTCGGTCAGGCGCTGGGGCTGCGCATCGTGGCTGAAGGTGTGGAAACCGATTCGCAGCAGGATTTCCTGACGCAACTGGGCTGCGATTCGCTGCAAGGTTATCTGCTCGGTCACCCGATGCCGGCGGATCGCTTCCTGCAGGACATCGTGCGCGGCAAACAATTGGCGGTGAGCTGAGCCGCTAATCGCAGGTCATGCAAAACCCTGCAATGACGGTTATTCTTGCCCCGACTGTTACGTGTGCATCGGGGGAAAGGCCAGCATGGATAAAGTCATTGTGATCACCGGCGGTGGTCGTGGAATCGGCGCCGCCACCGCGCTGTTGGCTGCCGAGCAAGGCTATCGGATCTGCATCAATTACCAGACCGACGAACAGGCCGCTCACCACGTGCTGGACCAGGTGCGTGAGCGCGGCGCCACAGCCATCGCCGTGCGTGCCGACGTCAGTATCGAAGACGAAGTGATTGCGCTGTTTCACCGGGTCGACACCGAACTGGGCCGCGTCACCGCCCTGGTCAACAACGCCGGCACCGTGGGGCAAAAATCCCGGGTCGACGAAATGTCCGAATTCCGCATTCTCAAAATCATGAAAACCAATGTGCTGGCGCCGATCCTCTGCGCCAAGCACGCGATCCTGCGCATGTCGCCCAAACACGGCGGGCAGGGTGGCAGCATCGTCAACGTCTCCTCGGTTGCCGCGCGGCTGGGCTCGCCGAATGAATATGTCGATTACGCGGCGTCCAAAGGCGCGCTGGATACGTTCACCATCGGGCTGTCCAAGGAAGTGGCGGGCGAGGGGATTCGGGTGAATGCGGTGCGTCCGGGTTACATCTATACCGACTTCCACGCCTTGAGCGGCGACCCGGATCGGGTCAGCAAGCTGGAGTCGGCGATTCCGATGGCCCGGGGCGGGCGGCCGGATGAAGTGGCGGAGGCGATTGTCTGGTTGCTGTCGGACAAGGCTTCGTATGCCACGGGGACTTTCGTCGATCTCGGCGGCGGCCGTTAATGATCGTTCCCACGCTCCGCGTGGGAATGCAGCCCAGGACGCTCCGCGTCCCCTCCAGAGCTGGAACGCGGAGCGTCCCTTGAGGCATTCCCACGCAGAGCGTGGGAACGATCATCGTCTAGGCGTTGAACTGGTTGCGTGGGAACGATCAGCGGTCTTTCAGAACGACCGCACAATCCGCCCCAACGTCTCCATCGCCTTCTCCGCATCCTCGGTCCACGGGCTGCCGTAGTTCAATCGAATGCAATTCCTGAAGCGCTGGGTCGGCGAAAAAATCGGCCCCGGCGCAATGCTGATGCCCTGCGCCAACGCCATCTGAAACAACTTCAACGAATCCATCTGCGGTGGCAGTTCCAGCCACAGAAAATAACCGCCGGCGGGTTGGCTCACGCGTGTCTGCGCCGGGAAGTAGCGGGCGATGGCCGCGAGCATGGCGCTTTGCTGTTCTTCCAGGGCGTAGCGCAGTTTGCGCAGGTGACGGTCGTAGCCGCCGTGTTGCAGGTAGTCGGCGATGGCCGCTTGTGCCGGCATCGAGGCGCACAGCGAGGTCATCAGTTTCAGTCGTTCGATTTTCTGTGCGTAGCGGCCGGCGGCGACCCAGCCGATTCGGTAGCCGGGGGCCAGGCTCTTGGCGAACGAGCCGCAGTGCATCACCAGCCCTTCGGTGTCGAAGGCTTTGGCGGGTTTCGGCGCCTGCTGGCCGTAATAGAGTTCGGCGTAGACGTCGTCTTCGATCAGCGGCACCTGATGCTGTTTCAGCAGTTCCACCAGTTCCTGTTTCTTGGCCTCGGGCATGGTCGCGCCCATCGGGTTCTGGAAACTGGTCATGCACCAGCAGGCCTTGATCGGGTGCCGTTCCAGTGTCTGGGCAAGCACGCCGAGGTCGATGCCGTCGCGCGGGTGCACAGGGATTTCCACGGCTTTGAGCTTCAGGCGTTCGAGTACTTGCAGGCTGGCGTAAAACGCCGGGGCTTCGATGGCCACCAGATCACCGGGTTCGGTCACGGCTTGCAGGCACAGGTTCAGTGCTTCGAGGGCGCCGTTGGTGATGAGCAGTTCTTCCATCGGCAGCATCAGGCCGCCCACCATGTAGCGCAGGGCGATCTGCCGGCGCAGTTGCGGATTGCCCGGCGACATGTCGGTGACCACCATGCGCGGGTCCATCTCCCGGGCGGCGCTGGCCAGTGAGCGGGACAGGCGTTGCAGCGGGAACAGGGTCGGGCTGGGGAATGCCGAGCCGAAGGGCACGGTGCTCGGGTCCTTGATCGATTCCAGTACCGAGAACACCAGTTCGCTGACGTCGACCTCGGTGGACTCGTTGACCTGACTGCTGATCACCGGCTCCGAGAACGGGCTCGGGGCGTGGGTGTTGACGAAGTAGCCGGAACGCGGGCGGGCACGAATCAGGCCGCGACGTTCCAGCAGGTAATAGGCCTGGAACACCGTGGACGGGCTGACCCCGTAAGTCTGGCTCGCGTAGCGCACCGACGGCACCCGCTGACCGGGGCCGAGGACGCCGGAGCGGATCAGTTCAGCGATGTCGTCGGCGAATTTTTCGTAGCGTTTCATCGGGGGCCTTGGTGCTGGTTGAATGTGTAGAGTGTCAGGGAAAAGCCCCCTCACCCTAGCCCTCTCCCGGAGGGAGAGGGGACTGAACGAGTTGTTTGTTCGAGTTACGCCGACTTGAAAGTCCGGAGTCGAACTCGGGTTTGCAAGCAACTGAGATCTGCTCCCTTTCCCCCTCGCCCCCTCGGGGGAGAGGGCTGGGGTGAGGGGGCGATTCTAAGGGATCAGCGATTCATCGGCGCAACAAACCGGCTCTTCGCCACGCTATAAATCCCCGGCTCATCACTGTCGGCAATCTTGAAACTCAAGGTCTGCGAGCTGCTGGCCGGGCGTTCGGAGGTCATCGCCACCGACACCGGCACATCGACGATCTCGCCCGGCGCCAGGCTCAGTTCGGTCTTGCCTTGCAGCTCGAAGCCTTCACCGTCCACCAGCGTCAGGTTGTAGTCCTGCCGCTGCTGGGTTTTGTTGATGACCTTGAGGGTGTAGATGTTTTCGATCTGGCCCTGAGCGTTTTCACGGAACAGGCCACGGTCCTTGGTCACGTCCAGCGAGACCATTGGTCGTTCCACCAACGCCAGGGCGAGGGCGCCGATCATCACCACCAGCACCGCGACGTAGCCGATCAGCCTTGGACGCAGCAGATGCGTCTTGCCACCCTGCAACTCGCGCTCGGAGGTATAGCGAATCAGGCCACGGGCGTAATTCATCTTGTCCATGATCGAGTCGCAGGCATCGATGCACGCCGCGCAACCGATGCATTCCATTTGCAGGCCGTCGCGGATGTCGATGCCGGTCGGGCAGACCTGCACGCACAACTGGCAGTCGATGCAATCGCCGAGGCCGGCTTCGGCCGGTTTCACCTCGCGCTTGCGCGGGCCCCGGTTTTCGCCACGGGCGGCGTCGTAGGAAATGGTCAGGGTGTCCTTGTCGAACATCACGCTCTGGAATCGCGCATACGGGCACATGTGCATGCACACCGCTTCACGCAGCCAGCCGGCATTGATGTAGGTGGCAGCGGTAAAGAACAGCACCCAGAACAGACTGACGCCGCCGATCTGCAGGGTCAGCAGTTCTTCGGCCAGCGGCCGGATCGGGGTGAAGTAGCCGACGAAGGTCAGACCGGTCAGCACACTGATCGCCAGCCACAGCGTGTGCTTGGCCGCACGCCGCGCCAGTTTGTTCAAGCTCCAGGGCGCCGCCTGCAATTTGATCCGCTGGTTGCGCTCGCCTTCGGTGATCTTCTCGCACCACATGAAGATCCACGTCCACGAACTCTGCGGGCAGGTGTAGCCACACCAGACCCGGCCGGCGAACACGGTAATCGCGAACAGGCCGAACGCGGCGATGATCAGCAGCGCCGAGAGCAGAATGAAATCCTGCGGCCAGAACGTCGCGCCAAAGATGTGGAATTTGCTTTCGGAAAGGTCCCAGAGCACTGCCTGACGACCGCCCCAGTTCAGCCACACCGTGCCGAAAAACAACAGGAACAGAAACCCCGCACCACTCATGCGCAAGGTGCGGAACAGGCCGGTGAAGCTGCGGGTGAAGATCTGGTTGTCGCTGGTGGCGTGTTTCGCCTTCATTGGGCGCGCCGGTACTTTTTTTATCCGGGGAGATACTTCTACGGTTCGGACGGGGATTCGTTCGCTCATGGTCGTTCGCTCATCAGCCTCCATCAGGCCAGGGAACTATGAGCGCCGATCTGTTTGCATAACAGACTCAGGTATTTCAATAAAAAGCGTATCAGATGGGCTGTTCTGCCACGCCTGCGACAACTTGAAGCAGCCCGCAGGCCAAAGCGCAGAGGCCTATCCCAGAGCTCTGCGCCGGTTGTTGATCGAGGTCAGTCAAATCACCGAATCACTGTCGTCGGCCTTCAGGTGTTTGCGCCCATCCCGGGCGCCTGCGACGGTCAACGCATCAGCTTCGGCCTCGGTGACGTAGATGCGCCGTCCTTCCACTTCGACGAACGACATGGCTTTTTCGCTATCGGTCCTGACTTCCAGCGTGTCGCAGATCCGAATTTCTTCACCATTTTCCACGGTGAAAAAACAGACTTTCGATTCCGGATTGCTTTCATCGATACGAAGGGGCATGGGGTTGTCCTTTTTTCACGGGAGTCTGAATCGTTAGGGTGCGCGGTTCTGCAGATCGTTCTACGCAACCGATTAATGGTCGGCGCTGTCCATCTTTTATCAACTCATAACAAGGACTGGACGATGAACGCCTGGTGGCATGAAGTGTGGGAAACCCTGCAAGCGGAATTCGCCGACATCGGTGATGCGTCGCAGCTGACCCGGATCACCGTGCGCTTGTTGATGGCGGCCATATTGGGCGGGATTCTCGGGTTCGAGCGCGAGCACAAGGGCAAGGCCGCCGGGGTGCGAACGCACATGCTGGTAGCCCTTGGCGCGGCGTTGTTCGTGCTGGTGCCGCAGTTGTCCGGTTCCCAGGCCGATGCCATGAGCCGGGTGGTGCAAGGGGTAATTGCCGGGATCGGTTTTCTCGGCGCCGGCACCATCCTCAAGAATCATGAAGGCGACGAAGGTCACGTCAAGGGCCTGACCACCGCCGCCGGTTTGTGGATGACCGCCGCCATCGGCGTCGCGGCCGGTCTGGGCCGCGAGGCGACGGCGGTGCTCAGTACGTTGCTCGCTTTGGGGATCTTCAGTGTCATGCCACGGATCGTCAGAGTCTTCGAAAAGGATCACATCGAAAAAGACCGCATCGAGAAAGACCACAACGACCCGCGCTGATCAGACGATTACCGGCGGCATGGTCGTCGGCGGTTCTTCCTTGGGCGGTGGCGTGGTGCCAGGCGGCTCCTGTTCGGGAATCGGTTGCGGTTCGGTTTCGGGCAGGGTCGGTTTGTCGATGTTCGGATCGGGTGTTTCAGCGGGAATCGGAATAGTCATCGGGTGAACCTCCGTGTGGCACTTGGCGTGGGACGTGCTTAAGTGGATTGACCACTTCACTGCGAAATCGATCCGATTTTGTAGCGCGGCAAATCCCTGTGAACTTTTCCCGGCGACGGCCGCTCGGAACCTGAGAGAGTTCATCCGGGCCCAGGCCCGACCGTGACCGCCAAACAGGCAAACGAGCGTCCTTGGGGCGTTAAGGAGAGATGCTCAATGACTGCTGAAAAACCTTCCGAACAGAGCTACAACCCGCACATGCCGCTGTCGCAAGCCTTGCTGTTGCCGCGCATCGTCATTGAAAACACCATGCCGACCCTCGACGGCGGACAATTTGCCGTCAAGGCAATCGCTGGTCGGGAGATCGTGGTCACCAGCAAGGTGTTCGCCGACGGTCACGACAAACTGGCGGTGCGCATCCGCTGGCGCGAAGAGGGTGACGAGACCTGGCAGACCGAAGTCATGAGCGATCAGGGCAACAATGGCTGGCGCGGTGTGTTTCAGCCGCAGCGCATGGGCCGTTATCTGTTCCTGATCGAAGCCTGGATCGACCAGTTCGCCAGTTTTCAGTACGAACTGGAGAAAAAGCACACCGCCGGCGTCCCGGTCAGCCTCGAGCTGCAAGAGGGACGCACCATGGTGCAGCAGGCCGCCGAGCGCAGCGAAGGTCAGCTCAGCGAACAACTGGCCGCTCTGCACCACGAATTGTCCGGCCTGCTCGAAACCGAGCAGGTCGCGTTGTTTCTGCACTCGCGCAGTGCGCAACTGATGGCCGAGGCCGATCACCGCGCCTACCTGAGCCTCAGTGCGGAATTCCCGGTGGACGTCGAGCGCGAATTGGCGGAATTCGCCAGTTGGTACGAACTGTTTCCCCGCTCGATCACCGACGATCCCACCCGCCATGGCACCTTCAATGACGTGCACTCGCGCCTGCCGATGATTCAGGACATGGGCTTCGACGTGTTGTATTTCACGCCGATCCACCCGATTGGTCGCAGCCATCGCAAGGGTCGCAACAATTCCCTGACCGCCGGCCCGGACGATCCCGGCAGTCCATATGCGATCGGCAGCGAGGAGGGCGGCCACGAAGCGATTCACTCGCAACTCGGCACCCGTGAGGACTTCCGTCGGCTGGTGGCCGCCGCTGCCGAGCATGGTCTGGAAATCGCTCTCGACTTCGCGATCCAGTGTTCCCAGGATCACCCGTGGCTCAAGCGGCATCCGGGCTGGTTCAACTGGCGACCGGACGGCACGATCAAATACGCGGAGAACCCGCCGAAGAAATACCAGGACATCGTCAACGTCGACTTCTACGCACCGGAAGCGATTCCGAGCCTGTGGGTCGAGTTGCGCGACATTGTGGTCGGCTGGGTGCAGGAGGGCGTGAAGATCTTTCGCGTCGACAACCCGCACACCAAGCCGTTGCCGTTCTGGCAATGGCTGATCGCTGATGTCCGTACGCTGTACCCGGAAGTGATCTTCCTCGCCGAGGCTTTCACCACCCCGGCGATGATGGCGCGGCTGGGCAAGGTCGGGTACACCCAGAGCTACACCTATTTCACCTGGCGCAACACCAAGGCCGAACTGGCAACCTACTTCACCGAACTCAATGAATCACCGTGGCGCGAGTGCTACCGGCCGAATTTCTTCGTCAACACTCCGGACATCAACCCGGCGTTCCTGCATGAGTCGGGACGTCCCGGATTCCTCATTCGCGCGGCGCTGGCGACCATGGGTTCGGGCCTGTGGGGCATGTACTCGGGATTTGAACTGTGCGAATCGGCGCCAGTGCCGGGCAAGGAGGAATACCTCGATTCCGAGAAGTACGAGATCCGCGTCCGCGACTTCAACCAGCCCGGCAACATCATTGCCGAGATCGCCCAGCTCAACCGCATCCGCCGCCAGAACCCGGCGCTGCACAGCCATCTGGGCCTGAAGATCTACAACGCCTGGAACGACAACATTCTGTATTTCGGCAAGCGCAGCGCGGACGGCAGCAACTTCATTCTGGTGGCCGTCAGCCTGGATCCGCATAACGTACAGGAGGCGAATTTCGAGCTGCCGCTGTGGGAAATGGGCCTGCCGGACGATGCCACCACCCACGGCGAAGACTTGATGAACGGCCATCGCTGGGACTGGCACGGCAAGTACCAGTTCATGCGGATCGACCCGGCATATCAGCCGTTTGGAATCTGGCGCATCACTTCTTCCTGATCGACTTGATCGGTTCCTGATCGTTCCCACGCTCCGCGTGGGAATGCATACCGGGACGCTCCGCGTCCCAAAGCGGACGCAGAGCGTCCATGGCGGCATTCCCACGCGGAGCGTGGGAACGATCAGAAGCAGCTTCGGCTTCAATGAATTCAACAGGAGTTTCACATGGCGAAGAAACCCAAGGCAGCCACCTTTATCAAGGATCCGCTCTGGTACAAGGATGCGGTCATCTATCAAGTTCACGTCAAATCCTTTTTCGACTCGAATAACGACGGGATCGGCGACTTTCCAGGCCTGATCGCCAAACTCGATTACATCGCCGATCTTGGCGTCAACACCATCTGGCTGTTGCCGTTCTACCCCTCGCCACGCCGCGACGACGGTTACGACATCGCCGAATATCGGGGCGTCCACAGCGATTACGGGACGATGGCCGACGCCAAGCGCTTCATTGCCGAAGCGCACAAGCGTGGCCTGCGGGTGATCACTGAGCTGGTCATTAACCACACCTCCGATCAGCATCCGTGGTTTCAGCGGGCGCGCAAGGCCAAGCCCGGCTCGGCAGCGCGGGATTTCTATGTGTGGTCGGATGACGATCAAAAATACGACGGCACCCGGATCATTTTCCTCGACACCGAAAAGTCCAACTGGACCTGGGACCCGGTGGCGGGCCAATACTTCTGGCACCGCTTCTATTCGCACCAGCCGGACCTGAATTTCGATAACCCGCAAGTCATGAAAGCGGTGCTGTCGGTCATGCGTTACTGGCTGGACATGGGCATCGACGGCCTGCGACTGGATGCCATTCCGTACCTGATTGAGCGCGATGGCACCAACAACGAAAACCTCCCGGAAACCCACGACGTCCTCAAGCAGATCCGCGCCGAAATCGACGCCAACTACCCCGATCGCATGCTGCTGGCCGAAGCCAACCAATGGCCGGAAGACACTCAGTTGTACTTCGGCGACACCGACGCCGAAGGCGTGAATGGCGACGAATGCCACATGGCGTTCCACTTTCCGCTGATGCCGCGCATGTACATGGCGCTGGCCCAGGAAGATCGCTTCCCGATCACCGACATCCTGCGCCAGACCCCGGAGATCCCGGCCAACTGCCAATGGGCGATTTTCCTGCGCAACCACGATGAACTGACGCTGGAGATGGTCACCGACAAGGAACGCGACTACCTGTGGAATTACTACGCGGCCGACCGTCGCGCACGGATCAACCTCGGCATCCGTCGACGTCTGGCGCCGCTGATGGAGCGCGACCGCCGCCGCATCGAGTTGCTCAACAGCCTGCTGCTGTCGATGCCCGGCACGCCGACCCTGTATTACGGCGATGAAATCGGCATGGGCGACAACATCTATCTGGGCGACCGCGACGGCGTGCGTACGCCGATGCAATGGTCGATCGACCGCAACGGCGGCTTCTCCCGCGCCGACCCGGCCAGTCTGGTGTTGCCGCCGATCATGGACCCGCAATACGGCTATCAGTCGGTCAACGTCGAAACCCAGGCCGGCGACCCGCATTCGCTGCTGAACTGGACCCGACGCCTGCTGACCGTGCGCAAGCAATCCAAGGCGTTCGGTCGTGGCACCTTGAAGATGTTGTCGCCGGCCAACCGTCGCGTGCTGGCCTACACCCGCGAATACACCGGGCCGGACGGCAAGCACGAAATCATTCTGTGCGTAGCCAACGTGTCACGCAGTGCACAAGCGGTGGAACTCGACCTGTCGGCCTACGTCGGCATGGTGCCGGTGGAAATGCTCGGTGGTAACGCGTTCCCGCCCATCGGCCAGTTGAGTTTCCTGCTGACCCTGCCGCCCTACGGTTTCTACTGGTTCGGCTTGGCGGCGGAAAACCAGATGCCGAGCTGGCACGTGGAACCTGCGCAGAGCCTGCCGGACTTCACCACGCTGGTGTTGAAAAAACGCATGGAAGAACTGCTCGAGGCGCCGTCCCGCGCCACCCTTGAGCAGGCGATCCTGCCGAGCTGGCTGCAGAACCGCCGCTGGTTCGCCGGCAAGGACGCGGCCATCGACCAGGTGAAACTGGCCTACGGCGTGCGCTTCGGCGATGCGCAGCATCCGGTGTTGTTCAGCGAAATCGAAGTGCAGAGCGGCGGGCAGACCAGTCGCTATCAACTGCCGTTCGGCTTCATTGCCGAAGATCAGGTCGGGCCGGCGTTGCCGCAACAACTGGCCCTGGCCCGAGTGCGCCGGGTTCGTCAGGTCGGGTTGATTACCGATGCGTTCAGTCTTGAAGCATTTGTTCGCGCGGTGCTGCAAGGCATGCAGGGCGGTACGGTGCTGGAGTCCAGTGATGGCGAGATCCGTTTCGAGGCGACGCCGCAACTGGAAAAACTCGGCCTCGGCGCGGAATCCGAAGTGCGCTATCTGTCCGCCGAGCAATCCAACAGTTCAGTGGTGATCGGCAACAGTCTGGTACTTAAGCTGATCCGAAAAGTCGCTTCTGGCGTACACCCGGAACTGGAGATGAGCGCTTACCTGACCGCAGCCGGATTTGCCAATATCTCACCGCTGCTGGGTTCGGTGATTCGCCGCGGCGCCGATGGTGAAGACAATCTATTGATGATTGCACAGGGCTATCTGAGCAATCAGGGCGACGCCTGGGAATGGACGCAGAACAACCTCGAACGGGCGCTGCGCGACGAACTGGCTGACGCCGTGTCCGAGCAGGCGCAACACTACAACGCCCTCGGTGAGCTGAAGGATTTCGCCGGCATGCTCGGCCAGCGTCTGGGGGAAATGCATCAGGTATTGGCAGCGCCGAGCGACAACAAGGACTTCGCGCCGCAAGTCAGTTCGGCCAAGGATGCTCAGGCGACCGGCAAGGATGTCGCGGCGCAGGTCGAGCATGCGCTGAAGCTGCTCAAACAGCATCAGGGCGAGCTCGATGCGGCGGATCAGAAGCTGGTCGCTCGTTTGCTCGACAACAAGAAAACCATCCTTGCCCACGTGCAGGAACTGGCCAAGCAATCCGCCGGCGGTCTGCGGATCCGTGTCCACGGCGACCTGCATTTGGGGCAGGTGCTGGTAATCAAGGGCGATGCCTATCTGATCGACTTCGAGGGCGAACCGGCGCGGCCACTGGCCGAGCGCCGTGGCAAGCACAGTCCGTACAAGGACGTCAGCGGAGTGCTGCGCTCCTTCGACTATGCCGCCGCGATGGCGCTGAATGTGCACAACGTCGACAACAGCCCCGAGGCCGAAGCCGCGCGTCGGCGGGTCACGGAGCGTTACCTGCGTGAAGCCCGTGAAGCATTTCTCCAGGCATATCGTCAGGCGGCAGCTAGTCTTGATCATGCCTGGCAAGATCCTGAAGGTGCCGACGCCGCACTGGCGTTGTTCGGTCTGGAGAAAGCGGCCTACGAAGTGGCCTATGAAGCCGAAAATCGCCCCACCTGGCTGCCCGTGCCGCTGCACGGTCTGTATGGGTTATTGACGGGGCTCAAACCCTTTTCCGATCTTGGTGGAGAGTAGTCATGAGTTTCTCGAACAGGGAACAGGGTCACGCTAAAGAAAGATTGCTGCCCACTGCAAAAGACATTGATGCCTTGGTGCGCGCAGAACACCACGACCCGTTTTCCATTCTTGGCCCCCACGGCGATGGCGCCGGCGGGCAATTTATCCGGGCGTATCTGCCCGGCGCGTTGAGTGTTTCTGTCGTCGATAAAAACAGTGGCGAAGAACTCGGTCCGCTGGAGGCTACCGAAACGCCGGGGCTGTTCGTCGGGCATTTCGAGGGCGCACGGCCGTACCTGTTGCGCACCCGCTGGGCCGGTGGCGAGCAGGTCGCGGAAGATCCCTACAGCTTTGGTCAGTTGCTCGGTGAAATGGACCTGTACCTGTTTGCCGAAGGCAATCACCGCGACCTCAGCAGTTGCCTCGGCGCACAGTTGAAAACCGTCGATGGCGTCGACGGTGTACGTTTCGCCGTGTGGGCGCCGAATGCCCGGCGGGTGTCGGTGGTCGGTGACTTCAACGTCTGGGATGGCCGACGGCATCCGATGCGCCTGCGACATCCGTCTGGCGTGTGGGAATTGTTCATTCCGCGCCTGCAGGCGGGCGAGCTGTACAAATACGAAATCCTCGGTGCTCACGGCATCCTGCCGCTCAAGGCTGACCCGATGGCACTGGCCACCAGCCTGCCGCCGGACACTGCGTCAAAAGTCGCCGCGCCGTTGCAGATCGACTGGCAGGATCAGGACTGGATGAGCAGCCGCCACGAGCGCCAGCAGCACAGCGCGCCGCTGTCGATCTATGAGTTGCACGCCGGATCCTGGCAGTGCGAACTCGATGATCTCGGCGAAGTGGCGCGTCAGTACACCTGGCCGGAACTGGCCGAGCGCTTGATCCCCTACGTGAAGGAGCTGGGCTTCACCCACATTGAACTGATGCCGATCATGGAGCACCCGTTCGGCGGTTCCTGGGGCTATCAGTTGCTGTCGCAGTTCGCTCCCAGTGCGCGATACGGCACGCCCGAGCAGTTCGGCGATTTCGTCAATGCCTGCCATCAGGCCGGCATCGGTGTGATTCTCGACTGGGTGCCGGCGCATTTCCCCACCGATACCCACGGTCTGGCGCAGTTCGATGGCACGGCGTTGTATGAGTACGGCAACCCGCAAGAAGGTTTTCATCAGGACTGGGACACGCTGATCTACAACCTGGGCCGCACCGAAGTGCACGGCTACATGCTGGCGTCGGCGCTGCACTGGTTGAAGCATTTCCACGTTGATGGGCTGCGGGTCGATGCGGTTGCGTCGATGCTCTATCGCGATTATTCGCGCAAGGCCGGCGAGTGGGTGCCCAATCGTCATGGCGGTCGCGAGAACCTGGAAGCCATCGACTTCCTGCGGCACTTGAACGACGTGGTGGCACTGGAAGCACCGGGCGCGCTGGTGATCGCCGAGGAGTCCACAGCGTGGCCGGGCGTCAGCCAGAGCACCCAGCAGGGCGGGCTCGGTTTTGCCTACAAATGGAACATGGGCTGGATGCACGATTCGCTGCATTACATTCAGCAGGATCCGGTTTACCGCGCCCATCATCACAACGAATTGAGTTTCGGTCTGGTCTACGCCTGGTCCGAGCGGTTCATCCTGCCGATTTCCCACGACGAAGTGGTTCACGGCAAGCATTCGCTGATCGACAAGATGCCCGGCGACCGCTGGCAGAAATTCGCCAACCTGCGCGCCTACCTGAGCTTCATGTGGACCCATCCGGGCAAGAAGTTGCTGTTCATGGGCTGCGAGTTCGGTCAGTGGCGCGAGTGGAACCACGACCAGCAACTGGACTGGTATCTGCTGCAATATTCGGAACACCAAGGCGTGCAGAAACTGGTCGGCGACCTCAACCGGCTCTACCGCGAAGAGCCGTCGCTGCACGAGCAGGACGATGCGCCGCAAGGCTTTCAGTGGTTGATCGGCGATGATGCGATCAACAGCGTTTACGCATGGCTGCGCTGGAGCAAGGACGGCACGCCGGTGCTGGTGGTGGCCAACTTCACCCCGGTGCCGCGCCAGTCTTACCGGGTCGGTGTGCCGTTTGCCGGACGCTGGAAGGAATTGCTCAACAGTGATGCCGACACCTACGCCGGTTCCAACTATGGCAATGGTGGCGGGGCGTTCACCGAAGAGGTGGCCAGTCACGGCCAGGCGTTGTCGCTGGAGCTGAATTTGCCGCCGCTGGCGGTGTTGATCCTCAAACCTGAGGGCTGACCTCACGCGAGATCGTTCCCACGCTCTGCGTGGGAATGCCTCAAGGGACGCTCCGCGTTCCAGCTCTGGAAGGGACGCGGAGC